>NZ_JAMOKS010000015.1:0-180456 GCF_023656785.1 Parabacteroides caecihominis
TTGAAATTATGCAGAGCAATGCAATGTGTAGCTGAACTTCCACTACTATATCGTTACCTGCATCTTTATAAAAACACTTTTAATCGCTGATTTATAAAAGATTAAAACGAACTACACTCTTTTACAAGGTAAAAGAGGCATCGTGCAATATGACATTTTCATCGCGGCAGATTTCTACGCCATCCAGTCTGAGCAGTGTTGTATCTTCCATAGTAATTTATCCTTTATGTCTTTTCTTTAATTCGCGTGCCAGGTCTTCCAGACGAAGTCCTTTGCTGGTCAGTAATACGATCAGATGATAGATCAGGTCGGATGCCTCGTAGATAAAGCCGTCTTCCGTTCCGTTGGTCGCTTCGATCACAGTTTCAACCGCTTCCTCTCCCACTTTCTGGGCCATACGGTTCACACCTTTCAAAAACAGGGAGGTCGTATAAGAGCCTTCCGGCATTTCCTGGCGGCGCTGTTCGATAAAGTCCTGCAAATATTTCAGGAACATGATATCTTCCACATTCTTTTCGCCGAAGCAGGTATCAGCACCTGTATGGCAAACCGGACCAGCAGGATTGGCTTTGATCAGGATCGTATCATTGTCGCAATCCACCATCATGCTAACCACCTGCAAGGTGTTGCCGCTGGTTTCGCCTTTCATCCATAAACGGTTCTTTGTACGGCTGAAGAATGTCACCTTACCGGTTTCCTTTGTTTCTTCATAGGCTTCTTCATTCATAAAACCCAGCATCAATACTTTGTTGGTATTGTTATCCTGAACGATTGCCGGGATAAGTCCGCCCATTTTTTCAAAATCTAATTTCATCTTATTCTTGTAATTATATTCTTACATTGATTCCTTCCCTGTTCAGATACTGCTTCAGGTCGGCTATGCCGATTTCACCGAAATGAAATACGCTGGCAGCCAATGCCGCATCGGCCTTACCTGCCGCGAATGTATCACGGAAATGTTCCATCTTTCCGGCACCGCCCGATGCGATGACCGGGATATGCAGGTTGTCCGCCAGAGTCGATAACGCCTCGTTTGCATAACCGTCTTTCACACCATCGTGTGTCATGCTGGTAAACAGGATCTCTCCGGCTCCCAGGTTTTCGGCTTCGGCCGCCCACTGGAAAAGATGTTTCTCAGTCGGGATACGTCCGCCGTTCAGATAACAGATCCAGTCGCCATTCTCATAATTTGCATCGATGGCTACGACACAGACCTGGCTTCCGAAGTTCTTCGCGATCTCTTCGATCAACGAAGGGTTGCGCAGTGCCGCCGAGTTGATGGATACCTTATCGGCACCGGCACTCAACAGACGGTCTACGTCTTTCAATTCGTTAATACCGCCGCCCACAGTAAAAGGGATGCTGATATTTGCAGCTACTTTTTTGACCAGTTCGGTAAAGGTCTTGCGTCCTTCATGCGAAGCGGTTATATCCAGGTAGACAAGCTCGTCGGCTCCCTCCCGGCTGTATTGTGCTCCCAACTCCACAGGATCCCCTGCATCGCGGAAGTTTACAAAATTAATACCTTTTACTGTTTTTCCATCTTTGATATCCAGACAGGGCACTATTCTCTTGGCTAGCATACGTTGATTTCTCCTTTGTTTCACGTAAAACGAAGCAGATCTTTCAAATCGATCTTTCCTTCGTAGATGGCTTTGCCGAAAATTACCGCCGGTATTCCCGCCTCAGCCAGTTTTTCTATATCTTCAATCGAACTGACACCGCCGCTGGCTATGATATATATAAAAGGCAATGCTTCCCGTATTTCCTTATATAATCCGACAGCCGGTCCCTGCAACATTCCATCCCGGCTGATATCCGTACAGATCACTTTTGTGATTCCTTTGTCGTAATACCCCTCGATGAAAGGGATCAGTTCCTTATCAGTAGTTTCCTCCCACCCGCTGATAGCAATCTTTTTATCTTTCGCATCAGCGCCTAATATAATTTTTTCGCTTCCGAACTTGGTTATCCAGGAAGTAAAAACTTCCGGGTTCTTCACTGCGATACTTCCGCCGGTCACCATCTGCGCACCGCTTTCAAAAGCAATCTCCAGATCATCTTCCTGCTTCAGTCCGCCGCCGAAGTCTATCACCAAAGCGGTCCGTGTCGCCAGTCTTTCCAGCACACGGTAATTGATGATCCGCCCCTGACGGGCACCGTCCAGATCCACTACATGCAAACGACGGATGCCATGCGCTTCGAACATCTTCGCCACTTCCAGCGGATCTTCGTTGTACACCTTCTTGGTATCGTAATCGCCTTGCGTCAGGCGGACACATTTGCCATCTATCAAATCTATTGCAGGGATAAGCTCGATCATATTTTCTTACAGTTTTAGAAAGTTCCTCAGAATTACTTCACCGACCGAACCACTTTTCTCCGGATGGAACTGCGTTGCATAGAAGTTATCCTTATGCAGCGAAGCACTGAACGGTAATATATAATTAGTGGTAGCAGCCGTATATTCATTTACGGGTACATAATAACTATGTACGAAGTAAACAAATTTGTTCTCCAATTGTGCGGTAAATAAACCGTCTTTAACCTGAGTTATAGTATTCCATCCCATATGGGGCACCTTATCCTCATGACGGTGGGGAATGAACCGCTTTACTTCCGTGTCAAAAATCCCCAGGCACTCTGCATCTCCTTCCTCAGAATGACGACACATTAATTGCATACCCAGACAAATACCCAATACGGGTTGTTTCAGATCCCTGATAACAGCATCCAGTTTATGTTCCTGCAGATGAGCCATTGTCGTTTGTGCCTCCCCTACACCCGGGAAGATCACTTTATCTGCTTTACTTAATAGCTCCGGGTCCGCTGTTATCACAGGACTTACGCCCAATCGTTTCAGTGCATAATTCACTGAGTAGATATTTCCGGCATTATACTTAATAATGGCGACGTCCATTTTTCTTTCTCCGTTTTCTTTTTTATATTGAGTTGCAAAAGTAACAAATTATCATAACATATCACCGTATGGTTTATGAAAAGTTGCCAAACAGTGTAGATTTGTAACAAACCTGTTTTCTAAAGATGTAATTGGAAAATAAAAAAAGCCATAACACATGAAACACCAATATATAAAAAAAGTCTGCTAATCTAACGACTAACAGACTTTACTGGCGGTCCGGACGGGACTCGAACCCGCGACCCCATGCGTGACAGGCATGTATTCTAACCAGCTGAACTACCGAACCAAATAATAAAAAAAACATTATTCAAAAGAGGCGGTCCGGACGGGACTCGAACCCGCGACCCCATGCGTGACAGGCATGTATTCTAACCAACTGAACTACCGAACCTCTTCTTGGATAATCAATCTCTCTCGATTGCGGTGCAAAGGTAGATATTATTTTTAATTCTGCAATACTTTAAGCAAAAAAAATACACCAATATTTCAACCATACCTGATAGACAACAAATTAGAAAGCACATATTTTTAAGAAAATATCCACTAAACACATGCTTGTCACGCTTAGATACTTACTCGCGTATCTCTCCTTTATGCACAATCATTTTTACCAATGTCTGCATCGACTTATGTGTATCCGAAACCCACAACACCGAATCGTTCTGCGCATAAATACGAACAGGCAGTAAAAAAGAGTATCCTTTGATGGTCTTTATTTTTTTCACCCATTCACCTTGTTGGCTATCATATATATTGATAGCATCGTTATCGCCGGTTGCATACCAACGTTCGTTACACAAAGCAAGCGTCTTAGGTTTAAAATCGAGAGAAAGAGACAGTTCGTCCATATCAATGGAAGTTCCGTTTACCAAATCATCATTTACCAATGTCGGATCGAGCACACGTATTTTCTTTCCCTCATAATCTGTAAGCAGAATATTCCCTTCCGCATTGAACTGCATATAGTGGGGAGCAAAACCATTGTTACCCGGACTGTTATTTCCGGAAACTTGCCAATGACGGTTTATCTTCTGATAATTTTCTTGAGTAACATCCGACTCTTTATAAATACTGACCTTTCCGTTCTTGTCGCGTGCAAAGATAAGGCCATCTTTCACCGCAAGCGCTTGTGCCTGAAATACCGGACCACTCCATTTTCCATTCCCAATGCAAGTGACATAAGTCAGATCCGGTAGTTCGAACACATGAATGCGCGACTGCCGCTCAGCAACATATAATCGATTTCCTGCCGGAACAATAGCTTCGATCGAACTCCCGAAATTCTTTTCCTCATTGTCGAATTGCCATGATTTCACCACATCTAGCAATCGCCCCTCCTTTGTATTGAATACCAACAAACTGTTTCCTTCCTTTCCTATGTTAGCAATAAAAAGAGTATCTCCCAAATGTGCTACAGTATAAGGAGAGAAGTCTTCCAAGGCTTCCATTCCTAAAGTTTCCGCATTAACTAACTGTGCAGCCTCATAAGAATAATACCAATAACTATCATATTCGGGCGAACCCTCCTCCGGGTTCCCTATATCATCACTGCTGCACCGAATGGTCAGCATACCCAACAATACCAACCAGATATAAACATACATTTTCATATTCACTTTCATTTTTTATGGGATCAACTTAGTTTAATTCATTCATAGGGATTGCATAGATACACGCTCCGCTCTTTGTACGGTCTATAATAAACAAGGTATTACGGCGAATACAGAATTTTTCCGGGACCTGCAAGGTGACATCTCCAACAACCGTGTAATCTTTCAAGATTTCGCCTGTCACCGGATCGACTTCGCTAAACTTCTCCTTGCCGTTTGAACTAACAAACAACCGACCTTCATAAAAATCCAAGGCATAAGGAATATTTGCATACGTCAGCTGATCGACACGTTTAAACGTTACTCCTTCACGAATAACATCAGGAGTAAAGATATCTATGCGTTTGGACGGATGAGTGGAATACAACAGTCCGCTCTGTTCATCTACTGCCATTCCATAAGTACCGGCGGTTTCACCCAAATGTTCGGAACGGATATAGATACGCGGAGCCTTTTTCCCCGGTTCCAAAATTCGTTCTTCCACAATATCGATATAACGTTTATCATGAATCATAATCAGTCCCTTATAATATAGCACATCAAAAGCATGAACAGTCTGCGAAGGCCCTGTTCCCCAACTACCGGTACCGATACAAGTAATAAACTGATGGTCTGCCGCATCAAAAATCTCCGTTCGGCTACCCTCATGAGTAACGTAAATCTTTCCGTTAGCACGTGTAACCCCATTCGGTCGACCTGCAAATTTTTCCTGAGTATCCTCCCAGGTCCATTCTTTGATACTTTCCAAATGCTTCTTACCACCGTTTGCTATACTGAATACTTCCAGGCTATAGTTATTATCGGCATCATTCACGACATACAACGTATCACCATATGCAAACACATCTTTCGGACGGAAAGTAGCTGCTGTTGCTCCCGGTACATCTGAATAATCCAGCTTGAAAGTAACAGGTTCTCCATCGTTTCCCTCAGAAGTATTCTCTTCGCGTAACGGTGACAACCCACCATCGAGGGCATCCAGTTCCGGATCTTCAATAATATATTTAGAAGCTACATAGATATCGTCAAAATACCTGTTTTTACTCCGGCGGGTATGTAAGAAACGGCGAGAATAAACCGGCAGTTCTTTCTCCAGCGACAAATCTACATATACATTATTACACAAAGTAGGCCAGCCTGGTCCGGTTTGTTCGTATGTCATGTTTCCGGCATGGCCATATCCGACACAGTGTGCAAATTCGTGAAAGATAGTCTCCGTAATACTTTTATCGTCGGCATAATGCTCCAAATAACACACCTCATGCATACCGAAGGTAGTTCCTCCCCCCAGCCCCATGACTCCTGTCGTATATCCGAAAACCAGTCCTGCATGATTAAGCACTTTCGTCAACAAGGCGCTTTTGTCGATCTCCACCCTGTCATTGTTACTATGCAACGGTCCAAACTCATACAATGCTTTCTCGAACTTTTGCGAAGAGAACATATAACTCATGTTCAGCGCAATAGCTACAGCTTCACGTGTATGCGAAGCCTTCATTTTATATTTCCAGCTAGCCTGAGTGTCGCTATATCTGCCAAAAGCGATGCGCCATTTGCAACGAATAGATTGCAACCTGTCCCAATAAGGATCGTCAGACTCTACCGTGAAAGAAATGTTTTCTCCCGTCAGATACGGGTTTGCCATGATACGGATCTTTTTTCCGCTACGGGTATAAGCCGTCAAGTCTTGAGTGGCAAACGGAATACATACCCGAAGTTGCTGAAACGGCAGCACCTTTTCGAGCGACATAAACATGAACTCTTCATCATATCCATCAATAGTCGCCCAGATGGTTACGTTTTTCAACGCTCTGGGGCTATAAAAGCGGAGTTGGAAATTGTGATCGTCGTCCAATTGAATCTGCAACGGCTGAGTGACATAGAAACTGCGCTGGCTCGAATCGAAATAAATATCCGGCGATTCTTCATCGTTCAGCAAATAATACGTATTATCCTCATTATAGGCAGCTTCCGTCATCCTGACGGGCAATTCTTCAATTACAAGACCACCTTCATCGGGTAGGGATACTTCATCATCTTTACAGCCAACCAGCTGCAAAAGCATACCAGCCAACACAAACAGGCTAGCGGGAAATAATCTTTTCATCGTCTGTCTTTGTTTAGAATTAAATATAATACTCTTCCGAAAAAGGGTGCAAAATTAATTATTTTCGATGTGTTTTACCAGTATTCTTATTGCAAGGAAGTCAAAATTGTACTTTCATTTCTTAAGTATTCTCTCCAGGTGGGTAACGTCTTGTATTAAATTCACCGTTTCAAATTTTCCTTTATAAAACACAGCCCAGTTATTGAAAACACAAGGCAAATCTTTCGCTTTTTGTAATGTATCTACCAGAATCAATGATAGAGGAACATCATTCATTTCACAATATTGTTTAACAATCCCAATTTTTTGATCGATATAAGGACACTGCATATCATAATAAATTGTCAACTCCTTGCTTTCTATTTCCAGCTTTTTCGCATTTTGTGCAAACTTCGGCATTGTTCCGTCAAAAGAAAGTGCGAGCAATTCATATCCGTTATCGGTAGTATCGACCACCTCAAAGCCGAACTTTTTCGCAAATGACTGGTCGGAAAGCCAGGATTTTTGTTTTTCTGCCCCGAGCATACAAATACCGGATTTACCTTTTTCTTGGGCATCGGCAATGCAATACTCCATCAATGATTTTCCATATCCCTTCCCTTTGTAACTGCCCAAAGTCCATAAACAATAGAGGTAATAATAGTTATCCCCAATTATGGGAACCCAAGCTGTTTCCAAAGGAGCATATTCGATAAAAACCGTTGCCTTCGCATTTAACTTTCTAAAGACATGACCTTCACTTAGCCGGTCAGAAAGCCATTGACGCTTTGCCTCAACACCGGGATGGGGCTTTTTAGTACGGATAATGCAGCATAAATGCTCATCGGCAAGATTTTCTGTTGTTATGTTTATAAAATCAGTATCCATGTGTATCTTCGTTTCAATAGTGTAAATGTAGTGAACTTATATGAATTCTGCAATTCACCTCAAAAAACCAGCAATTCGTCAATCTTATTTGAAACCCGCTTTCCCACCCCATAGCTTTGCCGATAAATTATTAAACAACAAAAATATGAAGACGAGAAAGATCATTCAGATACTGCTTTTAGGGTTACTGGTTTATCCTTTATATGCACAGCAAACAGAAATCAAAGTTTCCGGTAAAGTGACAGATATCAATAATGAAACATTGGAGGGAGTAACCATCTTGCTTAAAAGTACTATTGACTCCGCCTATATTAGCGGAACCATCACAGACACTTGTGGAGTGTTTGTTCTTCCTAAGGTGAAACCGGATAAATACCTGTTGGAGTTTTCAATGCTGGGATATAAAAAGCAATACCTTACCATACAAACTAAAGAAAGCCGGCCCCTTCCTCCTGTCATAATGGAAGAGGATGCTCAACTACTTTCCGCTGTAACAATAACCGGTATGCGAAAACTGATGACGATGAAACCCGGTACGACCATTTTCGATATGGACGCCATGGTACTTGGCTCTCAGGGCAATGTGCTGGATGCATTAAGAAGTCTCCCGGGCGTAATGGTTAATGAAGATGGCAGTGTGATCCTGAACGGACAGACCGGCATTCAGGTGTTGGTCAATGGTAAAAGCACTTACCTGAGCGGAGACAAACTGGTCAATTATCTACGCTCAATGCCTGTTTCATCCATAAAAAATATCGATCTGATCACCAGCCCTTCCGCAAAATATGATGCTGCCGGCAAAACAGGGCTGATTGATATCCGAACACAAAAGGTTACCGTTGAAGGCTGGACCGCCCTGGCTAATACAAGCTACCAGCAATCAGCCGATGGCAAATGGAACGTCGGAGGACGCCTGACCTACCAAAAGAATAAACTCGGACTTTTCCTCGATTATTCTCATTACCAGGGGAAATATAAATCGACGCTGGATATCTTCCGCGAATACAATTTGCAAAATACAGCATCCTCTCCCATGATGAACATCAACCAGAATTCAAGAATGAAAGATCGTAATCAGGGAGACTGGGCCCGCCTGGGAATGAACTACGATATAAACGACAACTTCTCTTTTGAGGTATCCACCAACGGAACATTGTTCAATAAGCGCATACCCGGCAGCACCGATACATACATTCAAAAATCCGGCAGTCCTGTCGACTCCTCTCTTCATACCCAAAGCCAGACTTATACCAAACAACGGGCCATTTCCGGCGGCTTTCTTCTAAACTACAAAAACGACAAGGACCAGACAGCCGACCTTTCATTCGATTATCTGCTGCATAAGCATAAACAAACGCTTTCCATGTTGAACGAAATGCGAAACCCGGAAGAACAGATATTAAACAGAGACACATTAAAAGGAGATATGAGCAGTAACATACGCATGTATTCCGCACAAGCCAACTGGAGTATGCCTTTACCGGCAAAATTCAAGTTCTATTCCGGACTGAAGTTCACATGGGTAGATTTAGATAACAGTGCATTATATGCTAACCTGATGACCGGCCAGTGGCTTCCCGACAACAGCCTGAGTAACATGTATAAATATAATGAAAATATCAACGCCGCCTATATCCAGATAAACGGACAGGTTGGAAAATTCAACCTGGAAGCAGGTTTACGCCTGGAGCAAACCCGTATCAGCGGAACGCAATATTCACCGGACATAAACCTGAAAGACTCTTCCTATACGGACAACTATATCCACCTGTTTCCAACGCTGACCATACAATATAATATACCGGAAACATCCAACAGTATCTCCTTTTTATATAACAAAAGGATCATCCGTCCAAACTATGGCGACCTGAGTCCGTTCAATTATATATGGGATGATTATACACGTTCAACCGGTAACCCCGACCTGAAAGCCGAGCTCACGGATAATATAGAATTCGCTTATATTCACCAGAAATTATACCGGGCAACCCTGTTTTTCTCTTATACAAACGCCCCCATCATGCAAAATATAGAAGTTTCGGATGATAATGTGACTATCGTCTACCCGGAGAATTTCAAAAGTAACTCAAGAATAGGACTCCGGTTGGATGCTGGCGATCTGATACAAAAGAGATGGTGGCGAATAAGTGCCAATGCTACCCTGTTTTATAGTTTATACAAATGGAAAGAATCAGAAAAAACAATCGAAAAGAAACTGTTTACTCCCTCTGTTAGCATCAACAACCAGTTCATACTTCCGGCCGGATTGAATGCCGAAGTGTCGGGCTTCTATAACGGACGTATGGCTCTCGGACAAGCTACCGTCAATCCACACTGGTCTGTATCGATGGCTATACAGAAAAAGGTATGGGACGATAGGCTCACACTCCGTTTATATGCCAACGACGTGTTCCAAACGAACAGACAAGATCTTGACCTCGATCTGTCCGGAAATATCGGCAAGGCATCGACCAAACAGTTCAACGACTATCGCTGCATCGGAGTATCTGTCTCAATTAATTTAAAACAAGGCAAACAATCTAAAAAAAGTAACCGTGATACAAGCATAGATCAAAGTAAAAGAATAAATTTATAGTTTAAAATCAGATATGAAGATAAAATACAACTTCCTGAGTCCGTTGCTTATGACCATGCTGGCAATCTGCTGTTTGTGGATTGTCACCGACATGGCCTATGGTGTCCGTATGTGGGAACTCACTACATCGGCATGGTTCGACCGCATAAAAGCACTTGCCCTCATATTGATAAACATTGTTTTAGCCTCTCTGTTTTTCAAGCGTTTGGCAAACATCTTTTTCGACAGGAATAAAGAGAACAAGCTCTTTCCGAAAGTAATAGAATACTTCTTGGTTATCCTGTTTATCGTTATCACACTCAATATCAGCCTGTATATAATAATCATTTTCATCAATGAGACGACTTACCGCTGGGGAGAAGCTCTCTTGATCAATGCCACCGCCTTACCCATATTTCTTTTTTATTATACTTCGATCAGGAACAATATCCTGACCGGGCATTATACGGAAAAGATCATCCAATTGGAGAAGTTAAAGGTCGACCAACTGGAAACCGAGCTGAAGTTATTACGCTCGCAGTATCATCCGCATTTTCTATTTAATGCCCTGAATACCGTCTATTTTCAGATTGACGAAGAAAATGAGGCAGCCATCGAATCGATCGAACTACTTTCCGACCTGCTCCGTTACCAATTATATGATATAAATACGAAAGTAACGATCAAACAGGAAATCGATTACTTGCAGACTTACATACAATTTCAGCAGCTTCGCATGACGGATCGGCTGAAATTTGAATCTTCCTTCGATATGAATCTGAAAGAGCAGAAAATACATCCGCTACTGTTTCAGCCTTTATTGGAAAATGCCTTTAAATATGTAGGAGGAGATTACCTGATACAAGTTCAAATGCAACAAGAAGATTCAGCCATTCATTTTATGGCTAGAAACAGCATTATACCTGACACAGACAAAAAAGGAAGAACCGGTATAGGGATCGAGAACCTCCGAAAAAGATTAAATTTACTTTATCCCAATAAACACCGGTTAGATATTACAAACGACGGGACCTATTTCACCGTCAATTTATTCATCGACTTATCAGAATAATATGGAAATAAAATGCATAATAACAGACGACGAACCTATCGCCCGGAAAGGATTGAAGCGATACATCAACAAAGTTGATTTTCTGACAATAGCCGGAGAATGCGAGGATGCAGTACAACTCAATAACATGCTAAAGACTGTTCATGCAGATTTGCTTTTCTTGGACATCGAAATGCCTCATCTGTCAGGACTGGATCTTTTAGCCGATCTGCAAACCCCGCCCCACGTAATTATCACCTCAGCCTACGAGCAATATGCCTTGAAAGGATACGAGTTCGATGTTGTGGACTATCTACTGAAACCAATTCCATTTTCCCGCTTCCTGAAAGCGGTTAATAAAGTACATACAATGATAGAATCCGAATCGAAAAAAGAGGAGGATATATACATCTTTATAAAAACAGAGAAACTGCTAAAGAAAATCTATCTCAAAGAAATACTCTTCATCGAAAGCATGGAGAATTATATTATCATCCACACTCCTACCACCAAAGATACAGCCAGCATCCGGTTAAAATCCATACTCGACACACTCCCTGCAACTTCATTTATGCAGGTACACCGTTCATTCATAGTAAATCTTTCCCATATACAAGCTATTGAAGGAAATCAGTTAATTATCGGAGAACATAAAATACCCGTATCCCGCCCCATGCGTGAAGAGGTGTACAAGGCGATTATCAATAATCAGCTAATTACAAAATAGCTCGTTTAATAGAAATTTCATTAGCTCCCTCATGCGAGTTATGAAGCAAATCGACTTTTAAGATGAAAAAGATAACAGCTATATATTGTGCTAGCTTTGTGGAAAAAGACAGTACTGACAACTATATAAATAAAATCCGAAATACACTATCATACTATCATTTCTTGAGATAATCAATTATACAACAGACCATTACATTATGATAGTAAGCATTTTCAACTATCATTTATCTATCACTAAACTATCATACCCTGCTTAAAAAGCAGGGAAGACAGTATGCTATTTTAAGTAAGTATATAACTAATTTTCAGCAAGATAATGAAAACTATTGTTTGACACCCGGGTCTTGATATCATCGACACCCGGGTGTAGGCATCGTCAGGATGGGGGTGTAAAACCAGGTGAGACAGGCATCCTGGCAACAAAAAGTCTTTATCCGAGTGAAGTTAAATCATAGTTTTGGTATAAAAAGCTAGTAGGCCGACTAATGATAAGGTACCGTATACAGCAGTAATGAACAGCTTTTATAGTTAAAAAAGACTAACCGTCAGTTAAAACTCTGTTAAAATGACAGTTAAATGATAGATAAGTGATAGTTAAAAGCATCTACTATCATACATTAATCAACTGGAAAACAATATCATACACTAGAAAATGATAGTATGATAGTACATTTAATGAATTAAACCTAATGTATAAACTTTCACCCGACATTTACCTATAACGCAGTTTATTCATACAAAGTTAATAAAACTCACCTATTAAACACTCTTCACCTACCGATGTCTTTCGTCATAGCTCTACTACACTGACTAATGAACAACCACTACAAGGTAACTGTTATAAATGAAGACAAATAATTGTTTGTTGCAATCATAAATACTAGCAATATGGAAACTTTCAAAGATATCATACATGGAGATAAACCGGTTTTGGTTGACTTCTTTGCCACTTGGTGTGGTCCCTGTAAAGTAATGAGTCCGACTGTGGAAGCGTTAGGCAAGGAACTGGTCGGCCAGGCACGTATTCTGAAAATCGATGTCGATAAAAACGAAGCTGTCGCCAACCTGTACCGGATTCAGTCCGTTCCGACTTTAATTATTTTCAAAAAGGGTGAAATAGTCTGGCGTACTTCCGGAGTAATGGAAAAAGGAGTCCTTCTGGAACAAATCAAGAAGTTTATTGACTAAAATCTTTATTCCCGGAAACTATTTCTATCTTTGTTCATAACAAACACATACGGTTATGAACAAAGAAGAATATAAAAAATATGCAGAGGAACATGAAGACTGGGCTCCCGGATGGGATGCCATCGACAAATATTTCGAAAAACTTTATCCCGGACAAGAGCCGGAACATTTCGGCACCAACATCATTTCCAGAGCGATGATGGGTGGTGACGAGTATCTTGACGGATACAGTATCTACACCTCCCCCAACGGCTACAAACATCTTGTCACCTATGGCATGAGCGAATTATATTCCAACGAAGAAGCACTGGAAAACGAATTTAGTAAATGGGGATACGAGATGACCATAAAACTACCGGTCAAAACGAGTGAAGAATGTCAATGGGCCATCAGCATGATGAGCAACCTGGCTCGCTACACTTTTACTCAGGAACGTTGGTTCGAGCCACTGCAATTCATAGCAGGTAACGGACAATCCATTAATTGGGATGTCGAATCAGCCATTACAGCCTTACTGATTGTAAATGACACAGAAGTCCCCGGCGTAAATACAATCCACGGAAAACTGGACTTTATGCAGCTGGTTGGTATCACAGAACAGGAATTACAAGCAATAAAAACCGATCCGTCAAAAGCATCGGTATTAATAGAGTTAATGAGAAAGGATAATCCAATGCTCATTACAGATCTTACTCGTACTATAAATTACCTCTAAATATATACAAACAAAAAGGGATCGCCCTTTATTTATTAGACAATCCCTTTTTTATTATAATCGCAATCTTTTTTAATTAGTTTCTTTCAGTATCTGAGTTTGGAAAATCTGAGACTTACCCCATGTTGCAGCGGTTGTATCCTTATTAAACTCTTTGATATAGTTAATACGGATATTCAACGTCTCATTTCCTGCTGCTGTTTCTCTTGACTGTAAAGTTTTAAAATGACCATTTGTTTTAAACGCATAATAAAAAGCGTTATTACCTACGACACCTTTACCATCAGCATTCTTCACAACACGCAAAAAGAAATCATAAACACGTTTTCCATCTACGGTCTGAGGCTCTTGACTTGGATTATATTGCAAAATATATCGATTATCCTGATCTGTTGCTGATTTTTCATGACTTGAACCCAAAAACATAAAGTTTTTAAGAGTAAATGAATATTGAGTCCCGAACATGAGAGTTGCATCCAAAGCTGCTATCTCATTAGGCATTATATTTGCAGTATCAACGATATTATTAAATTCACCTTTCTCTAATTTATTTGTGACCACAGCATTAGAAACCGTTGCATATTTATTCGAACCATTATTCGCTGGATCATCAGAACTGTAAGTACTAGTAAAATAAATACAATCTTCTGGTTGATAATCTTTGAACACAGGAGAATATACAGGAGTATAATCATCTATATAAGCCACAGTTCTAAAATCATCCGAATAATCTATAACTCCAAAACCGTTTAAACTACT
This sequence comes from Parabacteroides caecihominis, assembly GCF_023656785.1. Taxonomy (NCBI): domain Bacteria; kingdom Pseudomonadati; phylum Bacteroidota; class Bacteroidia; order Bacteroidales; family Tannerellaceae; genus Parabacteroides; species Parabacteroides caecihominis. Next base: position 14,525 of record NZ_JAMOKS010000015.1, read on the forward strand.
CTCATTATTACCATCCAAACAAGAGGTCAACAAAATAGTTGCTGCGGCAACCACCCCTAAAGATTTTAGCTTCTTCATTTTCTGTTTTTAATTTTTATGTTATTAGTATTTGTTTCTTATTAAAAGCCAAACCGGAAACCGGCCTGCAAATTTACATTAAATGGTTTTTCGGAACGGACAGTTTCAATCGAACTGCCATTATCGAAATAATAATCTGCCCCTACTTCTGCATAAAGGCTTACAAAACGAAGCAATGGATAGCTTACACCGGCACGGGCATTCACAGACCAAAACCATTCTTTCATACGAATATGATCAGCTTCCTTTTCGTATAATTCATTATGCATGTATTTTTTCGTAACCAATTTACCCGCCACATTCACTTCTGTCATGACTCCCGCTGCCGCATAAACCTGGAAACGTTTCCATTCAGCTATTCTATATGTCAAAGACAACGGAATACCTATAAAATGAAGTTTCTGACTCGTTTTATTATGGTATGCATCGGATGTTTCCCAGGAAGAAGATAATAAGGAATAATTCAAACCGGTTACTAAAGCAAACCGGTTATTTAAAGAATAACTCACTGACATCCCCAAAGAAACCGGTGTCTTATGTTTTACATTTGTCTTTCGCGCTGAATTCTCAAAATTAGCAGAATTCAAAAACAATAACTCCTGATCCGTAAGCGATGTATTCTTCAAAGCATATGTGTTCAGTGAATTACTTGTTCCGGCAGTCACACTTCCGCCTCCCATGCCAAATCCCCATCTGCGTGGAGATACTTCTTTCTCTTTCTTTCCGACAGGAGCCGCATCCGCTATCAACGAACGGGTATCATCAGCAGAACCCACTTCCGGATAATCCTGCACAACTTCTTCTGTTTCAACAACAGCAGTATCATCCGGTAGTGTTATAACTTCTGCATTCTCCTCCATATCATCATCTGAAGAAATAACGGCAGGTTCATTTTCAGCAACCTTTACAGTCGCCTTATATGTTGCCTGCATCACCGGCTGTTGCACTGCTGCAACCGGTGACACAGTAATTCTTTCCTCGACAGGCTGTACCTGAGTAACAGACGCTTCTGTCTCTTTTGCCAGTTCCGTCTCTATTTTCTTTGTTTCCTGTTCGATCTTTTCAGCCAAAGGAGTCGCTTCCTTCTCTGACTTGAATAAATAAACGCCACTTGTTATCATCAACAGCGAAACTACGGCTGCCGCAGCCCAGTAGCGTAATGTCCGGCGGAAAGGTACCGGCGCTTTTACCGGCAAACGATCGGCTATGGCCTCCCAGTCCCCCGGCATTGTATCCACCTCAAAATCCTGCAATTTCGAGCGGAACAAATCATCAAATGTATCTCTTTCCTTTTCCATTCTTTCCTCTTAATACAATGCGTTAATCCTCTTTTGTAACATCTGTTTGGCGCGCGTAAACTGTGAACGTGACGTACTCTCCGTTATATTCAACATGTCGCTGATCTCCTTATGCGAATACCCTTCAATTGCGAACAGGTTGAATACCGTACGGAAACCGGCAGGTAACTCCTGTACCAGCTGCATCAGTTCAGCCGCCGACATATTGGAGATAGCCGATGCATCCGGTTGGATCAGTTCAGCCGTATTATCCAGATCAGTCGATTCGCGCAGCACATCTGATTTACGCAAATATTCCAATGCACAATTTACAAAGATCTTTCGCATCCACCCCTCGAATGAGCCAATTCCCGAATAGGAGTCCATACTGGTAAAAACTTTGACGAATCCATCCTGCAGCAAATCACGAGCAGTCTCCCTGTCGTTCACATAACGCAGACAAACTCCCATCATTTTGCGGGAATACCTCTCGTAAAGCTCTTTCTGAGCCAGCCTGTCTCCCTTCCTACAACCATTTATCAGTTGTGTCTCATCCATTCAGTGTGTGCCTTCTCACCTCTTACGAGGCCGTACAAATATTATGATGTTATTCTCGTGCAAAACGCTGCATGTTTTACGAACTTTTTTTCATAAAAGAGGCGGACACATAGATCCGCCCCCTACAGGTATGCTTTGCAAAGATAAGATGTTCTAACGAATTTCCGTGTTAACGGATATAGACTGCTTACTTTTTTTTCGCAGGATCGACAGGACATCCGGCTCCATCGTCCACAGGCACAGCCTCCATACCGATCTTTTTAAAGGCTGATGCCAGTTTGGTTTTCGAGGTTTTATCCGGTTTGTAAGTGACAACTACCGTACGGGTAGTCAGGTCACATTTCATATCGGTCACTCCTTTTTCGAATGAGATATTCTTTTCTACTTTTTTCTGGCAATTGGCACATTCCATCCCTTCAACGAAGAAAGTAACGGTGTCTTTTTTCTTTTTTGCATCCTGTGCATAAACCGTAGAAAGAGTAAAAACGGCACAAATCAATGCTACTACTAACTGTTTCATAATGTATCTGTATTAATTGGTAAATATTTTCTGTTATTTAATCACGGCTGATGTTGAAACGCAGGCCGGCATATATCTTCCGTCCGTGAACCGGTCCCCAGACCATCGAACCGTCAAAATTGTCTCCCCGCGGATTTTCCGCATCTATGATCGGATGAGATTGCTTATAGTCAAACAAGTTCTCCGCGCCGATATAGACGGACCATCTGCGAAAATACTTTGTAATTTGCGCATTCACAACTGTATAGGCATTAAAGTTTGGCTTCCACAGCGGATTTGTCGCATCCGGTGTCGGCATCCGGCCTCCTCCGTTGAACTGCCCGGTCAAATCGAACTGCCATTTCTTCAGCGGGGTTTGATAAGATGCTGTTGCCAATGCTTTGTAATCGCTTACCAGCGGTTTCTTCAAACGCTGTGTCACACCCTCTGCATTCCGGTAATCGGTTTTAGCATCCGTATAACGGTAGGCGGCAGTCAGTGTAAACCCACGGAAGAAAGGATAGGTCGCTTCCACCTGGAAACTGTTTGAATAGGATTTACCGTCCAGGTTATAAAAACTGACGGCATGGGCATCGCTATCCATATCGACAACTACCTGTTTCAGGAAGTCGGTATAATACCATTCTCCAGTCAGCGTCAGTTCTTTTCCAAACAGAGGAATGTAGAATGACAAATTAACGCCAGTGTTCCAGGCTTCTTCCTGATCCAGATTATCCGCAATATTCATTTTACGGCTACTGGATAACAGAAAATTGTTTTCTGCAAGAATATTAGCCGTACGGAACCCCTTACCAGCAGAAGCACGGACATGAAACCAGTCGAACGGATTATATTTAATATGTACGCGAGGCGTAACAAAGAAATCATACAAAGAACTGTAATCTGCCCTGATGCCACCTAATAGTATAAGTTTATCATTCAGGTTGTAAGTATATTGTACATAGGCACCCGGAACAACTTCCGTACGGTCGAATACTTTACGCACATCATTCTGCAACAGGTTCTCGTTAAAACCGTCGTAGTTCATGCTCAAACCGGTACTCAGGCTATGGGCCGGAGAAAATTCCTTTTCATAGAGCAGACTCGCATAGACATTGTTCTGATATACATTATAAGGAGTACGGTCATACATGGACTTTTGTTCATGATAAGAACCGGACAGGATCAAGGCTACGCTCTCCACCTTTTCCTTATCGATGATATAAGCCTGTTTGGTATATAACTCCGCCCGGTTCGTATTTAACTGCACACGATACGGATCCGTAAAATCATGATGTTTGGTAGCCTGCCCTCCCGTACGGCTTTCGTGCAGATAACGAACTCCATACTGGGCTACATAGTTATCCAGTTTGTGATACCAGCGGTTCATCAGGTTGACCTGTTCTCTTAAAGGTGTATCCAGAAAACCGTCATCATTACCATCATGCTGTTTCTTATCATTCGAATAATGCACTAATAAACCGGTCGAAACCTTTTCATTGATACGCCAGGAGGCATCCGCATTTCCTTCGTAGCGTCCGGCATCACTACCGAACAGGTTTACAGAAAAAATATCAGCCGTAGGCGGTTTCTTAAATTCAACATTGATCTGCCCGGCTAATGCCTCGTATCCATTTTTTACAGAAGAGGTACCTTTGGATACCTGAATACTTTCCATCCATGCACCCGGAACATAATCCAAGCCGTATAAGGAAGCTGCTCCACGGAAATTCGGATAGTTTTCCGTCAGCATCTGCACATATGTTCCGGCCAATCCCAACAGCTTAATCTGGCGGGCTCCGGTAGCAGCATCGGCATAAGACACATCCACGGAAGGATTTGTCTCAAAACTTTCCGCCAGATTACAGCAGGCTGCACGGCAAAGTTCATCATAGGTGATCTTTTGAGTCTGCAACACACTGGTCCGCGAAGCGATTGTTCCTATTTTACGCTCGCTGATCACGACTTCCTCCAAGGCTACTTCGCCTTTCAGTTTTATAACCAGAGGCTCATCTGTATTCGTTACCGGCATGACAAACGTTTCATAACCGATATAACTTACGACCAGTTTGTTTGTACTTTTTCTTGTTTTCAGTTCAAATGCGCCGTCTACATCGGTAGTCGTGCCTTGCTGGGTCCCTTCCCAATAAACATTCGCTCCGATGATCGGCTGGTTGTTATCATCAAACACATGCCCTTTTACTTCCTCCGCCTGAGCAAAAACTGCGCAGAAAGTCAATATTATAATAAGATAGAGTTGTTTCAACATTACTTTATATTTTGATTCAGTAGATATTCCGGTAAAACCAGAATTGGGAGTTTCTATTATTATCAGATTTAAGCTAATTATAGTGACTGGTTGTAACTCGCTCCCCTCTTGAGAGGGGGAAGGGGGTGTGTCATATCCTCACCTATATAACCACCACAATCATAGCTACTTGGCAAATGAACCTGTAACAAAGCCTGTTTTATTGACTGGCTTTAACACACCCCCTACCCCCTCTCAAGAGGGGAGACAGGTACAACCAGTCACTATAAACCGATAACTCAATTATTTCTAATAAAGACCTGCTAAATCAAAAGTGTAGTCAATAAATTCAAATAAATACGGGGACAGACAATGGGTGGTCCATCCTGATTCTGTGCTATAAATTCTTTTATGGAAGGAACCGGCACGAGTGAGGCAAAGGAAGAGCCAAACGACAAGAGGTCGATCACTACCGGCTGTAATTCTACAATGGGGTTATTAAAACTGCTCCAGTCAAAACTGATGCGTTCCAGGTCACAACAGTCATCTTCACAACAACCGGAAGAACATGCGGATACTTCTGCCGCCTCATCACAACAGCCATGACCATGCACTTCACAGCAATTATCATTCAATAAAACTGCAACACCTTCCGTACGGCAATCGCCACAACAGTAGGTAATAAAGTTCACTCCGGCCCCTCCATAAAAAATAAGAGACGCCAGAAAAACGATAAACAAATATGTTACAGCTTTTTTCATTCAGCACAAAGATAGTGCTTTCGTAAATCCGCTCCTAATCGTTAATATTATTTAGTAAATCTGGAAAGGTAATAATACGTTTCCGGAGACGGCAGGCTCTCTATATGATAGCGGGTAGAGGCCGAGACACTGAAACTATATCCTCTTTCTTCATTCGGACCGACAGGCAAATACAGAACCGTATCCCTTATCCCTGTCGCCAGCATACATTTGGCCGATGCCGTATCGATCGAATCCGTTAATGAATAATAAACCGTATAGGTTAAATCCTCTTTTTCTTCCGACGGTTTCTGCCAGGATAATATCAATTCATCCCCTTCCCGGTCCACACGAATTTCACCCGGAGCAACAGGAACACGGTCATTCAGCCAGGTCAGCGGAAATAACTGAGCAGGATATTTATAATAATTATCTTTCAGTTCATTATACAGTCCTTTTGTATTATCCAGAACATTCTCACAACGGAAAAAAGTTGCACCGGCACCACCATAATAACGGCTGTAATCTATCTGGTCTGTGATATCATTTACCGTCCAGTCTGCCTCCGACTTATCCATCCGGTAAGCTCCCAAACCTGGAACAACCAAACGTCCGTTACAATTTTCCACCCAGTTATCCACAAAGGGGAAAAAGTTATCATGCAGGTAATACATCATCGGGACAATCATATCCTGCTTCCCTTTCTCCATCCACATTTTAGGGTCCTGGAAAACACTTTCGTACGCCGTCCATCCGGCATTAGGAACCCGTTCGATACGGTTGTATTTACCCAACGGCGAACTGCTGACCTGGACCCAGGGTTTTGCCAGCTTTACCCAGTCATAAATACGGTATACCATTTTATTGATATTCTCACGCCGCCAATCCGCCAAGCGGGTAGACTTGCCATACTTCTGATGAACTGCTTTATCCGGAAACGTCTTTGCCTGCTCCGGATAACGGATATAATCGAACTGGATACCATCGATATCATATCCGTTTACCAGCTCTTTCACCAGCGACAAAATATAATCGGCAGTCTCCGGCACCCCCGGATCAAGATACCATTCGCCATTATGACGCTTGCACAGTTTGGGTTTGCGCTTCACAACGGATAGTTTCCCCTGTTCCTTCACAGCCTTATCCGTACCAACAGGAAATGTCACAAACCAGGCATGGCATTCCATCCCCCGTTTGTGACATTCTTCTATTGCAAATGCCAGCGGATCATATCCGGGCATCGTTCCGTATTTTCCTGAGAAAGTTTTGGAAGCTGGTTCAATAGCCGAGCGATAAATAACATCCCCCCTCAGACGAACCTGCAAAAACACTGTATTGAAATTGGCATCAGCCAACTTATCCAGCATAGAACATAATTCCTGTTGCTGTGCTTTTCTTCCCGCTTCCGTTGTAGCCGGTTTCTTCGGCCAATCGAGACCATAGATGGTAGTCAGCCAAACCGCACGGATTTCGTGCTTCGGAGATTCAACCGCTCCAATCGCTTGAAGCAGGAAAAAGACCAGAAATAACAGGCAATACTTTCTCATTTCCACTTATTTATTGAGTGGCGCAAAGGTACTACTTTTTCGTTATTTTCCAATTTCGGATAAGTAGCGCTCCGCTTCTATAGCAGCCTGGCAACCAGTCCCGGCAGCTGTAATCGCCTGGCGATAATGCGGATCAGCCACATCGCCCGCAGCAAAAACTCCCGGAACTTTCGTGCGTGGCGTACCGGGTACGGTTTTGATATATCCCACTTCATCCGTATCGATCCACGGTTTGAAAATATCGGAATTCGGCTTATGTCCGATAGCCAGGAAGAAACCGTCAATAGCGATATCCACCTTTTCTTCATCCGATTCGCCCATGCGTTTTACCAGATGGGCACCTTCCACCCCGTTCTCACCAAACAGACCAATTGTATTATGTTCAAACAAAACCATAATATTCGGCGTGTTAAATACACGTTCCTGCATAACCTTCGAAGCACGCAGAAAAGGCTTACGGACAATCAGATAAACCTGTTTTGCCAATCCGGCCAGATAGATAGCCTCTTCACAAGCCGTATCACCGCCACCGACAACAGCCACCACTTTCTTGCGATAGAAGAAACCATCACAGGTTGCACAGGCAGATACACCCATTCCAGCATATTTATTCTCATCCGGAATACCCAGGTATTTAGCTGTTGCCCCGGTTGCAATAATTACCGTTTCCGCTTCAATAACCTTTTCCCCGTCAATCGTAATTTTGTATGGAGCAGCCGAAAGGTCTGTTTCCGTTGCAATACCAAAACGAATATCTGCACCGAAACGAAGCGCCTGCTGTTTCAGGTCTTCCATCAGTTCCGGACCGGTGATTCCTTCGGGATATCCCGGAAAATTTTCCACTTCTGTTGTTGTTGTAAGCTGACCGCCCGGCTGAATACCTTCATACAACACCGGAGACAAGTTTGCACGGGAAGCATAGATTGCTGCTGTATATCCTGCAGGACCGGAACCTATTATAAGGCAACGAACCTTTTCATTTATTGAATCGCTCATACTTTTTATGTTAATTGAATATTGATAATTGGCTGTTATTTCATCGCTTCTATTTTACCGGAGGTCTATCACCTCTGCATCCGGATATTCGCTTTCTTTAAAAACAAAAAAGTCATCCGGTTGGTTTATCCCTGTCTTCAATTGGCTGATATGAATCGTGTTGCTGACTCCGTTCTTCGTTTCGATCCTGATCGATGCAGGGAAATTGGAGAACTTTTCGATTTGCAACACGACTTTGATGATATCGCCTTTTTTCTTCGGTGTCAGTTCGATATCATAAGCTGTTTTTCCGTTCGACGCAGTGCTTTCCCCGATATACTTAGGAGTAAACCCTTTCTTATATACACGTAACAACAAAGCCGGATTGGTAAATTGTAATTCCTCTCCGCTCGGCGTGCTTACATTCACCTCATCATTCCGTTCCACATAAGTCCACTGGGTAGTCCCGTCGAACCAGGTAATCATGTCGGGAGTGACCAACGTAAATTTATCACCCTTCATATTGATCGTCCCTTCAAAACTTTCCGAGACTTTCTGTACATCCGAACGGGTATTCAGTTCAAAAGAGGCTGTAATACCATTCGAGTTTTCGTAAGCAGAAGCCGCTTTATCGAGGATAGATACCGGATTCTGAGCCTGGCTTATCACTCTTGTTCCAAAAAGAAGGCACAACAGAAATCCCACAAACGCGATTCCCCGCCATATTCTTATTTTTCTCTCTCTTTCCATAAACTACATTTACTAAAGGACATATTATTTCAGAGAATTCAGTAACTGTTCCAGATTATACTCATCCTGAATCAGGACCTGACGGGCCTTACTACCCTCAAACGGTCCGACGATTCCGGCTGCCTCCAACTGGTCCATCAAACGACCGGCACGGTTATAACCGATGGCAAACTTACGCTGGATCAGAGATGTTGAACCTTGCTGCTGAATCACAATCAGACGGGCAGCTTCATCAAACAACGGATCACGGTCTGACAGATCCACTGATCCCGGAGCCTTATCTTCACCCCCTTCACCTACATATTCAGGCAACAGGAAAGCAGTCGGATAACCGGCCTGACCGGAGATAAAATTGACGATTTGTTCCACTTCCGGAGTATCGACAAACGCACATTGCACACGATTTGTATCGCCACCCTGTGAGAACAGCAAGTCACCACGACCGATCAACTGATTGGCACCCGGTGCATCCAGAATCGTACGCGAATCGACCATCTGCATCACGCGGAATGCCATACGGGCCGGGAAGTTTGCCTTGATAATACCGGTAATGATATTAGTAGACGGACGCTGCGTTGCAATGATCATATGGATACCGACGGCACGTGCTTTCTGGGCAATACGGGCGATCGGTGTTTCAATCTCCTTACCGGCCTGCATGATCAAATCACCGAACTCGTCGATGATCACCACGATAAACGGCATAAATTTATGTCCCTTCTCCGGATTCAGATGGCGGGAAATAAATTTGGCATTATATTCCTTGATATTACGCACATGCGCTTTCATAAGCAATTCATAACGGTCATCCATTTCCTTACAAACGGAATTCAGCGTCATAATAACCTTTGTACAGTCCGTAATTACCGCTTTGTCCGCATCCGGCAATTTCGCCAGATAATGACGTTCCAGATCGGAATAGATACCAAACTCTACCATCTTCGGGTCGACCATGACAAACTTCAGTTCCGACGGATGCTTCCTATACAATAAAGAAGTAATCACGGCATTCAACCCGACGGACTTACCTTGCCCGGTAGCACCGGCCACCAGCAAGTGAGGCATCTTGCAAAGGTCGAACATAAAGATTTCGTTCGTAATCGTCTTACCCAGCACAACCGGCAGGTCATATTTCGATTCCTGGAATTTACGTGAAGCAACAACCGACTGCATGGATACGATCTGCGGATCCTTATTCGGCACCTCGATACCGATCGTACCTTTACCCGGCATCGGGGCTATGATACGGATACCCAAAGCCGACAGGTTCAGGGCAATATCGTCTTCCAGATTCTTAATTTTTGAAATACGGACCCCGGTATCGGGAATCACTTCATATAAGGTAATAGTCGGACCGACGGTTGCTTTGATAGAAGCAATGCTGATACCGAAACTTTCCAGCGTCTGCTTGATACGTTTCTGGTTAGCCATCTGTTCTTCCATATCGACCTGATGGTCGCTTACATCATATTTTTTCAGCAATTCGATCGGTGGATTACGGAAGTTGGACAAGTCTAGTTTCGGATCGTATTCACCCAACGAAGAAGCATCATACACTTCATCGTCTCCTGCCGGGACTTCCACCGTAAAACGAGGATCTCCGGGAAGATCTTCCGGATCATCAGGTTGATTTTCCGCATTCGGAGCATCATACACTTCTTCTTCCTGCGGCACTGTCACTTCAAAAGCATCATCATGGGAGATCGTTGAATAAACCTCTGTCTTCTTCCGGCTCTCTTCCTTGCGGGCTGTTTCTATCTCTTTTTCAGTATCGAAAACAAATTCTTCTGTTTCCGGGCGTTCGTCCGGCTGGTCTGTCACTACCTGATCTGCTACCTCTTCCTCATCATCTTCATTGATATCCTCTTCTTCCGATACTTCTTTTTTCTCCCTCTTCAAACGGTTCTTCAACCATCCGAAAGAAAGGACACTTTGCAAGAACGGTATCGTCCGTTTGCTGGAGAATATGGCGATGATCAGAAACACCCCCGCCAACAACAGTATCGTTCCGGGAATACCGACATTCGTGATCATCATCTCCGACAGGTAATATCCGTGCTGTCCTCCCAGATAAATGAAAGTATCTTCATATCCGCTGATAAAGACAAAGGCAAAAAACATAGATCCCCAAATCAGCATGGCTGCACAAAACAAAAACCGTTTCAACAGCGATACCCGGCGCAGGTTCATTAATTTAGCTCCTACCGACCCCAGGAAAAACAGAATCATAAAAGAAGATATCCCAAACCACCGGTTCATCAGCAGGTCTGCCAGGACAGCTCCCCGCACTCCCGTCCAGTTCTCTACAGAACCTCTGTTGGTCAGCAAGTCTGCCAACGGAACGTTTTCTATCTTACTCTGATCGGCCCCTCCCGTAAAGAAGAAAGAAATAAGAGCCAATCCTATATAAATGGTAATAATAGCTATCACCAACCCTGTAATGAAACGGGTACGTTCATTAGTGAAAAACATTTTCATCATTGCGAACTTCCCCGGTTCATTATTATTATTTTGTTTTGTTGTAGTTGCTTTCTTTGCCATATAAATCCTCGTGATATAAGGTCCGGACTAACTTTTCCGAACATGTTCTTACATATTTATAACTTGCAAATATACGGGATTATCTTCAGATTGCCACACAGAGATCAGAAAAATAAAAACCGTACGTTTTCTAATTTGACAACATAAATATTGTCCAAAGAAAACATACGGCTTCATTCTATAAAAGAATAAAAAAGAGATCAATGATCAATAGACATACAATTTAGAGGCTTCACTCCACGGCATTTTGCCGGGTTTTCCTATCCAGAAATGTTGATCCAGATTACAGAAGTCATTATTCTTTTTCATTTCTTCTTTCAAGACCCGTTTGTAAGCCTGCTTTTTGAATTCATATTTTGCATCGTATGCCAGATTCACCATTTCATCGGGATCCGCCTGCAAATTGAAAAGCTGTTCCGTAACGGTACCGTCTACATTGTAAATAATATATTTCCACCCATCTTTTACCAATGCACGCTGGAAACTACTATACGCCAGAAACAACTGGTCTCTATGTTTCCCTGAGCCATTCAGAACAGGAACTAAAGATTTCCCGGTCACAGACTCTGCCGGTGCGATCTTTAACAGATCACATAATGTAGGATAGATATCATACAAATAGCAATCCACATCTTTCCGGATTCCTTTTTCTGTCCCGGGTATCACCATCGCCATCGGAACACAGACACTATGTTCATACAGATTTTGTTTCCCCAGCAAGCCATGCCGACCGACAGCCAGTCCGTTATCGGACGCAAATACGATGATCGTGTTATCCAGTTCCCCTTTTTCTTTCAGGGTATTAAGAATACGTCCGATCTGGTAATCGACTTCACTGACCATTCCGTAATAATCAGCCAGATCTTTCTTTACCATTTCCTCCGTCCGCGGAAAAGGCAATAAAACCTCATCACGAATCTTTAACTCTCCGTTATCAAACGGATGTTGCGGCAAATAATTTACAGGCAACTCTATATCATCCGCCTTATAATCATGTCCGTAATCCGGATGCTGCATACGCGGATCATGGGGAGAAGTAAAAGCGACAAAAGCAAAGAAAGGTTTATCCTTTTTACTCCTCTTGTTCAGATACCCGACTGCCGCATCGGCAAACATCTCAGAAGAAAACTTTTCTCCGGTAAACGGCTGGTCATATTTACCTTCGGGATCATAGTGATTCAGACGGGGCGAAACATGGCCATTCGTTTCGTAGGAATGCATTCCTCCGAAAAAGATATTATCCCCCATAACAAACGAACGGTTAAACGATTTCTTATCCGCATGCCATTTCCCCGTGGCAAATGTTTCATAGCCGTTATTCCGTAATAATTCCGGTAATGTCACATGTTGTTCAGGGATCACGGCACCATCCCCGCTCACCTGATAAACACCCCGGCCAGTCATTATCATGGCACGGCTAGGCATTGACAATGCTCCTCCTAAAGAACCATTCGTATAGGTATGCATAAAAGAAACACCCTGATCGATAATTCCATCGATATTAGGCGAAACAACCTGATTATTACCATAGGCATGAATACAGGTTTTCTGCATATCATCTACCAATAGAAACAAAATGTTTTTTGCTTCTTTCCCTTTTGCCCACAGCGAACAACTTAATGAACTCAGAGCCGCAATAGAATAAAATACTTTTCTCATACTAATTACCAACCCGGATTTTGTTTTAAGTTCTTATTAATGACGAGTTCTTCAGTCGGAAGCGGGAAATAATAATGTTTTGCTTCATTGAAAGTCCTGCCGTTCGGTAAAATATTCCAATAAGGCAAAATAAAACCTTCACTATCCACATCTATATGCTTACCTATAACGACAGACGGATACTGGGACTGGACAAATTTCATTCCTCTGACCGTTTTCTCCAGCAACTTGCCGGCTTTCCATCTCATCAGGTCGTCATAACGCATATTTTCTAAAGCAAATTCCACGCGCCTTTCTCTTCTGATCTCATCGATCAGAACCGGTAAAGACGGAAAATCAGACATCGGATCCTTCACCAGCTGGTCGATCTTCATATCCGGCATACCTGCACGTTTACGCAACAGGTTGACAGACAAATCCAGATCAGCCTGCGTACATTCACCCAACTCCGCTTTTGCCTCCGCATAAACCAGCAGAGCTTCCGCATAACGAAATACCGGAGCATCCAAAATACCGTTCTGGTAACGTAAATACTCCGCCGGATCATCTACCCAGTATTTGATAATCTGGTAACCTGTTGGAATGTTAGAGGTAGAAATATTAGACCCCGGAATAGCCGGCTTCTTCGTATCTCTTTGTAAATCTTCACCCGGATAACAGATAGTCTGACACAAGCGGGGATCACGATGCAACATTTCAGCCTGAATGCTATCATGCCCTAGAAAATGTTCTTTGCAAAGAGATATAGGTTTACCGCATTCACAGAGATAAGCATCAATTAAAGATTTTGTTACGCTAAATCCAAGCGTAGACTCCCCTCCTTCTAAAAGGTTACTTGTTCTGTTACCCAATAATCCTTCTTCATAGACTTTATAATAAATCATTTCCGGGTTATCCTTCAAATCAAGAGAACAAAAAAGCGTACGATAATCAGATTCGGGATTACCGGTATCGTAGAGCCGGTAATTTCCCTCTTTCATCAAAATCTGGCTAGTTTCAACAGCTTCTTTCAGAAACTTTTCAGAGTTATCAATCTGATGATACTTTCTGAAAGTTCCTTCATGCAGACAGATCCTCGTCTTTAAAATCAGTGCAATATCCCTGTTGATGCGTCCTGCTACAGCTTTTTGTTTAGCCGGCAACTTATCTATTGCCCAATCAATGCAAGCCAATACCGAATCCACCACCTCAACCCGTGGATTCCTGGAAGCGAACAGCTCTTCCGACTCTGCTGTCAAATCTTTTGTTAACCAGGGTACATCTCCATACCGTTTCACTTTTTCAAAATAATCCCAGGCCTTAAAGAAATAGACTTCAGCAGCATATGCGTCTTTTTCTTCCTGATTAATCTCCGCCCGTTCATAACGAGCCAGAAAATAATTACACTTCCGGATGAATGTCCAATTCCATTCATTATCGTTAGAACTTTCCGGCACAATATGTTCTCCGGCAGCGACTTTGTCATAATCCTGAGGGGCCATGTTATCACTTTGATTATCCCCGGACAGCATCGGACTTTTTTCATGACCTGTGCCATGACCTTTAATATATGTATACAACCCATTACAATACAATTCCATATCCCGGGTGGAATTCCAGAAATTCTGGTCACTGATATCAGTTGTCGGATAACGATCCATAAAATCATCATTACAAGCAACCATCGTTGCCAACATGATGCTACCTGCAAGTAATATTTTAATTGATTTCATAATGTTTTAATTATAATGATAATTGTAAACCGAATAAAATTGAACGCTGAAGCGGATAAAACTCACCGACTTTCCCTACATTCGAACTTGAATTCTTATCATCTACATTTCCGATAAGTTCCGGATCGAAATTTCCTCTCATATTAGTGATCTCGAATAAGTTCTGGCCGGAAAAATAAATGCGGACTTTATTCAGCCGAACCTTTCTGGTTATATCTGTAGGGATCGTATATCCAATCGTGAAGTTCTTCAAACGTGCATAAGCCCCACTCTGCAAATAACGTGTCTGTGTTCTTACATTATATCCCATAGATGATGCTTTCCACATCGGATAAAAAGCTCCGGGATTATCTTCTCTCCAGGCATTTTTATACACTTCATACGTACCGACAGCATTGGCATTATTGATATGTCCCCAGAAGTAATTACCGATCGGAAAGAAATCACGTTTACCTACACCCTGAATAAATATATTACAGTCAAAACCTTTCCAGGCCAGATTGGCTGTAATACCAAACTGATAACGCGGAGTTGTATTACCAATCACCTTGGTATCACCCGGATTGTCAACCGTCTTATCCCCCCAATCAATCACTTTATCTCCATTTAAGTCAGCATAATGTGTATCGCCAGGTCCCCATTTATCACCATTACCCAATTTACTCTGATTAGCTGATGCAACAACTTCTTCTTTCGACTGGAAAATACCAACAGTTTCATATCCCCAAATCTCACCGATCTTTTTACCTACATAATAATCATCATACAATTTACTCGGATTATTATCAAATTTGGTGATTTCACTTTGGTAATCAGACAAAATAAGACCTAAATCATAAGAAAAACCATTTGCCAGCTGATCTCTCCAGTTGATCGACAATTCCCAACCGGTCGTTTTCATATCGGCATTGTTGCGTCTTGGCACATCCGTTCCCAAAACAGAGGGGAGTTTATCTCCTTCTGTCAGCATATTGATTGTTTTCCTGTTAAACCAATCAAAGCTTGCACTTAAACGGTCCAGAACCGTCACATCGATTCCAAGGTTCAACGATTTCACAGTTTCCCATGTCAGGTCTGAAGATACTAACCCCGGAGCCGCCACAGAAATAGGCAAAGAACCGTTAATGATAAAAGGAGTCTGCTGAGTCACTCCGAAGGTGGAAATATAGGGATAATAACCATTTACATTCTGATTACCCAGACTACCATAGTTAGCCCTTACCTTTAAATCGTTCAACCAGGATTGTGTCGATTCCATAAAAGATTCCGAAGAAATACGCCATCCTACAGAGAATGAAGGGAAGAAACCATAACGGGAGTTATGAGGAAATTTGGACGTTCCGTCATACCGGCCATTCATTTCAAACAAATATTTATTCATATAGTCATATTTCAAACGCATAAACATCCCGCGAATCGCCCAACTATATTCTTCATCTTTTGTTGTCACTTTTCCGGTTCCCAAACTGATCGAAGGAATATCACTTGAAACTAATTCTTCCTGTTTCGTGTAATCTTTCCGAAAACTTTCCCACTCCTGATTGAAGCCGGCCAACACTGTAATATTATGTTTTTCATTGATCGAAGTCAAATACTCACCATATATATTTGCTGCAAAATAATTGCTTCGTGAGTTTTGGGCAACAATAGAGGACGGAAAAGTCGCACTATTCTGGGTAGTCCAGGAATCACGGATATAATCAAATTCCTTTTGTACATCTTTTTGCCTGTCATTTGTGCCCCTGTAACTAAAATCACCTTTAATCTTCAGACCTTTTATAACATCCCATTCCGCATTTCCCATCAAGAGAGTCAAATCATTATTTGTTACATTTCTGGAACCGCTGGTCAGAAAATTATAAAAATGTTCTGTCGGAATCCCACCTCCAACCGGTGAATCATCAGGAGTTGTGATCGGGAACAGTATCTGCGGTTCACCACGTGTCATTTGTTCCCACCAATTTGTTCCTTTTGTCGAATAGGCATGGGGAGCATCATACACCGTATGCGTATAAGCAGCTTTAAAGCCTACACGAAAATTCGATGTCAAATCAGCAGATATATTACTCAGGAAATTATATCTTTTAAATACATCCGTCGCATCTTTAAACATACCTTCCTGATTCATGTAGCCGGCTGAAGCATAAAAACGAATGGCTTTGCTGCCACCGCTGATATTAACTGTATGTTTATGAGTGGGCGCCCACTTCTGAAGCATTTGTTTATAATTATTATTATTGGAGTTCCAGAAAATTTTACCATTTTCCATCATATGATAAACCGGATTATTCACCGGATCATTATAATAATCTTTCACCCATTGCACCTGTTCCGCCGAATATTTGTCCTTACCGGTATTATTGAATGAAGACTCATTCATTGCATCCATATAATCCGGAGCACTCAGCATATCAGGCAAATAAGTATGCGTATTCAGTTGGATACTCCCGGAATATTCAATCACGGGTTTACGATCTGTTTTCCCTTTCTTGGTCGTGATCAGAATTACTCCGAAAGCCCCGCGTGCACCATAGATTGCCGAAGAAGAAGCGTCTTTCAAAACCGATACACTTTCCACATCTTCCGGATTGACCATATTCATATTCATCTGAACACCGTCAACCATTACCAAAGGTGAACTTCCTTCCCCACTGATAGAAGCGAGACCGCGAATATTCATTTTTACCTCCGCATTAGGATCGCCTCCGTCAAAAGAGATATTCAGGTTTGGAACAACTCCCTGAAGCCCTTGTCCCAAATTCGTTATCGGGCGATTCTCCAAAACTTTGGAAGTTACCTGCGATACGGCTCCTGTCAAATTCACTTTCTTTTGTGTTCCATAACCCACAACAACCACTTCTTCCAGCGTCTCTGTATCCTCTTTCAATGTAATCGACAGATTTTGTTTGTTGCTTACGGGTACTTCCATCGTCGTATAACCGATATAAGAAACCACCAAAGTAGCATCCGTCGCAACATCAAGAATAAATTTTCCGTCCATATCCGTGATGATCCCGTTCATCGTTCCTTTTTCTACCACGTTGGCACCAATAATAGGCTCTCCACTCTGGTCAAGCACGACACCTTCCACTTTTTTCGTATTTTGTTTAACATGGGTAGCTTCTGCTTTTGACAATATGATATAATTATTTACAAACTCATATTTCAAACCATGTCCTTCCAGAGCTTCATCCAAGTATTCCGATACTTTAGCTTTCTTCTTTGTCAGTGACAAATCAAAATTTGAACGGACTCCGCTCGTACTATACACTACCAGATAATCCGTTTGTTTCTCAATCTCTTTAAACAACTCTTCGATAGAGAGTTTATTCGATTTTAATTCAATAATGGTATTTTGCGCTTCAGCTTTAGCTGCGAACAGCTGATACACACAAACAAACATAATAAATAAGGATATTTTCATAATTCTATATGCCTTTTTGAAGTTTTTTGGACACAAGAAATGCGTTAACAAAGGATTTATTTTCATATCTTTGTTTTGTTAAGTAAATACTATTTTTTTTGATCACAAATGGGTTTGCTTTTCGCTAAATCGGTAGGTACGCCAATACCTGCCGATTTTTTTAATTTGTCATGGGCTCATACATATTACATTTAAAGGTTAATACTTCTTTTTACTTGCTCAGAACGATCTGATTCAACTCATCATCTTTTTTAATATTAAATTTATGTATCCGCTGGATCAACCGGAGTATTTCCAGCACGCCATCCCTTTGACGGAACTTTCCGACATATTCATAATTTAATATTTCCGGGTCTTTCACAATTATTTTTACATCATAATATAATTCGAGTTTCTTTATGATGCTTCCTAACTTTTGCCTTTTAAATGTATAAATACCTTGGCGCCACAACAATTCATCCGGGTCCATGGTGGAAAGTTCCAATCTCTTTCCTTTCTGAACCAAATATTGCTCTGGAGAGAGTATAATTCCTTCCGACTCTGAAGAGGGGAAATAAGCTTTCACAGATCCTTGCTGAAGATAAACACCGGTATAGTCACTCCCCGGGTAACAGAACACATTGAACTGAGTACCCAAAGCCTTTACATCGATCGTTCCGGTAGAAACAATAAAAGGTACTTTTTCGTTTTTAGCCACATTGAAAAATCCTTCCCCCGATAAAAAAACCTTCCGTTCCTTTTCAAAAAAAGAAGGATAAGATAATTTCGAACCGGCATTCAGCCATACTTTCGTTCCGTCAGGTAACGTCAGTTCCGCACGCTGCCCGGCAGGGACAAGCAGTTCCTGCTGAAAAGCGATCAATTCTTTCTGTTCTGCCAGATTCCCCGAAAAATAGTAAGAGGCCAGCATCCATGCAGAAACAAAAGCAATTACAATGATCGCAGCATACCGGCTGAAAGATATCAGCATTACTTTCCGCTTTTGAGCATTAACCAGCTTTCTGAAACAAGCATAATTTATCCGACCCTGTTCCTTGTCCATCCGTTCGGGAGTCAATTCGAGCAAGCTATGTAAATGTTGATAATCTATTATCCGGGATTTCAGCACAGGGTCTTTGTAGGCTTCTTTCAGAAGCTGATCCTGTTCTTCTTTTGATAAATTTCCCTGACAATATTTTATTATTTTTTCATCCATCGTGTACGATTCTTTATATAGTAAACGAACAGGAAAAATAATCCCCCTAAATAAAATCAAACTTTTTTCTGTTTATCTCAATTTTCCCAGGAAGATAAAAGGAACAGGAGTAGCGGTAAGTGGTTTTTCAATTCCTCCCTCAACTTCTTATAGGCTATAGTCATTTGGCTTTCAATGGTTTTCACAGACACATTCAATTCTTCTGCTATTTCTTTCTGTTTTTTCCCTTCTATTTTACTCATTACAAAAATCTCCCGGCACCGTTCGGGTAACGTATCAAGTACTTTCTCTATGATGTCTTTTATATTGTCTTCAGAAAGGCCTTCCAGATTGAAAGCCTCCAATGAATCAAATTTCATACGGAAAGACAGATCGAACTCCTCCTGCATTTTAACAGCAGCTTCCTGTTCCATCAACCTCCGCCGTAAATAATCGATACATTTATTTTTCACAGAGGTAAATAAATAGGCAACCAGGTTTATATGGAAACCCAGCTCCTCCCTCTTTTGATAGAACTCCAAAAAAACATCCTGTGCGATATTTTCAGCCTCCTCATCAGAAAGGACATAGTCGCGTGCAAAATATTTGACACGCGAATACCATGTTATGTAAAAATTCTCAAAATCCATCAATCCATCCGATATCTCGTAACAAACTCCTTATCATAACAAAATTATGATAAAAACATTACATACACAACCCTCTATAGCTTTTTAGAAAATAAATTATTCGTCTTATCCGTCAGCCACTGGCTAGTAGATTTCTACAAAATGACACACTGATACAAAAATAAAATCGGACCAGTTTTATTGCATTGAAAACCAGTCCGATTTTTGTAATACCTAAATTAACAACAGTGTTTACTTTATATCTATATATAAGCAAACTAACACATAGAGTTCTTCTACTTCATATTAAAGCCTTTAAATATCCCATCGCATAAGCCATTCCTGCATGCCAGGGAGCATCACAAGCCATTAAAGGTGTATGGTCCGGAATAATAACACCCTCATAATTAATCTCATTCAATATTTTTATAATACGTTTCACATCCAAATCACCTTCATCAATAAAAGTTTCCCGATACATAGGCACTTTTCCTTTTACATTTCTTAAATGAATATATGCCAGTCGATTATCACGAGCATACATCTCAGTATATTCATAAATATTCCCTTCTGTCATCTCGGTTAAAGTTCCTAGACAATATTCAAAACAATTATTCGGACTTGGATTTATATCTCTTAAACGCCCATAGAGTGAAGGTTGAATTACCAGTCTTGGAGTATTCCGTAAAAAAGGGACAGGAGGATCATCCGGATGAGCAGCCAACCTTACACCTGCCTCTTCCGCAACCGGAAGAAGCTGATTCAAAAACCAACCTACTCTATTCCATAACTCTTCCGATGTACAAACTGGCTGCTGTTTATTTTCTTTATTCTCAGCATATCTCATATTCCATACAACACCATCCGGAAGCGGACTATTATCAATATCCTGCATTCCAACGGAAATCGCACCTCCGCGGGCAAATGGTCCCTCTATTCTACCCGTAACTCCCGCCAAAGAAAAATTATAGCCCATCACCGGAATGCCAACCTTTCCCATATTCCGAACGATCTGTTTCAAAAAATCCATCTGCGTATTTTTCAAAGGTCCGTCCAATAAAACATCATACCAATCATAGGGATTAAAATTTTCTATTCCATAAAAGATTAGGCCTTCTTCCTCTATTTCTTCTTTCAGCTTCTGTAATGACTCTACACTCCATATACTCCGATCTGACTGAACATCTCCCCAACCTGAGGAATCTCCCACAGGTTGGTTTGTGCCGGAATTACAATTTCCGAAATAATCGACCAGATGAACAATTATATGAGTAGCTCCACACTGACGTGCAAATGAATAATAAGCAGGATTCAACATATGTCTATACAATCCAAATCCTAAATGTATCATCTTCAATTGATATTTTATCGTTTATTTTTCAATTAATCTTTACTATACTCATCTGCTCCATCTTCATCTCTTTTTTAGGTAGAAGTTCAAGCCGGGACTTTTCATCTTGCAGATTAACTTTAAACCGGATTTGATTTTTCCCGTTCACAACTTCCGAAATGTATTCTAGTTTCGTTTTAATATCTTGTCCGGTAATATGAAAAATATCCAGTGGAACAAGATTTTCGGAAGAAAGGGTACTAATCAATATTTCATACTCACCGGATGGCAAGGTATGATTGAATATAGAAATCAAATTAAGCTCAATTGCTTTATCAAAAGATATATGATTTTCAGATTCACGAACATTTTCTCCTATTTCCTTTTTTCCCAACACACGCCATAAATCCTTTTTATCATCAATAAACCAGGTCAAATATCCGGCTCCCTGAGCTAATTCATCATGTTTCGTTCTGCCAAATCTGAAATTCACAGGAATCGTCCCTGCTTGCTGCTTCAAATCAAAAAAATGTGGATAATAACGTGTTCCCATTGAGAACACAATAGCCTTTTCCCCTATCGTTTTAGGACCATTTTTAATAGCTTTCGCATAAGATTCAATCACTTTCTCCGGTTCTGTCTGCAACATTTCTTTACCTGCTTCAAGAGTTTTATGTTGCTTGAGTAATTCATATGCTCTATTAAAATGTTTCTGATTTTTGAAAATTTCAATGTAGAAACGTT
Organism: Parabacteroides caecihominis; assembly: GCF_023656785.1. Classification (NCBI taxonomy): domain Bacteria; kingdom Pseudomonadati; phylum Bacteroidota; class Bacteroidia; order Bacteroidales; family Tannerellaceae; genus Parabacteroides; species Parabacteroides caecihominis. The sequence continues at coordinate 36,410 of NZ_JAMOKS010000015.1, forward strand.
CCATATCTTTTGTATACTCAAACAAAGAGGGATTTTGACTGGTCACTTTTTTATCTACAGATTCCAACAAGGCCAGTCGTTCTTTTGCTTTTTCTATGATATCATCGCATGAACCAAATTCTTTAGTTATCAAATTAAATTCATTATGTCCCAAAAAAGAAGCTCCCGTCTCACGTCCGAACATCGGAGCTTCCGTACTCCATTTATAGAAATATTCATTCAATGCAAAGTTATCTGCCTTCCATTCATTTCGGACAAAACTTTTGATCGTTGTTTCCAAACTTTCATTCCGGCTATCCTTCCATATTTGTCTGCACAAATTTTTAAAAAACAAGTCATGAGGTGAATTAGTCCAATGAATAATACCAAATCCGGAAGCATTTTTTGTCTTTAATACATCAAAAAAACTTGCATAAGGACGATAAGAACGACCGATATACCGATGGTCATCGTGATGAGCCCACACTATAGGGATCAACTTACGTCTGTCACCTATTAAGGACAGTTGATGTTGGGTAAAGGGTTGGTTCAATACATAACTATAGTCCAAAGGAATAAAAGTAACGTCTTTCGGCATTGTATAATTAGCCACATTCACAAATTTCCAATGCCATGTTCCGAGCATAACTTCCACATCTCCGCGTCCCAGCTCTTTTAATGCTTTTTGATAAGCTTTGACCATTTTAGCCAAAGCAAATGCACTGGAGGTACGAACATCATTGGTAACCCGGCCTTCATTTCTTAGAAACTCTTCATACTCTCTACCCCATCTCTTAGGCATATTTGCCGGAGTTAAAGTTCGCCATGAAGAATTCTCTTCTCCACGTACCCATAAAGCGAGCTTATCAATCTCCGGATATAACGTAATCAAATCTGAAACCAGTTTCTTATAATAGCTATATCCTTCCGGTTCTTCCGGATTTACCAGCCATGCATCTTTCGCTTTAAAGCGAGCCCTTTCCGGCAAAGAAAGAACTATTTCCTGCGGACTAGCCGCTTTTGTATCACAATCTAATGCAAATATCACCTTCATACCATTCTTTTTAGCATCACGAAAAACATTCTGCATCAGTTGAATCGTAGCATCCACCCGCTGCTCGTCCGGAACTTTTGCCACATCAGCACCAAAAACCGGACCATCAAAAATATCTCCTTCGGGGAGTAAACGCACATCATTTACATGTTGTCCTCCCCAATCTCTACCGGAGCTAGAGGTATTCATATATCCTACCGGCTTTTTTATACCATTCATTTCAAACCGGAACATCGGGTTATTAGCATAAGCATGTACCATAATTGAATTATATCTCATTTTTGATGATTGCTCAATCCAACTTTGCCAATCCGAATAATTCCACCCGGTACATCCACTTAGGAAATTGTGCCAGTTAAAGACAATGCGATCTTCTACCAACGGGTTATCCTGACAATCCCATCCGGCATAATCAAGTTTCTCTTTCTTTAGAGGTTTAGTTTCGTGAGTAAGATAAAAACCATATCCTAACTTTTCTAAAAGTGCATATACTCCGTCAAGTGTAGAACGTGGATCCGAGCCAATAATAAATTTCTTCACGGAGTCATTTCCTTTCACTGAAGTGACGATAAACCCGCCATCCAAAGGTTTCACCACATTACTCAGATTAAAGTTTTCCCGTAACTGATCATAACTACCAACAACAATTTTCGGAGAATTTGATAACTGGTCGGTTGTTAGAAAACGGCGCTGGGGATATATGTCAGTCAGATACCGACACAACTCTTCGGCAGCCTTAACCTCCACTGGTTCACCATTCTTTGTATAATAAACAAAAACATCTTCTGTTGCTTTCAATGTCCCGATAAAAAAGAAAAAGCAATATAAGCTAAATAGAAATATTCTTGATTTCATTTTCCAATTATGATTTGAGGTTATAAACTAAATTAAAAACTATGCGACATACCGCCATCGACAGGCAGTATAACTCCTGTCACATAACTGGCCGCATCAGAACACAGAAATAATGCAGCTTTACCTATATCTTCCGGGAGCCCCCATCTGTCCAATAAAATACGCTGCTTCACTTTCTTTTCACGTTCCGGGAATTTCTTCATTATGTCAAGCATCATCTCGGACTCGATAAAACCCGGTGCAATCGCATTTACCCGTATTCCCTGCCGGGAAAGATCCGCTGTCAGTCCCAAGATTAAACCTTGTAATCCGGCCTTCGACGCAGCATAGGCGGTAACTCCATCCAATGCTACTAAGGCTGACATAGATGAAATCAATAAAATATTACCTGGTTGATTCCGACGAACGCAATGTCTGGCAAATTCTCTTGAAAAAGCAAAAACAGTATTCAGGTTCAACTCTATTACTTGGGCAAACTGCTCATCTGTAATATCAAGAACTTCCTTTTTTAAATGTCTCCCGGCATTATTAACCAATATATCAACTGGTGCAACCTCTTTTTCGATGGATGACAAAAGATTGTCAATAGAAGATAATTGAGTCGCATCATGCACAAAATAGTAAGCAGAATTACCTAATTTACAAACTGCTTCTTTGAGAATATTTTCTCTTCGACCAGTAATAACAACCTTTGCCCCAGCTTTAACAAACTGTTCAGCGATGCCTAATCCAATACCTGTCCCTCCACCGGTAATCAAAGCTGTTTTTCCTTTTAATGTAAATATACACATACTTCAATAAGTTAAGTTTATCATTTTAAATCACATCACTTTATATTTCCGGAAAGCATCGACAGTACTCATGCCTTCTTCCAATGCTTTCTTCACTTGATTTTCTTTTCTGGATTTTATAATTGCTCCTGAAAATGCTTCTTCCACCGCCTTGTCCGGTATAATTAGTACTCCATCCCGGTCTCCGAAAATCAAATCTCCCGGAGAAACCCTGATTCCTTCTATTTCTATAGACGTATAATAGTCTATTACTTTACCTCTAACTCCCTGATCTTGCGCATAAGAACCTATGGAAAATGTTGGGAATCCCAATTTAAGAATCTCATTTGTATCACGAGAGTATCCGTTAACCACTGCTCCTGCTCCTTTCAAAAACATAGCACGCGTACTCATCAATCCCCCCCATAAAGCGTAAGAAGGAGAAGAACCGGAACAAATATACACTTCATCTTTTTTCAAACTATCTAATGCCTCAAACATTAACCCAAATGGTTTTCTCATTAAATTTCCTCCATTTTTAGAAGACTTCTCTTCATATACATCAGCTTCCAAAACTGGCATTGCCCGCCCAATCGTTACCATTTGAGGTGATAAGGGTTTTATTGCAGCCGGTAGAAATTGATGAACCAACCCCATTTTATCCAGAATATCACCTACCAAAGCAGTAAACAACGTCTGCTTTGCTATGAGGAATAACTCCTCATCCGAGTCCCATAACTTCATGATTATATCTATTATAAATATATATTAAACAATATCTTTAATAAGACCGACAAGTCCTAACCCTCCGATAAATAATGTGAACAGAAAAACGATTCCTAGCAAGATATTATCTTTCAAATTATTTCTATCATCTTTCATTATTTTATTATTCATCAGATAATAAATACAGCCGACAGTTAACGGCAAAAGAACAGCCAAAAGTCCCTGGGACAGAAGCATTATAAATACAGGCTTCCAATGAAATACCGGAGTCAGCACACCTATAAAGGTTAAAAAAATCAATAAACACCGATTCTTTGTATTCTTCATATCAAAAATCACGGATTTATAATCGCTTACAACCCAGGGAATAACCATTATATTAGGAATATGAGAAGTTATACCCGCTGCCAGAATTCCTATAGACATAAAGACAATGGATGCCTCTCCCACAATCGGTTTTAATAATAATATCAGGTCGACAGCACTATTAACTGTTAAATCATTTACATACAAAGTTGCTGTTGCAGAAACCAATATCGCAGCACTAATTAAAAAAACTCCGATTGCACTTAACAGTGCATCTTTTTTCTGTTGCCTATAATAACTAAAATCCCAGTTTGCCTCTTTAACAAGACTACTCCTGATTATAAAAGCTATAGAGGAAACAGTCGTTCCCACCATACCGGCCATAATAAGAAAGGTTCCATTATCACTCCCGGCTATATCTTCGGGAATTGTAGGAATAAGCCCTTTGAAAAAAGTACTAGCTGGAGGAAAAGCATAAAAAAGATTCGCAACAAACGCAAAGAAAATAATAACTACAATCCCACTTAAAATACTTTTTATCTTTTCCGTTGTTCCCAATAAGAAAAATATAGCAACTAAAGAAGCCAGAACAAATCCCCAAACAGAGCTAGAGATCTTTCCTGTTCCCCAGGAAACGGACCATTCACTCAATACATCGCACATAATACCCATCAGTCCCATCAAAGCCGGAAAGATAATCAAACAAATTGCCCCGATAATAAAAAGAGACACCTTACGGCTTATATGCTTTTTGACTGCATAAAGAAAAGTTTCTCTCGTCACCATTGTGTATTTACTGAACACCGAAACCAAATAATAATAAATAACAGAAGACAACAATACAATCCATAGCAAAGAGCAACCATATAATGCTCCCGACTTTGACATCATCGTAACAGAACCTATCCCGACATTATAACTGACTAAAAACAAGCCGGGCAAAAATGACCGTAATAAACGAGAATACTTATTCATGGCTTAGAATTTTTTGTAAAAGTATATTGAAAAGAAACCTTTTTCAATACTATATTAATAAAAATGCACACTATATACATATAATAAAAAATAATCTTCTATTTTTGCTTATTGAACAGATAAAATAACAGTAAGATTTGTGAAAAGGCCTTCATTAATACGAATTAAACACTCGCTGGCAACCCTTGATGTTGCTAACGATGAAATACCTTTATTCTATAATCCGCTGCACTATCATCCGGAACTTGAATTAACTTTTGTCGAAAAAAGTTCAGGTACAAGAATCATTGGAGACAGTATTGAATCTTTTATGCCGGGTGATTTAGTGTTGGTCGGAGCCAACACACCTCATATCTGGAAAAATGAAGTCTGCTATGATCCGGAAGGCAACCCAATACCGGCAAAAGCCATAGTCATTAAATTTTTACCTGATTTCGCCGGAACATCGTTCTGGGAAATACCAGAAATGATACATGTAAAGCGACTCATCTATGAAACTTCCGTACAAGGAATAAAGATGGAAGGGAAATTGCAACATAATATAGAAAAGAAGATGAAAACAATGCTCCATGAGCCTTCTTCCAATCAGATCATTTGTCTGTTAGAAATTCTGTTATTGATATCGCAATCTAACGAATACCGGTTGCTGTCAAATCTACCCAACAATCAAAAAAACGATATCCGTATCAGTAAAATAATATCTTTTTTACAAACGAATTATCATAAAGAGATTGACTTAGAAACAATTTCCACCATTATTTTCATGCATAAAAACGCGATATGCCATTTTTTCAAAAAAAAGACCGGCAAAACAATTTTCGAAATATTACATGAGATCAGAATAAAAAGAGCATGTGATTTATTGATAAATACAACAGATCCTATCGAAGTTATCGGTTCAACGGTAGGATACTTCAGTCAGTCTCTCTTCAATCGAAAATTTAAAGAAATCTGTAAAATGTCTCCTACCGTCTATCGAAAGAACTGGATCAATGTAAATAACGAATAAAAAATAAATTCCGTTTTACACCAAAGAACGCTTGCACCCTACTAATTATGTAACCACCATCCTAAATATCCCCAGGCAATATGCGATCCAAACCATTCTTCCCGCGATGGAAATTTATCTTCCTTTATATCCTGATAATATTGCCCTGTAGTATCACGGTCAAGCATAGAGATCATTTCTTTGTTACGAGCTGTTGCCCATTCTATCGCTTTTACAGACGAACCACGATCCCAACCGAACAGAGATGCCATAATATCCATCAACCAATAATTAGCCTGCCTTTGTCCACCCCAATCATTTCCTTCCGGAAAATAAATCAAAGGAGAGGCTTTTCCGTCAGGAGTTTTCTGATACATTGTTCTGCCATTAAATAAACGCTCGGTTAAAGCGTGATAAACAATATCACCATTATACAAAGAAGACTGTAAAACCTTCTTTCCTGCCAGTTCATAAATCCACACATTTATTGCATTATGCATAAATGCCGACATATAATCGGGATGCATTATATTATGATTGATGACAGTTCCATCCGAATTCATATTACTGCCTTTCAATATCTTATTCAATTGTACACTGTCAATGACGGTTGTTTTCTCAACATCTTCAGGCATCGCATAAGCAGAAAGCTGTAATTCTATATTTTTCCGCATCCAACCATCATAATGATTATGTTCAGGCATCATCGCCGTAGCTATTGTCAAAATGTTTGAATTCCAGGCATTTTCTTCAGCCTTAGTATCCCCTTTTGAAAGTATCTTGCCGGTTATGTCCCGATAATAAGGAACCTTGTAATTTAGGAAACGATCCGCTTCATGCACCATCATACGACAAACCAACTCCTGATCCGATGCTGATAATTCATTCCATATAAACCATGCGCCTTCAGCTATTTGTGAAGCCCATAATGCACTCTGCCATTGATCTCCCCACCCTTCTTCTCCGATATTCGATTTATACCGATAAGCTACTGAGCGAATTAACTTGATAACAAATTCCGATGCCTTTTCCTCGGAAACATGAGTGACAGCAGAATCATACACATGTAATTTCAAACAAAGAGCCAAAGTAAAGATATGGTGGGAAACGGGACGAATAAAATGCTCCGTCTTCCCGCCAAAATCAAAATATTCCCCGGTTTGTTCTTGAAATCGTTTTATTTCACGAGACCATTTATTCAATGTATATTTATTATTCTGCCTCAACATATACTTCATATCATCCGAAACCTTCCCCTTCGGAGAGGGGCGGTTCCATATCTCCACTGATATCGGATGAACCTGTTTTCTTAAAAAAGACCCATCCTCAGCCGAAACTTTTTCCAGACAAAGCAATAAACAACAGGATATAGTCAAACAAATACTGATGTATCTCATTTTATCTTCTATTAATAACTTACAATTGTTATTCTGTCAATTTATACATTTCACAAGCAGCCATCAGAAAACCTCCGGTCCCATACACCTGTGTCATTCTTTTTTCGATTCTCTTCGGAGCCTGCCCTACCGGTTGTACCCAACAGACTTTTCCTTCCGTATCTACTGAAGCGACAAGCGCTTTCCAACCTTTTGTCACCACTGGTAAAAATTTATCTTTAGGCAGATATCCCTGATTTATACCATAAGCCAATGCATAAACAAACAATCCCGTACTACTCGTTTCCGGATCCGGATATGTTTCTATATCCAGCATACTTGTCCGCCAAAAACCATCTTCACACTGCAACTCAGCTACCCGGTCACTCATTTCACGGAATAATTGCAGATAATACGGACGATATTTTTTATCCCTTGCCGGTAAGGTTTTCAATATTTCAGCCAGGCCACCCATAACCCAACCATTACCACGCCCCCAGAAAACCTTCTTTCCGTTAGCCTCACGTTTATCCAGATAATTCCCATCACGGAAAAATAACTTCTCTTCTTTATCATATAAATGTTCGTAAGTCGCTTTGAATTCCTTATCGGCAAATTTCATAAACGCCCTATTGCCGGTAATCGCATACAGACGGGAATAAACTGCCGGAGCCATATATAAAGCGTCACACCACCACCAACGGTCACTTTTACCTTTCGATATATCGATATTTCCTTCTGGTTGGTGTTCGAGTACCCATTCCGCACGTGCCAATGTTGGAATTAACATATTGTCCTTCTTGTACTTTACATACATATCCAAATAAGCCTGAGCCACACAAATATCATCCGCATTATACATACGGTTACCTACCTGCCAATATTCTTTATTGAAGATATTCTCCAAATACTTAAAATATTTATTATCACCGCTCAATTCTGCCCAGTCGAACATTCCGTTATATAGAACTCCATTCCTCCAGCCACGGGCGACACCACTACTAAACGGCGCTGTTTTATAATCACGAAGCTGCCAATCCGCAACCTTAGCGGCAACTGTTTTAATCGCTTCTTTATTCAGGCCGCTATCGAATCCTTTCGCCTTTTGATTCACGCGGATAGCACTTTCATAAGACTTAAAGCCTGGATATTTATAATTATAAGCCCATAAGACATTCGGTTGATCACCGGAATAATTACGAACAACAAAAGGACGAATATTGTCACGTTCCGAATCCCGGGTTACCGCCTCTGTCTTCCATTTATCCTTTCCTCCAACAAATGTCCATTTCTCTATTTCAAATACATTATTAATGGGCCGCGAGGTATAAACAACCGAAGGATTCTGATGGTCCAGATAAACTCCTCCCGAATAATTCTCTTCGGTTTCCATATAATTTTTATTATTATAATCATTACGCATAAAACACTGAGCGGCATCCGTTATTTTATGATTCTCCCATTCTTTCCCATTCCAACGGGCATACCAATAAGAATGAGTACTTCTGGCATGAGAAAAACGGGCATAGACCAGGACCGGCTTCTCTTCCTGATCGAAAGCCACATCCCAAATCCAGGCCTTATCGAATGTTTTTGTTGCATCGTAAACTTTATCGGTCTGACTTGGCATCACGGGCTTATCAAAGCTATCCGAAATAATTTCGCCGTTTGCTTTAGTCAGTTTCCCTTTTTCATACATCATAAAATAAATCGAATTCGTTGCTCTATCACGAGGATGGGCATCTGTAAAAGCAAAGAAAATTTTATCTTTATGATTAGTCGTAACTTTCATATAAGGACGGCCACTCTCTCCAAAAATCGTATCATTGACTACAATCGTTACCGGATCACTCCAGGTTTTAAAATCATCTGTCGCTATAAAAGTCGGTTTAAAATTACGTCCTCTAAAGAAGAGATACGTCCGGTTATTTTCTGAAGAAAGCATTGCCGGATTGGAATAACAAACACCTAATTTCCCGGGCATATCAGGATCGACTTGCTGTAATTCATTCCATGATGATATATCGGCCGGATTTTTCGATATCGCATAATAAATGGGAGAATTCTTGGTTCCGCCGTGAGCAGAGAAAAAAATGGCAATTCGATTGTCAGGAAGTGCCATAACCGATGGATTCGCATGGTCATCGTAATCAAACTTATCTTTCAGTTTATACTGCCGTCTTTCCTGAGTTGCAGGATCATAACTAAAAGCCCAGATACTTCCCTCTTTATCTACAAATCCGCCAATCATCTTATCATTGACATAAATCGCACGGGGATCAGAAAACCAACACCAGGCACCATCATTTGTGATAAAGGCATAATCTTCAGCATAAGGAGGCGTGTCCCATTTATATTGTTGGGCATTCACACCTCCTGCTAATAAACAACACGCCAGAAAAGCCGTATTACAAACTTTTCGTACATTTCTTGTAATCATATAGTTTCTTGATATTAAATATTATAAAACAGTGTCTTTGCTTAAAGACACTGTTCTTATAAAAAAACACAAATTAAAAAATTCACTCATAGTTTCCCGGATTTTCATCCTGCCATTCATTCACTCCATCTCTTACACGGTTTCTGAATGTTAATGTATCCGTTACATAAGAGATAGTACCATCGCCATTATCGTATTTATACTTAAGGAATATTTTTCTATCCTGAAGCAGTTTGGCCTGATTAAAACGGGATTCTCCGTCCGGCAATACATTTATGTCAGAGGAAGAAGATTTTCCCACCGTAATAGTCCCGTCCGAATTTAAAGTCAACTTCATAGAACCTTTATCCGCATCATCTGCCAGACCGTTTGTCTCCAGTTCGAAAGGAGCGACTGTAGATAAAGTCCAGACTTTAGATTCCGGCTGTGGTATCTGGGTATAGTAAGCAACCGTATTCAACGTATTACCAACCGCATCCTTTACAACCCGAACTCCTCCATGCCAATAATTACCGAAAAGCATATTTTCATATTTCAATCCGATCACAGCATACCGCATGGGCTCTATGATAGAATCCGCATCAGCCGACTCTATATAAAAAGGTAATGCATAAGCTGCTTTCAATGTCTTCGGATCAGAAAGAAATTTAGCAGAATCCGCATAGACAGTAACTATTCCGCCATGTGAACCCTTACGAATCACCATCTCTTCCGAATTACTTAATGAATAATAATCTGCTGGCATAGGCAACAGTTCATTTACACCCGCGACAGAATTCTTTATATAATTCTGTCCGCTTTTCATCCGTGCCAAAGCATCCGGTGTCACCAGATCATTCTTTATCTGATAACGAACAACACGGTCCTTATTATTTTCCAAAACCCCGGCCAATACAGCCCCTACATCGATCTTCAACCCCTCGCCAACGACAAAAGTCCTGACATTCTCCTGATAAGGAAAATAAACCCCATCATAATCATAGTCTTTCACATATTCATCATAGCAAGAAGTCAAAGCCGCAGCCAATAATATAAAAACTCCTATCTTTTTCATGCTTTTATGTTTTTATTTAATTCATTTTACTGCCAGTTATCCCAGCCTTTATTCTGCTCCAATTTATCCATCCGTAAAATATCATCATAAGGCAACGGAAGATAAGGTGATGTATAAATTCTATTTTCTACAACATCCTTATCATAATCAAAAGTATTCTCCGCATTCTTCAAAATTTTTGCTTTATAGACAGGTTGATTCAACATTTCAATACTCCCATCTTTCGACCATCTCCTAAGATCATAAAAACGCATACCCTCGAAACAAGTTTCCAGACGCCGTTCATTCTGTATAAACTTTCTGAACTGATCTTTTCCCATTGTAGCTACCTCGTCCAGATAAGGATCATCGTCCGTATAAAGCTCTTTCCCATCATAAGTTTTTCTGGTACGCAAATATTTCATGGCCTCCTTTGCCGACAATCCGTCAATCGTATGATTAGGTCCTCCAATTTCATTAGCTGCTTCTGCGAAGTTCAGAACCATATGGGCCCAACGAATATAGAAACGGGAATGCGGCATCTTCTTTACAGTCGCATCACTCCAGTTTAGTCCCATATAAATATATTTCTTTATATGATAGTTCGTACGGCTGGTCGCTTTATTTCCTGCGGCATCTTTTCCCAATGCATCTTGATTTTCCCAACATTCAAAAGTATACATAGGCTTTGTCTCATTATTATCTCTGTTGGCTTTCGAATTATTATAAAAAATCACACTGTAAAAACGAGGGTCGCGATTGGCATACGGATTTTTCGGGTCATATAGTTTTGCTCCTTCCGGATGATCTTTCGGATAACCGTTCTTCATTGGAAAAGCATCCACCAGGTCCTGAGTAGCCCCTAGCGCACCATTTCCCTGGAAACCACCCGGATACAAAGCACGTTCCATTGCATCATTATTATTATCATAGCGAGAACCATAAACTATACCCGGAAAATTCGGATCAGTCCAATCAACTCTATTTACCGGATTAAATCCGTTTTTTACATTATCCACATTTAGTTTAAAGTCGATCACCTGTTTGGCATATATAGCTGCCTTCTCCCAACGTGTCATATCATTCTCCGGATTAAACAGCGGACTGGCATATGTAAGATACATTTGCGATTTGAGGGCAGTCATTGTGATACCGTCTAAACGGCCCCAATAACGAGAACCGGCATAAACCAGATCGCCCGCATTTTCCACTAAAAAATCGCGATGCGCGATCGGCAAATAAGCGTATGCGGAATCGCAATCACTCTCTATTTGTTTTACGCACGCGGCATACGTATCTCGTGCAAGGTTCACATCGTCCTCAAAAACATTTACCGGTTCGGTAATAATAGGGAACCCCAGCAACTCGCCACTCTTTATACCGATACCACCATAGCGACGAAGCAAATCCCACTGGAACCAGGCACGCAACCCAAAAGCTTCTCCCTGTAAACGATAACGTACCAGATCGTTAAAATGGGCATCTACCATAAAACGAGTATTAAACCCATGTTGATCTTTCAAGAATTTGTTGACTAAAGCGATACCTTTATAATCCTCTATCCAATAAGCCTCAAAAGGATCCTTTGACGGAGTTAAAGCTCCGGTAGCCAACTTTGCCATCGCATGTGTAGAGCTCGTTACTACCGCATCATCGGTCGCCCCATCCAGAAAAAAGCCATTATTATGGTTATAATTACGCTGCATATAGTCATAGCACTGTCCAACTAATCCTTGTACAGCATCCTGTCGCTCCCAAAAATCCTCTTCCGATAATCTGCCGTAAGGATAAGGATCCAGAAAATCCGCACAGGATGTGCTCATCATAACTACTACTGCAAAAAGACTTGTTTTTACTATATTTTTCATCTTACTCTTAATTTTAGAAGGTTAATTTGACTCCGCCCGTAAACGTTCTATTCAGCGGATAACGATCTATCCCCGAGGTTGCAGATTCAGGATCAATATCTTTTATTCCGGAAATTGTTGCCAAATTAGCACCGCGAACAAAGAAACGAGCCTTACGGATACCCATGAAAGCGGAGGCTGCCAAAGGTAGATTATAAGCTATTTCAATATTCTGAATTTTAAAATAATCACCTTTTTTCAACCAAAATGTAGATGCCTGATAATTGTTTTCCACTTTATAATATGTCTGCCGAGGTAACTTATCAGTACCCACATTCTCCACTAAATATTTTGAATAATTATTATCACCCCAACCGTTATGGAAATATTTGCTGGTCAAGGGAATATCAAAACCAGAACGGCCGTCTCCGATAATCGTTAACTCGATATTTTTATAAGCCAGATTAATATTCAATGCATAAAACAAACGAGGAGATGTATTCCCTATCTGTTTCATATCATTACCATCCACAACTCCGTCATTATTCAAATCTGCATATTTAAAATCTCCAGCTTTCAATTTTTCATCGAACAGTTGAGGTATTTTATTTGCTTCTTCATCCGAACTAAACCGTCCCTGATGAACCAATCCAAAATAAGCATCTGTCGGTTTTCCGATACGACTTTGGTATTCATTACGATAATCAGGTTGATCGAATTGGATGCGCTCAGTTCTCGGTAAAGTAGCCATCGCACCGATTGAATACCGGAAATCACCTATTTTATCTGTATATTTTGCAGAGAGTTCCGCTCCGTAATAACGCGTTTTATTAAAATTCACATAAGGTGTTGCCAGCAAACCGATAGCCAACGGATACCGGTTAGTCGGTTTCACCCATTCATTAGAACGAAGAGTATTATAATAACTAACACTGACAGACAATTTACGATCCAACATAAGAGCATCCAAACCGACACTAAACTCTTTACGTGTTTCCCAATTCAAATCAGGATTACCCAGTTTGTTATAGGTCGAACGGTAAATATTGTTATCCGTATTACTTCCAAACCACTGATTATTCGTATGAGGTCCAAATGCAGTTCCGGTATTATTCACTCCCCATTTATCTTCATACATGTAAAGCGTCGGATTCAATGACTGATAACCCAGTTCTCCATATTCAGCCCGCAATTTAAGAAAATCAATAAATTTCAAGTTTTTCATAAACTGCTCATCCGAGATGATCCAGCTGGCACCAACAGATGGGAAGAACTGATATTGATATGAACTTATCAAGCTCTGCGTTCCGGCAAAAGTAACAGCCGCTTGCAACGTATACTTATTATCATAGGTATAACTACCCGTCCAGTTCACATTCTGTTGACATAAAGGATTCTCTACCTGGTTACGCGTCAATTTAGAAATATGATAAGTCAATGCAGTGTTGATCCCATGTACTTCATTAAACAGGCGGTCATAAGAAAATGTCTGATAGCCGGAAAACTGCTGAAAATAATAATCATGCAATTTTGCCTGTCCGGACATTTCCGTCAAATCCCACACTTTTTCCAAAGTTACATCTGTTTTATCAGCATTCGGGGTGGCAATATAAGCTGCAAACTGTTCCGCCTTTCCGATACGGGTCAGGTTATAAGCATTAAACCCGACATACGTTCTGGATTTCAGCCCCTTAACCAAATGATTCATATCATAGTTCAAAGCTACATTAGCAGCGCCCAAACGCCCCGTTTCATTATAGTAACCATTATCTACCAAATGACCAATCGGATTTCTTTTAAAAGTGGAACTTACTCCATACCAAGGTAAACCCGATTCTTCATCAAAAGCCGCATATACAGGAAATGCATTGGGAGCAATTGTCGTCGCATCTTCTATAGCCGAATTAAATTCAAAAATATCCAGTTCCGCATCATCACTATTATCCTTCCCATAATCTTTATCATATCCATAGTTGGGAGAGCGGCGAATTGTCAGTCCTCCGAAAAATCCGAATTCCACATTAATAAAATCATTCACATTCATATCCAGATTGGCACGGGCGTTCAGCCGGTTATAATCTGCATTACTTCCAATCTTGAAATTATCACCTTCACCCGAATATCCCAGATAAGCATAATACTTAATAAAGTTATTACCACCCGAAGAAGATACATTTGCCCGTTGATAAGATTTCAGATCATTAAACATCATATCCTGATAGTTAACAGCCGGATATATTTTATCATACGGATCATTTCTATCATAACCGGCAAGTGCTGCGTCATCATACAAAGGAGACAAACCATCATTTATACGTGCCTGATTATTCAAGCGGGCATATTCTCCGGCTGTCGCCCATTTCGGGAAACGATCTACCGTGCTGACCCCGCCTTCTACATTTACATTCAATATCCGGTCATTAGCCTGTCCTTTTTTAGTCTTGATAAAAATAATTCCATTTGCTGCCCGCGGTCCGTACATTGCTTTACCAACCACATCTTTAACAAATGTAACCGTTTCTATTTCTGAAGGATCCAACTGCATTTCCGTAATATCAATCTGCATATCGTCTATGACATAAATCGGACTGAAACCACGCATATTAGCAGAAACTTTCGTCTTTACCCCGAACTGGCCGCGTGTTTCTTCCGCACTCGTACCGGTCGATCCTTCCCCTTCTGTTATCATTAATCCGGGAATCAGCCCAACCAACGCATTACGAAGATCATTGGAAGGATATTTTTCCAATTCCTTGCCTGTAATAACAATATAATCGCCCGTTGTATTCCTTTTAAAGTTATAGGTGTACGGTAACTGAATACGATCATCTTCCGAACGATAAAGTATGGAATGCTTTAAAACTACCGACGGATCATTATTCAATTGAGTCATTGAAGTAAATACTTTTTCAAATCCCGGTTTAGAAACAGAGATAAAATCGGTTGACTTCGCTTTTAGTTTATATTCACCACTCTGGTCTGTTATCCCATGGATAAATCCTTCACCAACTACTATTTCTGCATCAGAAACAGCCATATCAGCCTCATCCACTACTTGTATGGTGAGTTCTAACACTTTCGATTTTTCTTTTTCCTGGGCAGACAGATTACCATAGCCGGCCAGAAAAAGTAAAATCAGACCTACGCATTTTTTTATGACATATAGTCGTTTATATAGATTCATATATTTCTTCTTTTTTATGGTTCTTATCACCAAATTGGATTCAAACTGGTATCAAAGTTTTTCAATTTATAATAATCATCCGAATGGAACGGGAAATAATACATAGCATCGTGCCATCTGACCTGACGTCCTTCTTCCAACGGCTGCCGTGTATACTTGAATCCGGTAGGATATTCAGCACTTATCTGCACTTTCTCAATATCCATTCCATATAATTTTGTCGACATGATTACCGGAGCATCTTTCCAGCGTCGGATATCAAAGTAATGATGACCCTCACCGTATAATTCGATTGTACGTTCATTCTTAATATGCTTTCTGAACGTTTCCGTATCCTTCGTATAAATTGATTTAACCGGAACCATATCAACACGCTCTCTAATCAGGTTGATAGCATCTATGGCAGACATAGAAGCCCCTGGGGCTTTTCCGGACGGGCCATACGCTTCATTTGCTGCCTCGGCATAATTAAGATATAATTCAGTCAAACGAATCAACGGATCTGTCGTCAAAGTATTTACCTGATTCTGAACACTCATATCGCCAAAATATTTCCGGGTATAATACCCTGTATGACTAACACCGGCATAACTCTGATCTAAAAGTGTAGAATATTTAAATTTTCCATTATCATTCTCGTAATAGATATTTGCCTTATTTTTAACTTCTCCATCTGCCACTTTCGCCCATATTATATTTGCCTGATTGTAAATAACACAATGGTAAAAACGAGGATCACGACTTACATAAGGATCTTGTTCATTATAATGTCCTAATTTGATTGCCTCTTTTCTGTCCTCTTCCGTATTTAAAGGGTCTCCCCACTGTGTTTCAAACATATCCACAAAATTCTGTGTAGGATTTTCACCGGAGACGATTGTTTTCTTATTAGAGAATATTCCATTTTGTAATGCAGTCGGAGCATTTCCATAATTTTTATTTCCCGCATGCCAGGCCCATATCTGCTCATTAGTATATTTTACACCATACATATTATCCGTATACCTATCTCCGTCAATCAAGGCATACTGATATTTTTGTGCTAGTTGGATTGCCTCCCAACTGGCAACAGCTGCCTCCTCCCAATCTTTCGAACCATTCGCATTATTCAACGGACTTGCCGCATACAATAACACCCTGGCTTTCATCGCTTTTGCTGCCACCCCATTAGGTTTTTCCAAATCCGGATCATTCAAATGTCCCGGTTCCCCCGGTCCCGGATCGCGACGTATTTTTTCAGCTTTCTCGAAAGCGACAAAAGCTGAATCCATATCCAAAGCAACACACCTCAGACTTTCATTTTTGGAAAGACGTGGAATATCCCATTCATCATAAGCACCGATCGACTGATTTAGATATGGCATTGGGCCCCAATAACGATTTAACACAAAGTGTGCATATCCTCTTATAAAATAGGCCTGCCCTCTTAAATCTTCAATATCTTCAGGTGTTGCATCTTTAATCATATCAACTTTCTCCAATGCGATATTCGAGACCCGTATCACTTTAAACATAGCATCAAGAATAGGCCTTCTGGTTGCCGAAGTCTGATAAGTAAAATAATTTATATCTGTCCCCATTACACCACCTTTTATCCTTTGACCACCAAGTAAACGCCCATTATCTGCCAGTTCAGTTAATGCCTCTAACCCAAAGCGCTGATCCCAGTTAGCAATGCTCAGGGCATGTGCACATGTAATATTCTTATTCTCCTTACCTCCATAAACAGTATAAAAGAATTTCTTAAAATTAGCATGTTTACTAAACACATCTTCTTCTGACAAACCTGATTCCGGAGCTTTGTCTAAATAATCGGTACAAGAAAACTGTGTTGATAAAACAATTGCTGCAATAAATAATAATATGTATTTCTTCATATTGATTTAAGTTTTTAAAAAGCTACTTTCAAACCAACTTTATAAGTACTCATCTGAGGATAAAACCCACGAGCGAAATCTTTTCTTTCCGGATCACCTTCTAACAGACTCGTAATCGTAAAAAGATTATTTCCCGAAGCATATACGGTAACAGCAGAAATACCGACCCATTTCTTCAAATATTTCGGTTTTATGTTATATCCCAGATAAACCTCTTTCAACCGTATATAATCGGCTTTTCGCCAGAAACGATCTTTAATCTTTATGCCATATCCAGACCAAGCATCACCTCCACCCCAGGATAGCAAGGGAGGATTCCCTTGGCCCACATAATGTAAAGTCGAATGATTCGCATTTGGATTGGTCGGTGTCCAATAATCTAATTGAGACTCATGAACTCGGAGAGAGCCACTGGTAAACTCTGCCTCAAATGCTTCATTATACTCAACATACTTTCCGGAATTACCTTGGAATAAAATACTAAAATCAAAGTTTTTATAGGAAAATCCTCCGGATAAAGAAAAAGTTATCGGTGGATAAAGAGTTCCGTCAATTGCATATTTATCAGAAGTATTTATTTTTCCGTCTGCCATATAATCCAGAAATTTATAATCACCCACATTTATTTTATCAATAGTTGTCGGAGCGGGATTATTGTGAATATCATCGACAGACGTGTAATATCCGGAACCCGTTAATAAAGCCCCATCAAGTTGGGCTCCATAGGGTTTTCCGGCTGCCTTTTTATATTCCGGAGAATAAGGTAAATCATCTTTATCTATAATCCGGTTTTCATTGAAGCCGAAGATTCCTTTCAAATTATAACTCAATCCATACGAAGTCGTTTTATTAAACCCCAGTTCTACTTCCAGACCATGCTTTTTCATTGAACCTTTGTTTAATTGTTTAAACCCGTTATTACCAATCAACATGGTATTACTTTGAGGATTTAACAACATATGTGTTCTTTTTTCATCGAAAAAGTCAACTCCTACAGTTATCATATTATCTAAAAAAGCCATTTCAATACCCAAGTCTCTTTTTCTGGCCTCTTCCCACTGAGCATATATATTAGGTACTTTATCCTCGTAAATATAGTTTCCGTTAGCACTATATTCGCCAATGTAAAGCCATCGTTCACTAGCTGAATCACTACCTACTTTCCCATCAGAATAACGGAATTTCAATTTGTTCATCCAGGAGATATTATCTTTAAAGAACTTTTCTTCCGAAACAACCCAACCGACAGCACCGGAAGGGAAAAAACCAAAACGATTAGACGGAGCAAACCGTTCAGAACCAGTGTATCCAATATTAACCTCCAATAAATATCTTTTATCAAAGTTATAAGTAGCACGACCGACCCAGCTTTCATTGTAATAGGCAAAATCTGTTCCTGAATTTTTCTGATGACGGCTCATCAATGCCAGTGCCGTCACATTATGTTTTCCAAACGAACGTTTATAATCCAAAGAAAACTCATAATACAAATTACTGTAATAACCATCTTCCAAGTCACCCACATTGATATCCAACGGAGGCTGTGTCCAACTTTCATTTCCTTCGCCTTCTCTGAACCAGGGATTCATACCTGTCCCTATTTTATCAAAATTAAGCGTATACTGAGGAACTGACCAATTAGCTGTCAGAGATTTATTTTTATAATACGTACTTAATGACACTTTTGCCTGAACGGACAGTCCTTTCGTTACCATATCCAAATTCTGTTTAAGAATAAGATCGGTAAATAATTTAGAAGATGTATATTCATTAAATTTCCCCTGGTGAAGAGCGGAATAAGGATTTCCTCTTGCATCATTCTGTGCTGCCGCCAGGCGATCTCCGGACGCATCCGGATAATCCAGATCCGGAACCTGCTCCAAAACCCATGCCGGATAATAAGCTGGATATAATGTTGTACTAGCCTGATAAACCGGCCTCCAAGGATCTTCACCCGGCGTATTCTGTATACTGATATCTCCTCCGATATTAAAGGATAGAACAGTCGACTTTGTCAAATCAAAATCCAGATTTCCACGAAAATTAAAACGATCATACTTATATCTCGTATCGCAATAACCTTCATTCAAAGAATTAAAGAATGAACCTTGATGATAATATCCTAAAGAAGCGAAGTATTTCACAAAATTCGTACCGCCGCGTATGTTAAAATTGGCATTCGTTACTGGCGCAAAATCACGAGCCAGCACATCAAACCAATCGACATCCGGATAACGAATTGAATTCAAAGGGGTAGAAGGGTTCCTATACTCGTTAAGAACAGCTTGGGTAGTCAAGTCCTGAAAAGTCCCGGCATTCATCAATCCGACATTATACATACTCATTGTCGTATAAGAATCGATATGTTTAGGGATACGGGTTGGAAGTTCAATGCCGTAAGAGGCAGAAAAATCCAACTTGGGTTTAGATTCCACGCCGCGCTTAGTTGTTACCAAAATAACTCCATTAGCCCCTTTTGCACCGAAAACAGCTGTCGCCGATGCATCTTTCAAAACAGAAATCGTATTGATTTCATTCGGGTCGAGATCTGCAAAATCACGTTCCACTCCGTCCACCATAACCAAAGGTTTAGAGCTGTTCCAACTGGAAACACCACGAATAATAATATCATTCGTTGTCTGTCCCGGTTGACCAGATTGCTGCATAGTTAATACACCGGATAGTTTACCGGCAATTGCAGCAGTCACATCAGACACTCCAGATTGCACCAAACTCTTATTTCCAACCTGTGTGATCGCACCCACAACACTTTCTTTTTCTTGGACTCCGTATCCAACGATCACTACTTCTTCCAGATGTTCCGTATCCTCTACCAGTTCTACAGAGACATGATTCCTTCTACCCGGTTTTATCTCTACCGTTTTATATCCGATAAAAGAAACAACCAACGTACTGTTAGCAGGCACTTTCAATATAAATTTACCATCGACATCCGTTATTATACCCATTGTCGTTCCTTTAACCAACACATTGGCTCCGATAACAGGTACTCCTGTCTCATCCACCACAACACCCGTCAATTCAATCGGTTGTTGTTGTATGGAAGGAGCTACGGATCTATCCATTTTCTGTTTAATAATAACCTGCTTTTCGTTAATTTCAAAAGTCAGATTAGAATTTACAAAAAGAGGCTTTAAAATATCCTCTATAGAACCGGAGGTAGTCTTTAGAGTAACTTCTTTCTCCAACTCAGCTTTTATGTCTTCCGAATAAAAGAATATATACCCGGTCTTTTCCTTTATCGTTTTAAAGACATCCAACATGGTTGTTTTTCTAGCTTTAACTAGTTGTTCTATCGATACGAAAACATGATCCGTGTGAGCATGAATATTAGTAGCTCCTAATAATAGAACTACAATAAATCCCACACTTTCAAACATTTTAAGAAGAGAACGTAACCGATTTGTATTGTTACGACTTACTTTTTTCATACATTTGTATACATTTTAGGTTTTTCAATTTACTACTGGAAAATTTAAATTCAATCAAGCCTGGATAATTGCCGTTATCCGGGCTTATTCTTTACTGATTAACAATGACTCTCTTTACATTTTACATAGGCTTTTCATTTTTAGTTATTATTCAATTATAATAGTCTCCGATTCAAACCGATAAGTAAATTCATATAACAAAGATAGAGACTTCATCACCTGATTTACATCATCAAAAAGAATCAACTCACCACCACATCGCCTGCCGGCCACTGATGGATCACACTTTATCTCTACATTATAATAACGGCTCAACCGTTTCAATACTTCGGCAACTGTTTCTCCCTTAAACTGAAGAATTCCATCTTTCCATGAAGTGTAGTCGTACACATCGACTGGTACGACTTTATTCTTATGATCGTTCATCTCTAGTTTTTGATTAGGAATTAATTTTATTTCTTCATTCATCTCTGTTTTTACAGCGACCTGTCCTTTAACCAAAACGACAGACTGAAGTTCTTCATCAGAATAAGCAGAGACATTAAAACTCGTCCCCAGCACATTGACTGTAAATTTAGGAGTTTGCACATAAAAAGGTTTCGACTCGTCTCGGACCACCTCTATATAAATTTCACCCTGCACTTGAATCATTCGCTTTTCAGAAGCAAATGTCGAGGGGAAACGTAAAACAGATCCGGCATTAACCCATACTTTCGATCCGTCCGGCAATTGCAATGAGGAACGTTTTCCACGGGGAACGACTAAGGTATTGTAAACCATTTTTTCCTTCGGGTCCACCTTCGATTCTGATAAATAATTTTTCTGCCCTTTGGCATTCTGTACATAAACAGTTGAATCGTAAGCAATAATAGCATTATCTTCAATCTCAATTGTTTCCGCTCGATCTGTGATTAAAGTAACTTCCGTATGAACAGTATCGCTTACCGGGAGAACAGCCAAACTATCTTGACCGACAGATGAATCATGACTCATATAAACCGGAATCAAAAACAAAACTCCGATCAGGCAGGCTGCAACCAGTGCCCCATATAAATAAAGGTTATGTTGTTTTTTCTTTTGTGCATTATGGCTTCTATAAACCTTGTCCAATAATTCCTTTTGCTTTTCCCCCGATAAAGAATAATTGTTCAATTGTATTTTTTCAAAATCATGGCACGCTTCTTTATAAAGTTCCTGCTTATCAGGATGTTCCTTCAAATAGGCTTCCCAATATGCAGTAGATTCTTCATCCGACAACAGTCTGTTACGGACAAAGCGCTCATCTTGCCAAAAATCATTTTTTACTTTCTTTTTCATATAAGAAAACAAGTGTTGTTACTATTAAGACAACCTCACTCATTTTTTGCCCCCACAAAAATTCAAATAATTTAAAAAAATGATTTTTTATATCCAATCAGAAGGAAAGATTATCAAAAATAGCGGAATAACAGATGAGGTTGCCTCCTCACGCATATGTTCAATTCCCCTCGCCACCAACTTTCGTGCACCTTTCTGGGTCAGGTCTAACATATCTGCAATCTCATCATAGGAAAGTTTTTGCATATACCTTAAATAGATGGCTTCCCGTTGCCGATCCGTTAAAGTATCCAGCAGAGATTTTACTTTCTGTACTCTCATAGCAGCTTGTTCACGGTCTATCAGTTCATCCAGTAAATCGACCTCAACAACAAATAAATGTTCACACTGTTCTACGTCACTATATTCATAGGGGATTTTTAAGACATTTAAAAGTCTGTTCTTAAAACAAGTAAACAAAAAAGATTTTATATTTCTAACGCCTTCAAAAATTTTCGTATTAGATAACAATGACAGGAAAAGATCATGAAGAACATCATACAATTCATCGTCCGAAAGACCGAACCCTTTCCCATAAGCATACAAATTATTCACATAACAAGTATAAATATAGTCAAAACTCTCTCGATCTCCCTGAACTAATTTTTTTATAATATCTTCTTCAGCTACATTCATAAAAGCATTAATAGACTAACCTGTGTCTACCTCACCTGGTTAACTTCAGCTTCCAAATATAGCCATTTTTTTATTATATGCTTTTTTATTGAGCAAAAAGCATATAATACTTACCTCATAACAAACAAATACTCCATATGCAGTTCATACTTCCAATACAGATAGCCACAATTCGGAAAACGAGCACAACCAATGGTATATTATTTGTTTTTACTATGTTAATCAATCTACTAACTCATCAAAACCTTCCAAAACCTTTCCGGAAGATAAATGTTTCCGACCAAAATAGCCTCATTAAACAAAGGAGCAATTTCTTCCGGAAGAAAGCCAGCAATTCCACAACCGATTTCTGTTACCAGAAAAGTCATTTCCGGATGTTGCTTTGCAAAACAGATAAAATCCTTTACATAAGGATAGATTTTATCCACACCGCCATGCATCGTTGGTATAGCATACGTTTGTCCCTGTAAACCGATACCTTGTCCCCATACGGCTCCCCATTTACGATAAGCCAGGAGAGCGGCACCTCCACCATGAGCCCCAGCCAAATTACTTCCAAATACAAAAATCTCATCCGGCTTCAAGTCCTGTATCCGATTGTTTGTTATGCGCTGTTTATACATACTTTAATTATTAGGTCTGCTTTAACAATACATCCATATATTCATCACCTCCTAGATCTTTTGACTTACCTACCTTGTACCAAGCATTATTTACAATACCTGCCCGTAGAACTGTATGTGCATAAAATTCCACCTCATCTTTCACAATTTCATCACAAACAGGCTTATGATCCATCGGATAATGGGTTTTAAACACTCGAATCACAGAACTATTCAACATTTCCATATCATTTACAATATACTGGAAATATCTTTTAAATTTATCATCAATCTCTGCGCAAAAGACATTACCGATTTTTGTTACTATTCGTTTTTTCATATTAAATCAAGAAACATATCCAAATGACCTATATTATTCTCTATAATCAACTGTCGTTCGAATAAATTATCAAACCCCTTATCCTCTTTAAGCAAAAGATCGCTCCCCTTTTTAAAGATATTATCTTTAACTATAACATTTCCTTCAAACTGACAATCGAAAAAGCTAAAAAAACCATTAAAAAGATTTCTTTCCAAAACAAAATCTGTGATATTATGCCCTCCCATTTGATAATCAATATCAGAAAGAACAATATTATCAACAAAATTCAGTCCCCCTTCAAACCAACTTGAATGAATTACAAACTTATCAATTATACACTTAGAGATACAGACTTTCTTCGAAAATATCAAAGATGCAAAATTTATCTCATCTATAATTGAGTTAGATATAATAATCTCCTCACTATTATCTATCGAATTTAAATCAATCAAACGAGAAGAAACATTATTTATATTAATCACATCTTTCATTCATCATTATATAATCACCTAAATTCATATCAAACAAAGATTATACTTCCAAATAAATAGTTAGTACAATCTTTGTTTGACAATAAGTTTTTATTTAACCTCATCATATCTCCTTTTACAGATTAATATCCTGGAAATTTATTTGTATAATGTCCATATCTAAGCCTATCAACAATAGAAATATAAGACATTACCGGCCCCATCTCAACATGCCGATATTCTTCTGTAAGCCTTCCGATACGAACACTTGGCTCATTTATATGCCAAACATACCAGTTCTCTACCGGATCTACCCATTTTATATTTGTAGGAGAATCTCCCATACAGGCTTGTGCTATTCCAAACAGTACATCCATATATTCATCACCTCCTAGATCTTTTGACTTACCAACCTTGTACCAAGCATTATTTACAATACCTGCCCGCAGAACCGTATGTGCATAAAACTCAACTTCATCTTTGACAATATCATCAATGATCGGCTTATAGTCAATCGGATAATGTAATTTAAATACCCGTATCACAGAACTATTCAATTGCTCCATGTCATTTACAATATACTGAAAATATCTTTTACACTGATTATCAATATCCACACAAAAGACATCTCCTATTTTTGTTACTATTCGTTTTGCCATAATTTTTTCTACAAATAAAAAACATGCTTTTATGATTCATTTTGATATTCTATACTTTAAACGTATAATACCCATATCGCATACGATTTATTATCTCTATATAAGGCATTACACTATCTCTCTCTACATGCTGATATTTTTCAGTAAGCCTCCCAATGCGCACTCGTGGCTCATTTATATGACCAACATACCAATTTTCAGCAGGATCAACCCATTCTATTTCTGTAGGTGAATGAACTATACAATTTTGTGATATACCGAACAATACCCCCATATACTCGTCTTCCCCAATATTATTAGACTTACCGACTTTGTACCAAGCATTATTTACAATACCTACCCGCAAAACTGTATGCGCATAAAACTCAACTTCATCTTCAACAATTTCATCACAAACAGGCTTATGCTCCATCGGATAATGAGTTTTAAATACCCGTATCACAGAACTATTCAACATTTCCATATCATTTACGATATATTGAAAATATCTTTTATATTGATTATTAAACTCTACACAAAACACATCACCAATTTTTGTTATTATACGTTTTACCATATTGTTTACTTTCAATTATATTCACATCACTAATGTACAAATATAAGATTTACAAATAGGAATTCCTCAATATCATTAAACAATATAATTTTTTTTTGTCTTTGAACTATGGTTTTTTTATTTTATACTGTTCCCAATACCTAGGACTTATTGAATTTATTTTATTATATAACTGTCCTCCATCTTTCTGTAAACCAAATTTATTTATCAAATTTTGTTCCATTATCCGAGCATCCAATTTATTTAAAGATTTCTCTATTGGAATATATCGAAGAGTTCCTCTTTCTGTACCAGAATTGAAATGTTCATTAAACCTTATTTCAGGTTCTCTTTTAGTTATCCCCACATATCTAGTATTACCTTCTTTATCTAATCCTTGATATACCGAATATGTATTCTCGTCCTTAGACACAACTTTCCCCTCTCCTACATTATTTTTTATTGTAGAAGTTGTATTAGTTGGCATCAATCCACGATTTGTAGCTTTGCCAGTCCAAAAGTCACGTCCATGCTGTAACGCCTGGGCCCCTCCAATCAATCCACCAGATAATCCTCCGAAAATACCACCGGTTAGACCTCCCATTAGTCCACTCTGCAAAGCTCCACCAAATCGATCGCCATCCACCAAACCATTCCCTGTGTTTAACACAAAGCCACTTGTAGCACCACCAGCCGCACCGATGGTAGCCCCCGGTATAAATCCTGTGGACACAGCAGCCATTTGAGCTGCATTCTCTTACGACTTCCTGCCAAATCCCCCTTGGCGCTGGTCAATCCCCAACCGATGAGTTTAAGAAAAAATTAACACGTGACACAGTTTATTTTACAGACCTATCCCCCAACTTTTTCAAGTGGACTCATTTTTATATCCTTTATATTTGAATGTATACTGACCATATCGCATGCGATTGACAATATCCATATATGAAAGTACAGAACCTATTTCTATGTGTTGATATTTCTCTGTAAGTTTTCCTATCCGCCTAGTTGGCTCATTTATATGCCAAACATACCAATTTTCTGCAGGATCCACCCATTCTATTTTTGTAGGAGAATGAGCTATAAATTCTTGAGATGTACCAAACAAAATCTTTTGATATTCTTCACCTCCTATGTATTCTGATTTACCGACTTTATACCACGCTCCATATAAAATTCCAAATTTTAAAACTGTATGAGCATAAAATTCTATCTTATCTTTCACTATATTATCCATTATAGGCTTATAATCCATTGGATAATGAGTTTTGAACACACGAATCACAGAACTATTCAATTGCTCCATATCATTGACAATATACTGAAAATATCTTTTACATTGATTATCAATCTCTACACAAAAGACATCTCCTATTTTTGTTACTATTCGTTTTGCCATATTAGCAACTATTTTAACACAAAAAATGAATTTCACAATAAGATATGACCGGATCTCAATTTTGAAATCTTCACATCAGACATATTCTGGCTAATTTGCTCCATAAAAGCATCTCTATTTTCAATCTTTTCAAAAAGTTTCATACGCCAATCTATAACCTTGCCGTACTTCCACTCAAATAATTTAGGATTCCAGGTATCAGATATCCTCTCAATATCAGACTTTACACTTTTTATCATACACATATCATTCATATAAATAGATATGAATAATTTATATTCCAAAATCTTTGCTTGAGCAACTGGACTACTTTCAATTAATGCATCTCTAAATAATAATTTAAAAAATCTGAGAAGATCTTTTACATACACAGTTTCGTTTAATAAGACGCCTACTTGCATTTGCGTACATTTAAAAGCCTCAACAACATCCCTTTGCTCTGTTTTATAAGGGATATTAAACTGAATATCATTTTTGCCATGTATCTCAAAGAGAAATATTGGTTCATCCAAATTCTCTTTATTATCTTTTTTCCATAGAGGATAACAAACAAGTAACGGTCTGTATTTTTCACACCTTGGTAACCTTATTAATGATAACCCAATAAGAGCCAAGTCCAATTTCATTAATAAGACTGAAGGTGAATACATTGAAAGATTGGGAAAATATTTCCCCCAATCTTTCAATACTTCTTTTTTTTCATTTGATGAAACACTCCTCATCTACGAAACATTAAACAATTCATATTCAGTCATCAATATCCAGGATACTTACTCATATAATCCCCATACTTCAACCTATCAAGAATAGAAGTATAGGACATTACACCTCCTCTTTCCGCATGCTGATATTCCTTCGTCAACTTACCAACATAAACATGTGGCTCATTAATGTGCCAAACATACCATCTTTCAGATATCATTTCACCATTTCCTGCATCTGCAGACGATCGAAATAAGACTTTCGAAAAATCACCAAACTCTTTTGATGTACCAACCTTATACCAAGCATCATAAAGAACACCAAATTTCAAAATTGTATGTGCATAAAACTCAACTTCATCTTTGACAATATCATCAATGATTGGCTTATAGTCAATCGGATAATGTAATTTAAATACCCGTATCACAGAACTATTCAATTGCTCCATGTCATTTACAATATACTGAAAATATCTTTTACACTGATTATCAATCTCTACACAAAAGACATCTCCTATTTTTGTTACTATTCGTTTTGCCATCTTAATTAAAAGTTTAATCATCCGCATACAAATATAACGGATCAAGGTTTTTTAATATTGTATTGCTTCCAATATTTAGGACCTATTGAATTTATCTTATTATATAATACTCCTCCATCCTTTGACAAACCATATTTATTTATTAAATTTTGTTCTTGTATCCGGGCATCCATTTTATTTAGTTTTGTTGCATCATCAATCACATAATATTCCAAATTAGCCCTATCTGTTCCAGAACCCAAATGCTCACTAAACCTTATTTCAGGTTCTCTTTTAGTTATCCCCACATATCTAGTATTACCTTCTTTATCTAATCCTTGATATACCGAATATGTATTCTCGTCCTTAGACACAACTTTTCCCTCTCCTACATTATTTTTTATTGTAGAAGTTGTATTAGTTGGCATCAATCCACGATTTGTAGCTTTGCCAGTCCAAAAGTCACGTCCATGCTGTAACGCCTGGGCCCCTCCAATCAATCCACCAGATAATCCTCCGAAAATACCACCGGTTAGACCTCCCATTAGTCCACTCTGCAAAGCTCCACCAAATCGATCGCCAT
Organism: Parabacteroides caecihominis; assembly: GCF_023656785.1. Lineage (NCBI taxonomy): Bacteria > Pseudomonadati > Bacteroidota > Bacteroidia > Bacteroidales > Tannerellaceae > Parabacteroides > Parabacteroides caecihominis. The sequence goes on from NZ_JAMOKS010000015.1 coordinate 65,056, forward strand.
CCACCAAACCATTCCCTGTGTTTAACACAAAGCCACTTGTAGCACCACCAGCCGCACCGATGGTAGCCCCCGGTATAAATCCTGTGGACGCAGCAGCCATTTGAGCAGCAGTAACGCTCATCATTCCACCAAATCCTACGGCTGCCGCTACGCCTGCTGCTGCACCTGCTCCGGCAGCAACTCCTCCTACAACAAAATAACCGGTTCCTTTCCAAAAACCTTTCCAACCGCCAATAGCTTTTATTTCCTTCCAATGTGTTGCTACATTCGTTATCGCTCCAATTATCGCAGCTCCGCCAACAATAAACCAAAATAACTCCCCATCTTCATCCACATAAACCAATGGATTATTGAGACAATAACTATATCGGTTAAAGTTTTGTGAAAAATCAGGCATTTGTACAAACGGATCAGGAGACAGAAAACGTCCTATGGCCGGATCATATAGACGAGCATTCATATTTACCAAGCCGAATTGTAACAAATGTTCATGCCCGGTATAACCTCTACCTAAAAATAAGGTAGGTTCCTGCCCCGGCAAATAAGCAATTCGGGTAGCCGGATCACGTAAACGCCCCCAGGCGTCAAAACTATTTTCCTGCACGACAGCTCCACTACTGTTTATCACATGCGTTATGCTACCCAGATAATCACGGCAAATATAATACAATGCCCAAGAACTACCCTGTTTTACATAAGCTGCCGGAGCTGAATAAGCATCTCCTCCAATATACAATATTTGCTTATCCAATGTGCTCTTGTAGTCAGCTTCATAACGGTCACCTAAATAGTAGCGCTCTAGTTGTACATTCCCATTATATTTCAACTGCATTTTCTTACGACTTCCAGCCAAATCATAAATAAATGAGGCTTGATAACTATTCTCGGTAATAGTTGACGGGCGCTGAAAAGATGTATAACTCACCGACTGACTCCTCGGAGGAATTGCATTCTTTCGAGCAGCATCCACTTTTGATACTGCGTAAGGTTTATTGGGTGTATTATAATGAAAAAGATTGCCAACATCTTCCTTTTGAGTAATATTTCCTTTTATATCATACGCAACTACAGCACCAGCAAATTGTGTTAAACGGTTCAGATTATCATAAGTGAAATTTTCAGGTATTCCCCTTGTATTATCTGTACGAGTTGTGAGGTTTCCATTTGAACGATTGAAAGTATAAGTATCATTTTGTAATATCCGATTATTAGAGGCAGAAGTCGTTCTACCTGTCGGAATACCATACTCATCAAAAGAATAAGAGCGTGTTAATGGTCCTGTTACTACAGACACAGGCTGCCCCATATCATTCTCCTCTCTCAATTTCCAAACACTGGTTGAACCAAATTTCACTTCACTTTTATGCCCATTTGAATATACGTAAGATTCTGTACCGATAGCCCCAGTTTGCGATGTGAAATTAATGGAAGACAAATTTCCGGAGGAATATGAATAAGTCTTTTCCAACCACATTCCATCGGGACCATTATCTCTCTCTTTAGTGAGACGACCATACATACCGCTATCATATTGATACGTATGTGAGGTTCCATTAGTAGAAGTTACAGAACTCAATAAATCTTTTTCATAATTATACGTTGTTTTGAATTCATTCTGAAACTCCTTCGATATAATACGCCCATATGCATCATATAAATATATTTTTTTTCTATTGTCTGCATCGGTCTCTTCTTTCAAGTTTCCGGCTTCATCATAAGTAAAAGTTTTTCTACCTGCACTTGGATCAACAATCGCTTTCCTTCTGCCATATTCATCATATTCAAAAGCCGTTGTTATATCTCCTGGAGCCACAACACTTGAAAGTTGACCATCAGGACGCAGATTATAAGTTATTTTTCCAGCGGGGTCAGATACAGAGACCAATTCTCCCTTCGAATTATATTTTTGTTCCGAAGAAATGCCATTTTTAGTCAACGTTATGCTCGTACCGGAATAAGAATATGTATCTGATTTTCCTGAGGCATAAGCTAAACGTATCAATCGTCCATAATTATCATAATTATAAATATTCCATTTCGTTGCAGAACTTCCTTTAAACGGTAGAGAAACCTGAGAAATACGGCTGGCATTATCGTATTTCTTATCATATTTTCTTTCGGAACCATCAAATTCTATTATACTACTTCTTAGCTCTCGCTCAAAAGCATCATAAAATTTTTTCGTAACCAGACTACCAGGAGTACTCTCTGTCACACAATAAACGGCATTTGTCGGCGAATCACTCCATGTTAATATGGTAGTTGAAAATGTATTATCAGGAAAAATAGTTTTAACCAAATCCCCCATACTATCGTATTCATACGTTGTTGTTTTCTTTAAAGGGTCTGTGCTCAATTCGATTTGTCCCAGTGAATTATATCTCCACGTAGTCTCTAACAATAATGGATCTGTCTCCTTTGTTAAAAAAACTCCATCCGAAGAATACTCATATTTGGTTATCAACTCATTGGAAGAAGAATAATTTTTAATTGTTTTCTTTGTTATATTTCCAAATGTATCATATCCAAAAATATTCTCTAATACCTTCTTAGTCCCATCCGAAGTATATTCAATCGACTTTCCCAGCAAATATTTGTCATTATACTCAAATGTATGCTTTTCTATCCAACTATCACTTCCCCTTGTTATTCGCTTCGTTTGAGAAAGAGGCAAACCAAATATCCATACATTTTCCGTTCCACTATTCAAGTAAGTATTTGTTACTGTTTCTGTTAGATCATTACCATACTTAGTAATAACAGTTAATGGATTTCCCCAACTATCAGTAGACGTACAATCAACAGTTTTCACAGTACTTGTCAAATGATCCGTCTCCGTCAACTTTCTTATATAAGGAGTTACACGTTTATTCCCTTGGTATACATAAGAGTTTTCATAGACTGAAGTAGATACATTTGCTCCTGCTCTTGTTGTTACCTTTTGTTCTTGAATAAAAGGATAATAATATTCATTATAACCATAAAGAGTTGTTATCTTTCTATCTTTATTATAATTTTCCGCCTCAATACTACCAAATCCTAAAAAGCCTTTTCCCTGTAAATGAATCCGGGGATTTTTATAACGATAATATATATTCTCACTATATCCATTCGCATTCTGAACAACATTAGTGACTACATATAAAGGAACTCTATTACCTGATACCGGATAAGAATTATTATTGCTACTAGAACAAACACTCTCCTCTGTTATTGGAGCATATTGAAATGATATCTGTGCACCAAGTCCATTAGTGATTGTTTTTGTTAGTAAAGTCTGATTATCTGTAAAAGAATGAATTATATAACTATCCACATATCTCGCACAACAAAATTCCCCTCTACCGTCTCCATCAAAATCTTCAACTTGTAAAAGATAATTGTCATATTCATCAGGAACAAATATTTGGGAAGGTGTCAAAGATGTTGAATAATAAGCAGTAGTAAAATTTGCGCCGTTAAAAGTACCAACTTTCATCCTTACCGAATTGTTCACTACTTCCATATGGAATATATCAGACTTTCCGTCTCGATTGAAATCAGCCACTCTAACTTTTGCTTTAATATCAGCATTTAATATTTTTTGCTTAATAAATCCTTTTCCAGTGGAAAATAAGATAAATACATCATCAAAATTACCTGAAGTATAATTTTGAACTAAAATATCAGTATAACCATCACCATTAAAATCTCCAAAATACGGAAAATAATAATTTTTTACTTCAGGCGTATTAAAAGTACTTAACCGAACAAAAGTTCTCCCACTTAGTTCATACACCCAACCTCCAGAAGCATTCATTACAAGTATATTGGCTTTACCATTTCCGTTAAAATCACAGAGATATCTATTATTAGGATAATAGTTTTCAATATATTCACTGCCCCAATCATCAATACCCCCCGAAGCTATTTCCTTCCCATCACCATCAAAAACCTTCTGGTTATTAATAATCAATACCTCTTGTTTTCCATCACCATTAAAATCACCTACAATCGCCTCATTACTATCTGTATTAAATCCTTTGTAATCATATGTAAGCTTCTCTCCATCATACATATAATAATTATAACGATAAGTTCCGTTTAAAGCCTTAGATATATTAACAACATCTGCACATCCATCTCCATTCAGATCCGCTAAAAGAAAACCCTGAAACACTCCAGATGAAGACTGAATAGGAATAGTACACTTTTTAACAAAGTCTACACTTCCATAAACTTTCTGTGCTATAAATAAAGTAGCTACATCTGAAGTCGTATACGAATCTTTTTCCGGATATGAAAGAAAATCGGCCTTTCCATCTCCATTAAAATCTGCAAACAGGGGTTTATTCCCTTCCCTTTTTTGTGACAAACTTGAAAAATATTCATTCTGTTGAGCTTCACTACTCCCATAATTTATAACAGTTGAATTGTACTGTTTACTATTTTGCCCAACCTCTATCAATTCAATTAATTTAGAATAGAAACCATCATTCGTATAGTTAAATTGATACTGTCTGATCCTGGTTTGGCCTATATATGTAGAAATACTTTTCAGTATTTTATTATTATTTATCTGTACACCGGCAAAATATGTCTTTTGCTTATCGCTTCTTATTTCATAAGCAAATTCTAAACTGCGGTTTCCAGCATATTCGATCTTTGTAAGATAAAACTCACCATTGTTTACTATTTCATCATACTTATAATTTATTGTATTACCATTCTTATCTGTCACTTTTGATAATACCCAAAATAATGTACTTCCACTCGAAGCCTCTATGTTCGAATCAGAAGTGGAACCGAAAACTTTTGTCATTCCATCTTTTGTCCTAACCACAAAGCACAGAACTGAATTTACTACTTTATATGTAATTTCTGTAAATGGATCATATTCCATCCTATACTTGGCTCCATCTACAAGATTTTGTCCCGAAATCAATAGTAAACGTTGCCCATCAAGCATCAGATTATCGGAACTGGAGAGTTGAGGTGCTTCAGTTACATTATCATAATAATATGATTTACCACAACGAGATATTGCTGAAAATGCAGCCACATTCCATCCATACCCCATTAAACCATTAGCAAACTGGCTGTTATAATTAATTGAAACTGCTGGTTCTAATCCCGCTATTCCCTTTGGTACTTCTATTGGAATTACATAGTTGGCGCTACCAGTTTCTGTAATATCGACTGTGCCGACAATCGTTCCAACCTCTTTACTTTTATCTACAGAAAATGTAGCCACATTCGGTTGTTCCAACTCCTTATTGTCGTCTTTCGTACGGGAATCCAATAGTTCTTTAAGTGAAGAAGGCATCAACTCTGTTTCAATTCTTATCGTGTCCGATAATTTATTATCATAATTGCCTAAAGTATGGACTTTCAGATTCGTTTGTCCCAATATTTTTAATGCAACAAAAAGTAATACGATTGTTGATATACTTATTCTTTTCTTCATAACATGTCTTTTTAATCCCTGATTTACAAAAATTAATCTACATTAGACAATTTTACGGAATTTGCACTACGCATTTTTCTATTTCCAGAATTATCGTATCCATAATCGAAAGTCCATTGAGTTAACTCACTTTTTATATTCAAGAGGCCTCCTAGCTTCACTTCAAATAAACCATTTATCAAAATAGCATCCGGAGCAGATAGTGTTAAATCTCCGTTAGAGGATACTGTCACATTTTGTAATGTAAGAGTGTTACATCCTTGAACTGAAAGTTTTGAAGAAACCGTCTGGTTTTCAAAAGTATTAACACAGGAACTTGTAGCAAATACAGAGATGCTATCTGATTGTTGTTCTATTCTCACACTATCAGATACAAGCAGATCCGAAGTTCTATTTGATTCTTCTGCGATTTTAAAGCTTTTTGAATATACTGAATCTACAAAGTCAAACAAAAGGAAAAACATCATACATATTCTCATGTATGTATTAAGTATATTATATCTTTTCATAGCTAAATCAATTTACAAATTTCTTCAACGTATCCGCTTTCTGTCCATCCACAAACAAGGCATAGACAAACGTTCCGTAACCAATTTCGGTAGGATTAATTTCTACAATGTCATTAGCAACAGTCAGTGTAATTTTCTTTACCGCCCTTCCAGAGATATCGAACACCTGCAAATACGCATTACTAAAAGTAGACGGCAACGTATAAGAAACAGATGCACCGGCTCTATTATATAATTTTGCACCTTCTACCATATCTGGATTGTCAGTAGATGCTGAACGCAATGTAGATTTCGTTTCTACAGACAGTAAACTTTGTAACATCTCTATCTCATTTTGTTGTTCCTGGATAGTAAGTCGCATTTCGTTGATACTTTCAACCAATAAAGGAATAAAGCCAATATAATCAATAGATTTTACACCATCTTCATCCGTTTTAACCAATTCAGGCAATACTTTCTCTACATCTTGAGCCAAAAAACCTATTCTCTTACGAGATGCCTCTTCTGCTTCCTTGCGGTCAATCACATTTTGAAGCTGTTTGTCTCTGTTTGCTTTCTCAATGGAGGCTGCATCCATGGATGTTTGCATATCTGATGCATTTTCTTGTATACTTTGTTCCTCAGTAAACTTCAATTTATCAGGTTCACGATATTTGTTTATTTCGGAAAGCTTATAATTATAAGTCACCCCACTCACATGAGACAGAAGATCCAACGGATTTTGAAGCGACTGAACATTTTCTTTCAACCGGGCATCAGAAGTTATATCGACTCCGTTCACACGGAGATTTGTATTAAATACAAAATTACTGTTGGAAGCCGGATTATAATAAGCAATAATATTACTGGCCTGTCCGCCTCTGGTTAAATAGATACCGTTTTTACCATGCAACCACAGTTGATCAGAATCAGTAGTGCCATATTCTCCTATAAAAACATTCCAACCATTATATGGAAATTGTCCAAAATCACCAAATGTCAATTTCGAACCTGCTCGCATATCACCATAAGAACCAAAAATTTGCATAGTCGTCACATTTTGAGCATCTTCACCTTCTAATTTCAAGGTACCCACTTGCACACGGCCATTTTCCAATAATCTCAATTGAGCATTTGAGGTAAAACAAAGACAAGTAATCAAAAAGGTTAATAGGTAAATTTTCTTTTTCATATCAATATAATTTATTTATGTGATTTGTTATTTGTACAGTTATAATAGGAATGATTTATCACTTAATATTTATTAATCCGGACAATTCTTCACCCTCAACATTTTTTAATTTAATCGTATAATTTCCAGAACTAAAATCATTCAATCTTATAAGGGTTTGAGTTGATTTAGAAATAGACACTTTTTTCGAATATACAATAGACCCCTGTTCATTACTAAGAGAGATTTCTATTTCCCCCAATTCACATAAATAATAAATCATCAAAGTTTTATCTTCCTGAAAGACTTCAATCGGTTGGAAAACACTTCGTGTTGTAGGAGTAGACAAACTACCTTTCAAATATACTTTTGAAGAGCTTACAACATTACACAACTCATTACTACCGGATGCAAAAATCCGAGTTTGAATACAAGGGATAAAGGAATATCCTGCCGTTACTATCAAAATACCGAATAATGTTTTAGTCAAATTCATAAATTCACTCTTTATAAATTATTAATCATGGAGTAAATTTAGTCACTATTCACTATCACACTTCAGGCATATAACTTTTACCCAAGCGCAAACACAATAAAATCATTAATAATCAAGCAAATAACAAACCCAATATATAACTTTTCAATTATTAGTTAAAGGTCTATTTTTCAATCTCTCATCCAGAAAGTCACACAAATTAGCAAAAGGAGCAATACAGAGACTTTTACGTATAGCCGAACGCTTAGTATTAATTGTATTTATACTCAAGTTTAAAATAATTGCTATTTCCTCTGTTGAAAAGCCAGAATAAGTCAAACAAATAATCCGAAATTCGACTTCTTTCATTTGTGGATATAACTCTTTTAGTTTGATAAAAAATCCATTATGTAACTTATTCATTATGTCATATAAAATATCCCAGTTTAAAGTATTCTGACCATAGACAATTTCGTTAAATTTTTTTATCCAAAATTCATCTTTATGGGATTTTTCTTTATTCATATAAATTTCCAAACCGGACACCTTCTTTAAAACATTAAAATGTTTAAGTAAATAAGACATAAATGTTTTTTCGTTTTCATCATACTTTTCAGACATCCTTTTCAACTGCGATATTTTTTCTTCTAATTCCAATATTCGTTTTTTACGTTGTCTATACTTTCTAATTAAGAATAATATTACAACACCTATTAACAAAGAAACTGATACAAAACCAATAAAGATATTCGTCTTTTCTAATTTTAAACGAATATTATGTGAACGAACTTTTTCATAATCGTATTTTTTCTGAAGTTCAAGTAAACTCTTATCCAAATTTGTTTCGATTACCTGTAAAAGACTCTCAGCATACATTTTATGATATTCTAAAACTCCCGAATCTTTTTCCTGAAGTTCTGCCTTCTCTGAAAGGATTCGGTATAATTTGGCTCTTACATATATATCTTCTACACTATCTTTCTTCTGTACTAAATGATTCATATAAACATTTGCCGAATCTATCTGATGATTAGCCGTATATAGATCTAACAAAGACACGTATATTTTTATTTGATCATCTTGACTGAATGTATATTCCAATGCTTCTTTTAGAATTTGAATTGCTTTTGCTAAATCTCCTTTTTGAGCATACAATATACCTAAATTCTGCCTGACATTAGATTGTTCCCGATACAAACTCTCTCCATCAATCAGATGCAGACACTTCATATAATAATGTAAAGCACTATCCGGTTCCTCTAAATACTGAAAACAATCTCCAATTTGTATATAAGAAATTGCCTCATTTTTCAAAGACCCTGCAAGTCTGTTAAAAGCAGCAGATTCACGAAAACATTGTATCGCTCCTTCACAATCTAATTGATCCAGCAAAAAGACTCCGATCGCATTCCGAATCAGTCCTCTCAAACCATAATCATCGCATTTTTCCGCATACTCACCAGCCTCCAGAAAAAACCTCATCGCATTATTTTTGTCTCCACACTCTTTATAATAACAACCACAATAATATGATGACAAAGCAATATTATGATCATCTTTCTTTTTTAAATAATAATCCCGTACAGCAAGAATAGTCGAATCAGATGTTATATCTTGATAGGATTTATATTCTGCCTGAATTTTCAATAAAACATAACGATTGTATTCTTCTTTGTTCAAATCTTCCGGATAAAGGATTGCATTCAATATGGTCAAAGCACTATCCGGATCGGATTCAAGTAAAGATTCCGATTCGGAGAATATCATTTTATTTCTTTCCCGGTCACAAGAAAAACATAAAATCATTATAAACAAAAAGATAGGCAATAAACATATTTTCATATATTATTCTTCCTGCTTATCCGCCGCCAACAAATACATCACCTTATTCCGATAGCCTACCTTGACGAGTACGCCTTCCTCCACGAACTTCTTCAGATCTATTTCCGCCCGGTAACGGCTACAACCAAATTCTTTAGCATAAGCACGCGGAGTCACACTTTCCCAATGTTTCATGTATTTCAACAATTTATCTTTTAGTGTCTCCCAGTTATCAAGTATCTTTTTATCTTTTTCAAACTCCAAATCGATTTTCCTTAACTTTTTTCGTAGAGAAGTGGAACAACGGTAATTAATTCCATCTACGTAAACCGTTCCCTTGTTTCCGTTTTCTTTATTCGGAGTAGTTTTCAATGATGGCGAGAAATACCCCAGATCATCCAACTCGATATGGCAGCCGTCCTCCAGGGCCAGTTCGACCACCCAGGCAAATGAATCCAATACACTTTTGACTTCTGCCGACGACACAGCAGAACGTTCGCTTATCAACCTGCAAACTTTTTCCAGATTATAAGTTCCCCTGCTGATCGCACGGGCATGTGTCAACCGCATGCCTTTACGTCCATTCGGCTTCGGCGTGTAGTAAGCTTTAAATTTTATTGACATGGTATTATTTATTTGGTTACATACTCTTTTCATCTATATGCCTTACTAATTTGAATTAGTACGGCAGGTAATCAATGGTTGATAATCCTCGGCCGTTTGGCTCACAATTATCGACCGATTGGCACATAATTATCAACCAAACGGCCGACAATTATCAGCCGCTAAATCCATTAGCATCAAAGATACAACAGAAAGGGAGAAATTATCCTCCTGAACGCTTATATTTTATTGTTTCCCGCGTATTATCTTCAACACACATGAAAATTTTCTCATCGACATCCTCTTATTAGACCTTAATAAGAATTAATAATTCTGATTATCGCAATATATTTCTTACTTTTGCAAGTTAGAAATCATAGGTATACTATAAGAAGTAGCATGGAAAAGGAGAATAATCCCATATATGAACGCAATACGCTGGAGTTTGTAACTGTAGCGTTGGAATTTTGTACATTTGTTGAAACAGCCGGACAAAACGGCCTTTTTGATTTTATAGATAAAGGAATCAAGCTGTTACCTCTGCTCTATCTGAAAGCGACACTATTGCCGGAAGCGGAAGTGGACGATGAAGATGACGAACCGGAAATGACTGTTACGGAAGATATGTACGAAGCCGTGCGGACCCGTATTGCCGCCCTGCTGGGAGAAAAAGACTCTTACCTGGAGACATTTCATCCGGATATGCAATACAGCGACACGCCAATCGCTGCATTTATCTCGGAAAACCTGGCGGATGTTTACCAGGACACAGGAAATTTTGTTTCACTTTTCCGACAGGGAAATGAGGAAGTCATGCTTCAGGCTATTGCTTTATGCCGCGCCAATTTCCAGGAGTTCTGGGGACAGCAACTCTTAAATGCACTGAAAGCGCTTCACGCTATCCGTTACAGCGATGAAGAAATTATTGAAACGAACGAGGAATGATGACACAATATACACACACAATAACAAAAGAAGAGATATCACTTCTTGAAATAGAAGAATTTCCGGGACGGATCCTTGTTATCGACACCGAAAAGGATGCCGATAAAGCCGTCAGCTATTTAACCCAGTTCGAAGCGGTTGGCTTCGATACGGAAACACGTCCCAGTTTTAAAAAGGGGACACGCTATAAGATTTCGTTGATGCAGATTTCGACAGACGAGGCTTGCTTCCTGTTCCGGTTGAACAGAATCGGTATTCCGCAATCGCTTGAAGATTTTCTGGTTAACGATAAAATATTAAAAATCGGGTTATCCCTGCGCGATGATTTCGGTGCCATGCGGAAGCGGACGGATATCAAACCGGCTAACTTTCTGGATTTGCAGAATTATGTGGGACAGTTCGGCATCGAGGATGCCAGCCTGCAAAAGATCTATGCGATCCTTTTCGACAAGAAAATATCGAAAGGCCAGCGCCTGAGCAACTGGGAAGCTGATGTGCTGACCGAACAACAAAAGAAATATGCAGCCCTGGACGCCTGGGCTTGTCTGAAAATTTACAACCAATTGAATCAAGATAAATAAGAATGAACTATTGTAAAATCTTTCTCAAACCGAAAAAGGAAGAATCGTTGTTGCGCTTCCATCCGTGGGTGTTCTCCGGAGCTATCCAAAGCATTGAAGGGGATCCTGAAGAGGGCGACCTGGTAGAGGTGTACGGAACGAACCAGCGTTTTCTGGCTATCGGCCATTATCAGATAGGCAGCATCGCCGTACGTATCTTATCGTTCAAACCGATTACGATCGATGCAGATTTCTGGGTAGAACGTATCCGCGTGGCTTATGCTATTCGCCGCGAACTGGGACTGGCAGGTGTGGAAAACAATAATACTTTTCGCCTGATTCATGGGGAAGGAGATAATCTTCCGGGACTCGTTATCGACATGTATGCCCATACGGCTGTTATGCAGGCGCATTCAGTCGGTATGCATTATGCCCGCCACGAAATTGCCGAAGCGTTAAAAACGGTACTGGGAGATACTTTACAGAACATTTATTATAAATCGGAAGCGACTCTTCCTTATAAAGCCAATCTCGGCAGTGAGGACGGTTACCTGTATGGCGGAGAAGTAGAGGATATTGCGACAGAAAACGGACTGAAGTTCTGTGTGGACTGGCAGAAAGGACAAAAGACCGGTTTCTTTGTGGACCAGCGCGAAAACCGTTCTTTGCTGGAACGGTATGCCAAAGGTCATTCGGTGCTGAACATGTTTTGCTACACTGGTGGATTTTCGTTTTATGCGATGCGTGGCGGTGCCGAAGTGGTTCATTCGGTAGACAGTTCGGCCAAAGCGATTTCGCTGACAAATAAAAATGTGGAATTGAACTTCCCTGGCGACCTGCGACATAAAGCTTTTGCCGAAGATGCCTTCAAATATCTGGAAAAAATGGGAAGCAATTACGATCTGATCATTCTGGACCCACCGGCCTTTGCCAAGCATAAGAACGTGCTCCGCAATGCTTTGCAAGGATACCGTAAACTGAACGCGATCGCTTTTGAAAAGATTAAACCGGGAGGTATTTTATTTACTTTCTCCTGTTCGCAGGTTGTCAGTAAAGAGAATTTCCGTCTGGCCGTATTCAGCGCCGCAGCACAATCCGGACGTAGCGTCCGGATCCTGCATCAGCTGACGCAACCGGCCGATCACCCGGTAAACATCTATCATCCGGAAGGGGAATATCTGAAAGGACTTGTATTATATGTAGAATAAAAAACAGTACTATTATGAAACCACTAAGATTATCAATTTTGCTGCTTGCGCTTGCAAGCAGCCTGGTCACAGTATCCTGTACACAGCAAAAAGCCGAAAAGGCAACCGATTATCCGATGTTCTGGACCTGGATGGACTATCGTCCGGGAATGAATTTCGATTCGATCTGCACGGTTATGAATGAAGTGGGGATCGACGGGGTAATGCTGAACGCACCGACCCCGGATGATTACCGGGTTGCCATTCCGATAGCACACAAACACGGTATTGAAGTCTATGCCTGGCTGTGGACAATGAATACCGAACATGACCGTGACAAACTATTAAAGGAACATCCTGAATGGTTCAGTGTGAACCGTGAGGGGAAAAGCCTGGCGGACACGACCGCTTATGTGGGCTACTATAAATTCATGTGCCCGGCTTTACCGGAAGTGCGTGAACATATCAACAATAAAATTAAAGCCTATTGCGAAGTAGAAGGACTGAATGGTATTGCTATCGACTACCACCGTTTTGTCGACGTAGTCCTGCCTACCACTCTCTGGCCCAAATACGGTATCGTGCAGGATCGTGAATATCCTCAATGGGATTTCGGTTATCATCCGGCAATGATCGAGCTTTTCCAGGAGAAGTATGGTTATGATCCGCGCGAACAGGAAGATCCATCCCAAGATGAACAATGGTTACAGTTCCGTTGCGACCAGATCACCGAAGTGGCGAACATGATTGCCGAAACCGTGCACTCTTACGGAAAGAAAATGGCAGCTTCCCCCTTTCCTACTCCGGCAATGTCCAGAAAGATGGTTCGCCAGGACTGGGGCAAATGGAATCTGGATATTGTCTTCCCGATGGTGTACCACACATTCTATACCGGTGACGTAAGTTTCATTTCGGACTGTACGATCGACAATGTGAAACAAAAGAATCCGATGACAACTCTGTATTGCGGCATGACAGCCTCCAACGATTCAACGATGTTCCTTTGCATGGATGAAGCGCTGAACAACGGCGCCGAAGGGATTGCCATCTTCACGGTCAACGGCCTGCGTTCACCGGAAATACGGGCACAGTTCAAGGCATACACAGACAGCGTAAAAGAGCTTCGTAGCCAGTCAAAAATAAATCCGGCTGCCACCGGACGCACGACTGTCAATATCAATCCGTTCGAAAACACGGGTATTATGAAAGCGATCGATATGCGGATGAAGGAATATATCGGCTCGACAGAGACACTAAACTTAGATGAATACAAATTAACCGACCAATACGGTGCCACCAAATGCTATCAGGTTACTGACCGGAACAGTGGTCTTACTTTTGATGTCAACTTCTATTTTTATGGCAACGTTATTTCCGGATGGAGTGTCATCCCTGAAAAGACTTCTTATGAGAAGTTTCTCAAATAAAAGGTATATAAAGTAAAAAAGGGAGTTAAAAAAACTCCCCTTTTTACATGACCAAATAACCATAAAATGTTCATTTGGCAAAACTTATATTTTTTGCTGATTACAGGATACCCTGAGCCATCATAGCTTTTGCAACCTTCATGAAGCCGGCAACGTTAGCACCCTTCACGTAGTTTACAACGCCGTCAGACTGTGTACCGTATTTTACACATTGTTCGTGGATAGACTTCATGATGCCTTTCAGCTTTTCGTCTACTTCTTCTCTTGTCCAGCTCAGCTTCATTGCATTCTGAGTCATTTCCAGACCTGATACGGAAACACCACCGGCGTTAGCAGCCTTACCCGGAGCATACAGGATCTTAGCTTCCAGGAATGCATCGATAGCTTCCGGAGTAGAAGGCATATTTGCACCTTCCGATACAGCGAAACAACCGTTAGCCAACAGCGTCTTGGCATCGTCACCGTTCAATTCGTTCTGAGTTGCACTCGGCATGGCGATATCACATTTTTCACCCCAAGGACGGCCACCCTGAACATATTTGCAGCCATATTTTTCTGCATATTCGCGGATACGTCCACGATACAGGTTCTTCAATTCCATTATATAATCCAGTTTCTCACGGTCGATACCATCCGGATCATAGATATAACCGTCAGAGTCAGACATAGTAACCGGTTTAGCACCCAGTTCGATCAGTTTTTCAACCGTATACTGAGCTACGTTACCTGAACCTGAAACAGCAACCACTTTACCTTTAATGTCGATGTTACGAGTCTTCAACATTTCCAGCAGGAAGTAAACGTTACCGTAACCTGTTGCTTCCGGACGAATCAGTGAACCACCGAATTCGATACCTTTACCAGTAAATGTACCTGTATTTTCGCGGGCCAGCTTTTTGTACATACCATACATATAAGCTACTTCACGTCCGCCAACACCTATATCACCGGCAGGAACGTCTGTGTCCGGACCAATGTGACGCCACAATTCCATAACGAAAGCCTGGCAGAAACGCATGATTTCAGCATTTGATTTGCCACGCGGGCTGAAGTCGGCACCACCTTTACCACCACCCATCGGCAGTGTAGTCAATGAGTTCTTGAAAGTCTGTTCGAAAGCCAGGAACTTAAGGATCGATTGATTTACAGAAGCATGGAAACGGATACCGCCTTTGTACGGGCCGATCACGTTGTTATGCTGGATACGGTAACCCATGTTTGTCTGTACCTGTCCTTTATCGTCTACCCATGTTACACGGAATGAGAAAATACGATCAGGAATACAAAGACGTTCGATCAGGTTGCTCTTTTCAAACTCAGGATGTTCGTTATAGGCTTCTTCAATTGTGCCTAAAACTTCAGCCACTGCCTGATGATACTCGGGTTCGTTAGGAAATCTTCTCTTTAAGTTGTCTAAAACTTCATTTGCCTTCATAAGAACTGTTTATTTAGAATGTTATACCAATTTGCTAGTTAGCGTTCTTCTTTTAAGAACGTCGCAAAGGTAAGCCATTTTTTCAAACCGGCAAATATTTGAAAGAAAAAATGATAAAAAAATATCGAAATGATATTTTAAAGAGGCAAACGTGACTAAATGTCACTCATTTCTACGTTTTATGTTTTTATAGACAGGAACGAACACAATGATAGCGGACGCTACCAGGGCAAAAATCACATCAAAGGTTATCTTTTCACTGTAAACAAGCAGCATGTAGGCCAAAACACCCCATAAAAGAGTGAGACACACCGCCTGACTATTTGTTATCTTTCTACGGGCCATCGGTTACATTTTTTTAGTTAGACGAGATTTGTGATCCAAAAAAGATCAATAATACCAAAAACACAGCAATAATCACAAATAAGATGACAATTTGCTTCTCTAACGTGTAATTACGAAGAAAAGGGATATGACGGGCCCATCCGGCTACGACCCGTATCTGCTCAGCTTCTTCATCCTCCGCAGGAATGTCGTACCCGCCGGTTTCCATCACCTCCAACGCCCGGGGCACATCGCTTTCAAGCACCTCTACACGGGCACCGCCAACATCTATATAACCCGCCATCAACTGACTGCTATATTCGTTCCTCAAATAACATTCGATATCTTCCGACCTGAGCAAAGCGATCAGTGTCTGGGCCTCTGCCGGATATTGAAACCGGGCTATTTCGACCATTTTATCCGTATCATCCATGAATAGATCTTTTCTGCAAAGAAAGTGATTTTGACTTACATGAGCAAGTTTTCAGCAATACCAGTTGCCTGCCGGATACGGTCAGCCATGCCGATGCCACCTTTCATATTACCGGCCAGTATCAGTCCGGGATAACGTGCCTCCAGCTGATCGATCGTAGCGAAACGTTCGCCGCTGCTCAGGCCATACTGCGGTATTGCATGCTGGTGGCGGAAAATACGGATCATATCCGGTTGCACCTGAATCGGGAATTTCAGCATTGCATGAAATTCATGTGTGATCAGTCCCTTTAGTTCATCATCGCTTAAACGGGTCAGTTCCGTCCGCTTGACACCACCGATAAAAAAAGAAAAGAGGGCTCCTTCTTTCGGTGCACGATTATCGAAACAGGCAGCCGGGAAAAGAATCCCCAGCACATCTTTCTTTTCGCAGGAAGGGACCAGTCCGCCAAAAGCGTTAAAACGCAAGCTCCCGGTATTACGAATGCCGACACTCACCTGTACTACCGGAGCATATTGCAGGTTACTGATCTTATCCATATCTTCCCGGGGAATGAACGGCAGCAGATCAGGCAAGGTATAGGCACCGCTCGTTGTTACGACCTTATTGGCATGCATAAGTTGTTCTCCTTCGGAAGTCGTATAAGTTGCCAGCCAGCCTTTTTCAGACGGACGGACCGTCACGCCGGAAGCCGACAAGGTGATATTTCGGAAACCGATAGCATTCGCCATCGCTTTTGCCAGATTCTCCAAACCACCGGCAGCAGAGAAAACCTTTTTGGTTGCCAACCGGTCACGGGCTGTTTTGGGTTGCCGGGCTTTGGCAATCGTGCCTTTGATAAATCCTCCGTATTGCTGTTCCAGGTTATACAATTTAGGTAAAGCATAGCGGGTAATGAGTTTCAGCGGATCGCCGGCATAAACACCGGAGAGGAACGGGTCTACGGCATAATTCAGGAATGACTTTCCCAAACGGCGGGCAGCCAGTTCACCGACCGATTCATCCGGATTCGTACCTTTTGCCCGGAAAGGTTCGCCCAGGATACGGAATTTATCGCCGAGGGTAAACAATGGAGTTGTCACTGCACTAAGCAAGCCGGAAGGCAATGCACGGAAAGAGTTTCCTTTCCAGATCAGGCGGCGTTTGGCCTCTTCATGGGCTGTTTCCAATTGGCAGGCAGGCGACAAGGCTTCAAATAGTTCGGCTACTTCGGGATAGGATACTACTCCGGTATTCGGTCCGCTTTCAAAAACGAACCCGTCTTCACGGAACGTATGTATTTGCCCACCAACCCGGTTACTGCATTCCAGGACATGTACCTGTTTTCCCCCGCGGGTCAGTCGAAAGGCGGTAGTCAAACCGGTCAGCCCGGCTCCGATGACCAGAATATCCGTATTATGTTGTTCCATATCAGACAGGTTTTGAAAATGATTTATTGGAATGAAGCATCAGTTTATCCAGCGAAGCGGCAACGTTACGGACAAAGAGAGCTCCGCCGGAAGTCATACGGATATGATTGTCGTCATACTCGATCAGGCCGTCGGCAGCAAACTCATTCAGACGATTGTCATTATAGGCGGTTGCCGATTTTATCTCTTCCGCAGAAAGGGAGAAACGGGCTGCCATCTCCTGCCAGTCCAGGGAATAGTTGCACATCAGTGTTTCGATCACCTCACGGGTAATCTGTTCGTCCCGGCTCAACTCATATCCTTTCGATACGGCAAACGTATCGTTTTCGATCCGTTCCATATATTGATTAATATCCTTGCTGTTCTGGGTATAGGCAGTATTCAGCTGGCTGATTCCGGTCACACCGAAAGCATACACCTGTCCGGTTGTACGGCGGGTACAATAGCCCTGGAAGTTACGATGCAAGCGGCCGTTCTTCAACGCCGTATACAATTCATCGTCCTGCCGGACAAAATGGTCCAGACCGATCGTCTTGTAACCGGCTGTTGACAAAAGTTTCTTTGCCGATTCATACATGCGGCTTTTTTCTTCACTGGGCGGCAATCCGGCTTTTTCCAGAATAAGCTGCTGTTTGTTCACCCAAGGGACATGGGCATACGAAAATGTAACCAGGCGGTCGGGACACAGAACTGCCGCCCGCGTAATGGTTTCCGCAAAACTTTCGGCCGTCTGGAACGGCAAGCCATAGATAAAGTCCATATTGATGCGCGCCCCTTTGCTACGAAGAATCTGAAAGATCATCTCCGCCGGCAACAACGACGGGCGGCGGTTGACCGTCTTCAACACCTTTTCATTGAAATCCTGCACCCCGAGGCTGAACCGATTGAAACCCGCCTCCGTCAGCGACTGCCAAGACTCTTCATCCAGATATCCGGGATGGCACTCGACCGCTATTTCGGGCTGGTCGATCGTTTCAAAGCCTGCCAACAAATGTTCGTTCAGTTCTCTCAGATAATACACGGGCATGGATGTCGGACTTCCCCCGCCATAATGAATCTGGGAAATCTTACGTCCGGGAGCCAGCCGCGTCTTTACCAGTTCTATTTCCCTATGCAACGCTGAAAAATAACGTTCTATCACGCCTCGCTTCATCATCGGGAATGAATTACACCCGCAGTAATGGCAAAGATGGCGGCAGAACGGGATATGCACATAAAAAGAGATATGCTCGGGCCGTGCCGTATTGGAAGCCTCTATGGCCGACTCGTATTCCTTATTGGCAAACGCTTCCGTAAAATAATTTGCCGGCGGATAACTGGTGTATCTCGGCACCGGCACATTATATTTTTGTAATAAATCCTGTATCATAATTATACTGTTTCTTTCTCTTTCCTGAATACGATCAATATATAAACCAACGACAAGGCCGCCAGGCTGACTTCAAAGAAAAACAAGCCGTGGTAGCCGGTATGGTCGGCAATCTTTCCACTCAATATCGCCATCACCATCCCGCTCAGATGGGTTATGACCGTCTGTATCGTAAAATCCGTGCCTTCCCGTCCGGGACGTACACAATCCATCGCCGTTGTATAGACCACGATCGTCGCCATCCCATAGCTGCCCCAAAGCAGGGCGATGCCGGCATGCAACAGTCCGAGTGTCGGAGTGACATAAGACAGTCCGAGGAAATAAAGCGTGGCAAGCAGCACAAACACGGCAAACAGGATGCGTGCCCAATGCCGTCCGATGCGACGCACGATAAAGCCTCCGATAAAAGAAAAGATGAAACCGAAAGAGGTCCCTATCACACCGCTCATCACCCCGATCTCTTTCATCGAATATCCCAGATCGACCAGGTAGGGCTTCAACATCGCCAACGTACCGATCAGGCCGGAATAATAAAGGAAAAGGAAACCGATCTGTTTCCATATATTCTTTTGGGTAAAGAAGTAAAAGACATCTGCCTTCTTCGCCCGTTCATGCGTATCTTTCGGTGCAATCTCCAGTCCGCGGTTGAACAGTAACGGCAATAAAGCGACAATCACGAACAAGGCGACACAAGGCAACAGGCTGTTCCATCCCAGCTGTTTAAACAACAGCAGCAACACGCCTCCCCCAATCATCGAGCCGCCGAAACTGCCCATCGACTGCATGCTGTTCACCAGGCTTTTGTCTTTCCGGCTAAAGGAAAGGACAGCCAGCGCATCGGTCGCAATATCTTGGGTGGCAGAGGCTACGAACGATACGATGATCAGGGCGATAATGGTATAGAAATCCGTTTTAAAATCGAGGAAAGCGACGGCAAAGATCAGGACGGCATAGATCAGTTCGGACGAGAATATCCATCGTTTATAATCGCCCGTTGTCCGGGCATGGCGGTCCACCATCGGCGACCAGAGGAATTTCAGTATCCAGGGCAGCTTGATCAGTTGCAGCAAACCGATGGCAGATAAAGAAAAATTCTCCTGCCGCATCATTACCGGAATGACGGTAGAGAAAAAACTCATCGGAATGGTCTGCGCAATGTAGAGGCAGAAGAAGGTCCCGAGATTGAATATTTTATTTTTTTGTTCCATTCGTTTTCTTTGTAATATGGTATCCCACGTTGGGAAAGCATTTTTCATCCTTGTAAAGCCGTTTCCCAAGCTGCGAAAGCATTTTACACCCGATTAAAATGCCACCGCTACACTTCCTCCGATCGTGAAAGGGCGACCCGCTTGTGCCAGACCTTTTCCCATCTCAAAATAAAAAGCGGTATATTGCGTGTTGGTGATATTCTTAGCCCAGATCGCAAAGGTAGCAAATCCTTTCGTTGCAGAAACCTTTCCGTTCAATTGTCCGTAAAAAGGTTGGGAAACAACGTTATCTTCTTTCCAGTATATCCGGCCCGCACCGGTAAAGTTCGCACTGATCAGGATGCGGTCGATATGGGAGCATGGATTCGAAATGGTATAATCAGCCCCGGCAGAGAAGGTATGCGAAGGGACCAGCGGCAGATAATTGCCCGAATAGTCATACACCTTGTCTTTCTTCTTGTCTGTATAATCCTTGAATGTGGCATGGGTAAACCCGTAATTCAGCTGTACCATCAGTCCGTTGACCGGATTTCCCTGCAAACTGACTTCCACCCCTTTGCTTTCGCTCCGTCCCGCATTGTTCAGCATGGAACCTACCGTAAGCGACTGGCTGATCTGCTGGTTTTTCCAGTTGATCCAGAAAAAAGCGATCTCGGCACGCAGGCGGTTATCGAGGAAAGGATGCTTGCCTCCCACTTCATAATTCCAACTGGTCTCCGGTCGGAAAGATCGGTCTTCTTCCCGCTCGAAAGAGGTGTTGAAGCCACCGGTCTTATATCCTTTCGTTACAGTGGCGTAGATAATCCCGGAAGAGGGAAACATATATTGTAAGGCAAATTTAGGTGTAACCTGACTGAATTTTAGTTTGCTGTAAAAGGCATCCAACTCCTTACTCTCCTCCTCCGTATCTTTGAAGCTAAGATAATCGGTAGAAGCACGTTCGTAATCATAACGTATGCCGATCGTTGCAGAAAGGCCGTCGACCAGCAGGTCATCGAAGGTAGACTGATGATAAAAGGCTATTCCGTAGGTGGGTGTGTCGTACAACTTACGCGAACTGTAGGCAGCCGACAGATAATCCATTATCACCGTGTTATCTATTCCCTGCCAGAAACCGAAGGCGCCGAACAGCCATTTATACCGCCCGTCTGTCGTCGATTTTATATTAAACTCTTCCGAAAACATCTTCTGTTTCTGATCCTGTTTGGCAAAATAAATACTTGCCGGAGAAAAGTCCTGGTCGATCCCCTGATGATCCGACAGGTACTGGAAAGCCGTTTTGCTGCTGAGACTGTATCCCGTACCTTTATATTCCACCGTCAGGCCGGTGGTAGACATGGCCCGTTTATAAAAACTGTAATCGTTGTAGTTGACATCGCCCGGCCGGTGTGTCACCGAATCGCAGACGGCATATGGATAACCTCCTTGTCTGGAATTGTCATACGAACTCATCAAGCCGAGCGACAACCGTTCCGTCGGCTGCCATTCCAACCGGATACGTCCGGAGCCGCTTTTCAGGTCATCCGCTTTCTTGTCGGTAAACAGATTGGTAAAATATCCGTCATTCCTGTTATAATTGGCGGAAAGGGAGTAGCCGAACTTCTCCCCTATTTTCGCATAGCGGGAAAGGGCATACTCGCGGGCACCGTAAGTACCGTTAGAGATCGAAGCATTCGTTCCCTGAAACTTCAAGGGGGATTTGGTATAGACATTGATGATTCCCCCCATCGTATTGCGTCCGTATAGAGTTCCCTGCGGGCCACGCAACACTTCGACACGATCGATCTCTGCAAAATCGAAATCGAACGCTGACTTTTCAAAATAAGGGATACCGTCCACATAAAGCCCGACGGAAGGCGCATTGATCTTCGAACCGATCCCACGGATATACACAGGCGAAGTCAGCTTCGACCCATAATCAGGCATAAACAGGTTCGGAATAAAGGAACTGAACTCCTTAATTCCTGTAATATTCTTGTTTTGTATGGCTGTGCCGGTAACGGAGGAAGCCGACAGCGGTTCCAGGCGCAAATCCCTGTTTTGTTTAAACGACCGGACAACTACCTCGTTTAGTTCCACCTGACGAACTTTCGTTGTATCCAGGTCGTCCGCTTTGACCGGGAAAACAGAGAGTAATAAACAACAGAATAAAAACAATGCCTTCATATTTGTTATTTTAGAAATAATAGAACCTGTCAATAGTTGTATGGACCCGAAGGGTTCAATTGTGAATAGCCCCCGGTGAAGCCGGGGGATCCCGATATATGCCGGATGGTGCGTCCCTGGAAGGGGCGAATAATACGCTGTGATTGAACCCTTTCAGGGCTCATCGGCTGGATGCCATTCCCAATCCCCCGGCTTCACCGGGGGCTATCCACAGTTAGTCCTTTCAGGACAAGCAACGACACTTAACTAGTTCAATCCTGATAAATACTGAATTTAAAACGTTACAGCCACTTCCGCCCCGATCTGGAAAGGTTTGCCTTTTTGTATAAATGAATTATCGAATGATTCGAAATAAAATGCCTGGTAGTCAGTGTCAGTCATATTGCGGCTCCATATATTCAGGTTCACAATTCCCTTACGTACTCCCACTTTGCCATTCAACACACCGTAAAAGTCCTGACTGATATCGTTCTTTTCGGTCCAGAAGATCTTCCCGGCTCCGGCATACTGGACGGAAGCGGTAAACTGGTCGAGCCAACTGTTCCGCAACAGTTTGGTATAGTTCAATCCCAGACTGACGGTGTGGCGCGGAGTGTACGGGATGAAGTTATCCTTGTAATTTATCTCCGTTTCGTTTTTATCCAACGTCTTATAATCGCGGAAAGTAGCACGGGTGAAACCATAATTCAAATCAGCCGTCAGACCCTCGGCAATACGGCTGCGAAGGCTTACCTCCACCCCATAACTGTCGGCCTTGCCTCCATTGGTGATCATACGTCCGCTTCCCCCTTTGGCAAATGTCGTCAACTGGATATCCTGAATATCCATATAAAAAAGCGTCAGTTCGGCATGCAGACGGTCCTTGATCAATTCGCTGCGGATGCCCATTTCATAATTCCAGCTGTGCTCCGGTTTATAGGCAGCCACTTCTTCCACCTCTGCCGGCTTCTTTGCCTGGTTGGGCATAAACTTCGACATCAGGTCATACCGGGCATACTCCTGCACCAGGTCACCAAACATCTGCACATTGTAGCCTCCCGTCTTATATCCTTTGGCAACCGACACATACGTAAACGTACCCGGCGAACATTGATACCTCACTGATACCTTAGGCAGCACCTGCAAAAAGTCCTGCGATGTTTTACCTTCCAATCTTGTCTCGACAGGCAGAACACCCATTGGACGTCCTCCCATAGATACACCTATCTTCATACTATCTACCGAAGAGTCGTAATTCAGCTTTGCCTTTTCATAATCCAGCCGGATACCTGCCGTTACAGACAACCCGTCCGTAAATAAGTTGTTATAAGTGGACTGGTGGAAGACAGCAAAACCGAATGTCGGCGTTTCAAAATATCCAGGGAAATAAATCTGATTCTTATCATCACCGTATACGGTCAATTGCGGAGCCTTGGGATAAGTAACCAACATCTCATCAAAGGCTTTCTGCAAGACATCTTTCAGACCATCCTCCTTAAACATCACCGGGCCATCTGTTTTCAGGCTATTATAAAAGCCGTATGCACCGAAGCTCCATTGATAATTCTTCTGGTGATTCGACCGGATCGCCACCTCTTCACTCCAGGCATATTGCTTTTGTTTCTGGTTCAGTGTAAAAATAGACTTCTCCGTATAATCCTGGTCCATCTTCATATCGTCTTTCAGATACTGGTAGGCGGTAGTAGAGGACAGTAGGAATTTGTCCGTTTTCCACTCATAATAAATACTGTTATTCAGCATCCGCCGCCAATAGGTGCTGGGATCATTTATGCGTACAGGTTCCACCTTTCCTGTCTCCCTGTTATATTGTCCGTAAGGGAAAGCACCCTGGTCGACATAATCATAATTGAATGCATATTGCAGTTTCATTGCCGGATTGATCAGCCAATCCAGTTTAAAGCGTCCTCCGGCAGACTTCTCCTTATCTGCCTTCGTATCGGAATATTCGTTCATGAAAAAACCGTCATTCCTGTCGTAGTAACCGCTAAGGGAAATACCTACGTGCTCGCTCAGTTTTCGATAATGGGACGCTTTGATCTTAGAGGCACCATAGTTGCCCGTCGACATCGAAAACTTCGTTCCCTGATAATTGAAGGGTGACAATGTATAAATATTCACAATCCCTCCCATCGCATTACGGCCGTACAAAGTACCCTGCGGACCACGCAACACTTCCATGCGCTGTATATCATTCAATTCAAAATCAAAGGTACTCTTATCCAGATACGGCACATTATCGACATAAAGTCCGATCGACTGTCCGCTGCTTCGTGCACCGATACCGCGGATATAGATAGCCGAAGTCATTTTGGAGCCGTAATCCGGCATATACAGGTTGGGAACAAACGAACTGATATCTTTCAACGCATCGATCTGACGTCCTGATATCGCTTGGGGGGAAAGGATGGAAACAGAACCGGGCAATAACCGTAAGTCATTCGTTTCCTTTGTAGAAGATGTTATAATGACCTCATCGATATTATACGTCTTGATGGTGTCATTTTCATTCACATTCACTTTTACTTCATCAGCCATCAACGGTTGTAATCCAAAGACAGCCCCTGCAACCAGAACAAACAAGTAGCGTTGTTTCATCGTATTTTCACTATTAGTAATTACGATTGCAAAGGAACAGGAAAGAAACAAGGCGATCAATCACTAGATGTAGTGATTTTAACAAAGAGGCAGCTCTATCATCCTGGGCTAGACCAAGGAGCTCATACTTAACTAAGTTACTTTCGTGGCATCGCCAATAAACACAGTGATCAATACTAAACGAGGCGATTTACGCAGGACGTCATGCAGCCGTCGGTCATATTGTTACTGCAATCTTCCACATCAGTGATATACATCACGTCAGTTTTTCGCCTTCTATGACGATTTCTGTCTTTGCGATCTTTTCGCGAATTCCTTTATCCTGGATAATAGAGATGTATCACAAACTTTGTCTATTATTAAGTTTATCTAAACCATTTTGAAATCCGCCTTCTTCAGTATATAATTGAATAGGTCTGCTATTGTGTATGGTATCGACCGGTAACTCTACGCCAATGATCATGAGTTTTGTAAAGAACAATAGATTCATTCTCCCATACCTCATCCGGTATTTCATCAATTCTCCGACTCTCACCTTCCTCATAACAAAACATAGTCCCATTTTCGTCTATCACATACACGATTTGATGACCCAATCGAGTAAATGCCAAAATTTCCATATCCCCACCCCATGTACCTTGGAATGCCATAAGTTTATGATAGGCTTCAATGGGAATATTCTGTTTATGAATTGCTTCAACCGACAGATCTCTAAGTTCGGGATAGAGGCTGTTTTCTAACATACCCATAAGGTTGGCATCTACAAATCCTTTCTGTACCAAACCCGCCTCTTGTTCTTCTATTACTATCTCCTGACGCAATTTTAAGAATACCTCAGGATCTGAAGAAGCCGAAAGGGCACGGAACAAACAATCACCACCTCCTCCGTAATCTACTATAATCCAATTCTTTTCTGCTACATATTGGGCTTCGGGTATCATTTTTCTTTCGGGATCTGACGCTGCCGGCATATCGAGCCTCCGGAGTTCTTCAGGAGTAAGGTCCGGCACATCCGGATATACTTGTTCGTCTTCATCAGCGGATTGAAGCATTGATCGTATCTCAGAGGCAATGACTGAGACAACGGAAATTTCATCTTCGGATTGGGGTATTTCTGGCGGAACCTGCGTTACAGGTTGGGATTCTTTTGACGGAGTGGCATCAGGTGTTTGTTTCTCTGGTTGCGGAATGTCAGATTCGGCAGATATCGTTTTGTCGGTAGCTTTTTCCGAGTCATTCACATCAGCCTTCACAAAATCTATTTTTTTCTTTTCCAGAAATGTTATCTTTCCATTGATATTATAAGCTAAAACACCTATTTGCGGTATATCAATCAGACTCATTAAATTTTCAACGCATTTTTTGCTTTTCGTCGGATTGTTGCTGGAAGGCAATGAAAAGCTGAATTTTGCATCGCCATGGTCTTCCGATTTTATTCCAACCTTTTCTCCCGTCTTGTCCTTTGCTTCGTTTTCTGAAAAATTACTTGAATGCTCTACATCCAAAAGAACTTTAGACATTGATTTTATATTATAAGCGATCTTAGAAGGGAAGCCTATGAGATTCGGGGAGAACAAATTTGCTTCCCGACCTCTCTTTATGGGGAATTCAACCAACACTTTGATCGGAACATCAGAACTTTTTAAATATAAATATTCTACTGCCTCTTTAAAATCGCCCAAATGATTTTTCAACGATGATGGCTTCCCTTTCAACCCTTCCCATTCAGCCAAAGACATCGTTCTGTAAATGCATAGCTGATCTTCTGCCAGTTCTTCTTTCGTTGCCTGTCTTCTTGGTACAACTGATTTTCCTTCTTTCTCTAACAATTTCCTATCCCATCCGCTTTTAGTTAGATATTGTTGATGCAAGGTCTGGGGTTCAGGAGCAAATCTAATATGCCGTATATCAAAAGCTAACGTTTGTTCAAACCGGGTCCTATCATATTCTCCCGGCTTAAGATCCTGAAGACTCTGGCTAATATAACCAATGCAATCGTCTTCAGAACATTCATACTTTTTCATGATTTGTGCAATAAAAGCCATTCTCTCTTTGGCTGGTAGATCCTTCACTTTCTTTAGGTTTTCCTGTGCTCTTTTTTTCTTCTCCCCTTTTTCTATCTTCTCTTTCAGTATTCGGTCATGCTCAGATTTAGGACTATTATCCACATGAGTTGGTTCTTCCTTTTGTGTTTGACCTTTGGCCTTATCTTTGGGTTTCCCTTTTTGGGACGAGACACTTCTACCTTGTGTTCCACCCGGCTTTCTTTCTTTTGCTTTTTTTTTGCCCATAGCAGTAAATACTATTTTACAATTACCCAAAGCTAAAGATTGTAGAATGATTATGCAATTTATTTCCACAAACGACAGGCATTGTTTGCAAACGACATTACTTTGCCAATAACCGACATAATCTTATACCGCAGAGGAAGTAGGTATTGGTAGAAAAAATATGGCTGGCGACTTGGCACGGAGAACTTGCTACATATATAATGTATAAGGATGACAGTGCTTGTATCCCGGATTCGGTGAAAAGGCATATTATTAGGAATAATTCTCAACCTTTGTGAAAGTATCATTTTCAATCAGGTTAATTATGACACAGCTTTATCCCATCGGCATACAGAACTTCGAGAAAATCAGAAAGGATGGTTTTCTTTATATTGATAAAACGGAATTGATCTACCAATTGGTCAAGACAGGCAGTTATATTTCGTGCCCGACAGTCCAGGAATATATAATCCGTTCAGTCTGTTAAATACATTCAAGTACATGCAATTCGGAAGTTACTGATTTGAAACAGGTACGCCAACTTATTTGGTTATGTTGCTTAAACGTTCCAACTACAATCTCTATAACATGGCTCATACGGAAACCGACGCAGACGTGTTAAACAGTATTGACTCGACTTCTACGAACCCAATACCAGTTATCTATCAGAGCGGATACCAGACTATCAAAGATTATGATCGTCTCTTTGGTATTTTACCGGCTAGGATTTCCCAACCGCGAAGAGGAAGATGGATTTATGAAATTCCTGTTACCTTTTTATGCCAATACGGACAAGGTGGATTCACCTTTCCAGAAGAGAAAGGTTATGCACATCCCTTCGCCAGCGACACCCGCAAATTATTCAAAATAGGCACGAACTTCAGTAACAAAACACGGAATATAGAGACGTGGAAGGTGGTGGAAGGAAACTTATAACTCAATATCATCCCCCGAAATAATTCCGTTCATGATGGCATAGAATGTTAAACCTGAGACGGTCTTGATGCCTAGTTTGGCTGTGATATTCTTGCGATGGGTCAGGACAGTGTTCAGGCTGATATTCAGTTTGTCGGCAATCTCCTTATTCGTGATACCTTTGACGATCAGTTGGAGGACGTCGGTCTCGCGGGAAGAAAGGTCCTTGCTATTTTCACCGACTGTGTAAGCGGAACTGTCGCTGGTAAACAGTTGCTGCAATTGCTCGATGATAATCTCCTGCGATGCCTTGATGGTTATATGGTTGGTGGTGGAAATACCGCCGATGCCCTCTCCCCCATCGATCAGTACCGTGGTTTTGCTACGGCGGGGAAGGAAAAAGTCGGCGTTCAACACCATGATGTCCGGAGAGGTAAAATAATAATCGAACGCATCGTTGCCACCTGCCGCATTAAAAATCTCGAACGCAGGGAAATAGCAGACCTCAACCGGAGGAAAGTAGTCGGTCAGCAGACTCTGAAGACCTATACTTTGTAGAGTGTCGGGTAAGATTATTGCTATTTGTTTGTTCCGGTGCATCGACAGGGGTTATTTACATAATTTCTCCATGGCAGAGACCATCGGAGTCAGGATACGGTAACGGATACGGTTATGCTGCTTGATATCTTTTTCAAGGCTGCTGATCCCAAAGATCACGGCATAACACAGATTCTCGTTGTAATCGCCGGAAAGATGCTTGATCATGATGCCTTTCAGGTCGGACAACAATGCTTCTATAGCATCTTCCGAACGCTGCTCGTCGCCCAGATGGAGTGCCTCTTTTTCATCGGAATTACAGCCCCCTTTTATTTTTTCACTCAACGCCAGACAGTAAGGGAACCATTCCTTATCATCATGTTCGATGCGTGCCGTAAGCTCTTCCTTGAAAGAGGAGAAGAATTTGCCGATCAAGTTCAACGTATTGTTTCCCGGTGTGCTCATAGAGATGAAAGAAGTAAGGTGCCGCTCTATGTTCGGCAACTGGTAACGCTGGTAGTAAAGATTAGTCTTGGTCAGGTAATCGATAATCTGTGTCGTATGGAATGTCTGTAACTTCCTTTCCGGGAAGTATTCCTCGTTCAGGAACGTGTTGATTACAGTCAGCAGGAAATCGGTATCCAACTGATATTCGTCACAGATCGTCTTCACCGATTTATCGCCCAACCCGAGGCGGATACCGAACCGGTTGATTACAGGAATGAGTGAGGGATGTTCTTCCACCACCTCACTCATTTGCATATTTGGATATACTAAAGGCATAATTTATGCTTCTTCCCATTGTTTGCGCAAGAGTTCTACCGCGGCAGGGACAACGATATTACGATCGCCCTGGCATCCGCACTCGAAACTTACGTATTTGTCATAACCCAGCATCTTCAGGCCCTTAAAGCCGTCTACGTAGTTATCTGCTTCCCCGTCTTCACCCGGCATGCTGCGACGTTTGCGGCTTGCCACGTGTACGTGCTGCAAATAGTCTCCACCTGAGATAAAGGCTCCCATATCGGACGTTTCTTCCCAGGTCATATGCCAGAAGTCACCCATGCAACGTACTCCCGGATTGTTGATATCCCGGCATACGGAAGCGGCGTCAGCCACCTGGCGCATATAGAAACATTCTTTACGGTTCAAAGGTTCAAAGATCACGGTCGTTCCGTTCTGAGCGGCATGGTTTCCCATTTCGGTGAACTGCTCGCACAGGAAGTCGCGGGTTTCCTGATTATGAGGAAGCGCCGGTACCTGCCCGTTGAAAGCCGGAACGATGATAACCCCTGTCGATCCCAGTTCGCCGGCTGCGGTGATAATCTCTTTCATCGTATCCATACATTTCTGACGGATAGCCGGATCAGTAGAGAGGATAAAACCTTCAAACCCTGCACAAATGGCACTGACTTTGATATCACGACCGCTCAGGGCTTCTTTGATTTCCTTTACACGGTCTTTCAGTCCGCGGCCTCCCGGTTCAAAACCGACAATACCCAGCTTTTCCATATAGTCCAGCTTCTGGTTCAGGTTTTCACCCGGAGCGATGCCTTCCTGGAAAGAGAGGTTCAGTTTCGCCTTGGTGTTGCAGCAAGACTTCGTTTCCGGACATTTCTCATCCGAAGAAGCCTTCGATGCACAGGATGCCAACGTGCCGGTACTTACGGCTGCTATCGCAGCACCAGACAAGGTTGTTCTTAAAAAGTTTCTTCTGTTTAATGTCATATCTTTATTTATTTTGATCACGAGGTTTTCCCGGAACCGGAACAGTAAATGTGCTCATATCCATCTTACCCAGATTCAGGTCTTTCGGAGTATAATCCAACGGAGAAGCAGTCATAGCATCCCAGGTCGTCTCAGCACCGGAATAAGCCGATTCACGTCCCATAATAGCTGCCATATTCGATATTGCTGTTTCGGAAGCCTGCTGAAGCGGTTTGTTACCACGGATACTATTGATCCAGTTTACATGCTCCAAGGTATACGGGTCGGTCTGTTTGAAGTTTGCTTTTTCTGCTTCATAATCGTATTTCCATACCACATTACCGGCAAGGTCTTTGATCTCCATCGTAGAACTGTCCCATGAACCTTTGGATCCCTGAATAAATTCACTTACATTACTAACGCAACCATCTATCTGGCGGCACATACTGTGCATATGAATACCGTTCTCCATGGTAAAGTCGATACTGAAGTTATCATACTGGTCACCGGTAATACGACGCTGGCGAGAACCGAAGCCCACAGCTTTAACCGGTTTCAAACCGCTGAACCAGGTAAACACATCGATGTTATGCACATGCTGTTCAACAATATGATCACCCGACAGCCATTTCCAGTTCACCCAGTCCTTGATCATATATTCGCAATCATTCCATTCTTTCTGACGTTCACGGAACCACAGCATACTTTGATTCCAGTAAACAGTACCACCTGTAATCTCTCCGATCATTCCTTCCATGATCTTTTTATAAGATTCTACATAAGAACGCTGGTGGTGACGTTGCGTTCCGGTAATCACACGCAAATTCTTTGCTTCCGCCTGTTTAGCTGTAGCCATGATCGTACGATAACCAACCGGATCCACGCAGATCGGTTTTTCAAGGAATGAATGTTTCCCTTTTTCTGTCGCATACTGGAAATGTACCGGACGGAACACGGGAGGAGTCGCAATGATCACAACATCCACGCCACTGTCTATTACTTGTTTATATGCATCCAGACCTGCAAAGCGTTTGTCGGCAGGAATATCTATATTCTTATCTTTTTTCAGCTTACCGGCCAGTTCGTCAACTCTTTCCTGGAAAGTATCACCCAACGCAACAATAGTCACGCCATTTGCTGCATTCAGGAAGTTGAAAGCGGCACCGGAACCACGTCCGCCACAACCGATAACACCGGCTTTCAGCTCTTTCCCG
The DNA here is from genome assembly GCF_023656785.1 of Parabacteroides caecihominis. NCBI lineage: Bacteria > Pseudomonadati > Bacteroidota > Bacteroidia > Bacteroidales > Tannerellaceae > Parabacteroides > Parabacteroides caecihominis. The sequence continues at coordinate 96,761 of NZ_JAMOKS010000015.1, forward strand.
TCGGTTGCCAGATCCGGCAATTCCGGAATATAATAAGTGCCCGGTTCTTTCAGCGGTTTCAAAGCAGCGGCTTTTTCTCCCCCGCCGCATGAAGTCAGAACCACACTTGCTGCACTACCTGTACCGATTGCACCCAGTGCACCGGCCATCGCTGAACTTTTTAAAAATGATCTTCTACTGATACTGTTTTCCTTTTTCATGATATAGCAAATTTAAAGAATTGATATAATTTTTACACTAGTCTACTTTATTGAATGGATGAATCCGGCTCGCATACCACACGGAAGCCAATGCCACGTATGTCAGAGTACCACCAGATACTTTTAGGTTGCTGCGGGTCGGTCTTTAACCACGCTTCATGTTTGGTATAGTCGCGGGCTGCCGAACGAAGGTCTGCCGCGTCAGAAGTATAATTACCTCCGCGCACTACCCATTCCGTTCCTTCGGTTACCAACGGATTCGTAACAGACTCGCCCCCCTTGTTATAGGCTTCGGGATCATACTTGTCTGCACAATATTCCATGACGTTACCCAACATATTCTTTAATCCGAACGGATTGGCTTTCACCAGCTCCGGTTCCTGTGTCTTATTCTTACTGTTCTTGCTGTAAATGACAAACGAGCTGATACTGTCGGTTTTTGCATCAAAGAACTTACGCCAGAATCCCTGATCGGAGAAGTCTTTCGGGCTGCCGCTGAAGAAGTAAGGAGTTTCCGTACCTCCGCGGGCTGCATATTCCCATTCGGCTTCGGTCGGCAGACGGTATTTCTTGCCGGTCTTCTTTGATAACCACTGGCAGAATGTTTCAGCTGCATAATGTGTCATTGTGATAGCCGGACGATCGCCGCCACCCCATCCCTGGTCGGGGAATCCGAACGGAGGTGTCGGACCGGAAATAGCATCCACATCCGGATTGCTGTTATTCGCATAAACCGTTTCAGGAGGAGTACGTCCCTCGCTCATCGTATTTCCATAGAACGACCAGTACTGGTCCCAGGTAACTTCCACCTCAGCCATAAAGAACGGGCTGACCGTTACATTGCGTACAGGTGCTTCGTCCGGTTTATGGAACGGTTCCTTGCTGGTACTACCCATTTTGAACGTACCGCCCGGCACGGCAACCATTTTAAAAGACACCGGTGTTCCGGGTATCTGTTCTATATAATCGGCAAAACTTGTTACCTGTGCAGGTTCCTTGAAATAAAGACTTGTATCGACCGCCGAAGATCCGGAAGCCACGCCAGGAATTCCTGTCAACTTGGAATGGTTGTAGTTGGGATTATAATGCCCGGCATCCAGGTGACAACTGATACACTGCAAGTCCAGTTTCTTTTCATTTTCATCATAATAAAGGTGTGCTGTAATACCGTCGTTCGTAATTCCTTCCGGAAACAAATTCTGGTGACATTCTTTACATGATTCGTTCGGGATATATTTAACGGCATGATCCAGTTCTGACTTCACATCCCAGTCAAAATCGGCACTGTCTTTGGTCATAAAAGACCAGACATCTTTTAAGCCCAGTTTTGCTTTTGCCGTATAATGGTTCCAGGTATCGTTTTTAGGCGGAAGGTGGCAGTCCACGCAATGCACTTTCACACCACTACCGTTATTTACGTGCTTGGATAGTTTCCAGCTGCCTTCCACATGCGGATGCACATGACACATCATACAGGATTCGTCACTGGAAAAATAAACGGAAGTATTATAAGCCAGAATCATTACCCCGGCACCAAAAATTACGCCCAAAAGAAGCATAAAGGTCTTTCCTTTAAAAAAATTCTTCTTCAGGCCTGATGAGTATCGATTAGAATTCTTGTTAGTAGCCATCTGTTTTTATGGTATTCAATATTTACACTTAGTCTGAGAATTAGATTTAAAAATCGGCAATAAAAGTAGCATTTTCCTTAATATAAAGAAAGCATAACCCACCTATTTAACGTAATAAGTAAGCAGATTATGCTTTTTTTAATTATTTTCAGTATCCCTTAAAGATTTGACTGTACCGGCGTCATAATGAAAGTAAATTCATAATCACCGTAAGGCAAACGATATTGCTCCAAAGGCAATGCGCCCCAGCTGTTCACACATCCCAGCCCCATCTGTACCTTGTCGATACAAAGGTTGGTATAGTCTGCTTTCGGGACTAATTCTGAATGTCTCTGGTCTTTCTGCACACCGTCGTCCAGTGATTCGATCGAGTAGTTCAATGCAGAAGCAGAGAAAGGAGCCTCGGCAACAAACATCAGACCGTTGCCACCCTTGTTTGTCTGTTTCCACCAGCGGATATCCGTTTTTGTACCGGTTTCCTGCGGACGGATATAAGAGTAGAATTGCTCATCCACTGTCTGGCAGAATTTACCCAGATCGGTCACATTGTTACGGTCTGAATAGTTTTCCCACGGACCACGGCCATAATATTTGATCAATGCCATTTCTTTCGGCATCTGCATCTGCATACCGAAACGGAACATATCCGATACTTTAGCCGACTTGTCGGCAATCATCTTCTGTGTTACTTTTACGGCACCTTCATTATTAATGGTATAAGAAACGGACAACTTAGCCGATACGGCTTCCATTGTATATTCAGCATTTACTATCGCCTGGCCGTTTTCCATCTTATTTGTCAAAGAGGTCAGTTTCAGTCCCGGCTTTTTCCATACTGCATATCTGTTCTGCAAACCGGCTCCCATATCGTTATCGGTCGGGGCACGCCAGAAGTTTGGAGTCAGCTTACCACCTTCATCGATCAAAGCCTGGCCTTTTACATCATATTTGCAAAGGAATCCGTCGTGTTTATTGAACTCGATACGGAAGTTTTCACCTGTAACGATCAGATAGTTGTAATCGTTTTCTGTGATTACCGGAGTTACCGTGGCAACATTTACTTTTTCAACATTTGCCAGTTTCAATTCCGGAGCCTTATACGGGCGGACAACCAACTGATTTTTAGCAACCGTATATCCCGCCGGAAGCATTGTTTCCGCTTTTTTCAGTTTGAATGCGACATTCAACAGCAATTCCTTGCATTTGCAGATTCCGTCCGTAGTATAACTCAACTTTACAGATTTGGTCTGTTGCGGAGCCACTTCCAGATCTTTGACCATGCCTGTCTGAACCACTTCGCCGTCAGCCAGCAATTCCCATTCTGCATAATAACCGCTCAAATCACGGAAGAAGTTCTCGTTATAAACATTCACGACACCGCTTGCCAGGTCCGAAGGAGTTACCCAGATCGACTGGTAAATATGTCCGACCTCATGCATATGAGGATTAGGCTTACGGTCCGGACTGATCAAACCATTGTCCAGGAAGTTATTATCAGATGCATCGTAGCGGTTAAAGTCGCCACCGTATCCATAATATTCCACACCTTCCTTATTTTTCATACGCAATGACTGATCCACAAAGTCCCAGATGAAACCACCCTGATATTTCGGATATTTACGGACAAGATCCCAGTATTCCTTGAATCCCCCCTGTGAATTACCCATTGCATGCGCATACTCGCACTGGATAAGCGGTTTGTCGACATTACTATTACAATAGTCTTCACAACCTTTATACCCCAGATACATCGGGCAATAGATATCGGTAAATTCATTCTTTCCTGCCTGCTCATACTGAACGGCACGGCTCTTATCTTCATTCTTGATCCAGGTGTAACATGCTTCAAAGTTCGGTCCGAAACCGGCTTCATTACCCAATGACCAGAAAATAATAGACGGATGGTTGAAACCACGTTGTACATTACGCTGGTTACGTTCCATATGTGCTTTTGCATATGCCGGATTCTTAGCCAAGGTTTGTTCGCCATACCCCATACCGTGAGATTCCACATTAGCCTCGGCTACGACATAAATACCGTATTCGTCACACAAATCATACCACAGGTTTGCATCCGGATAATGACAAGTACGAACCGCATTAAGGTTGTATTCCTTCATCACCTTGATGTCCTGTAACATACGTTCACGGGAAACCACATATCCGCCGTCCGGATCCATTTCATGACGGTCTGCTCCCTTGAACAATACCGGCTGTCCGTTAACCAGGATCTGGCTATTTTTCAGTTCTATCTTACGGAAGCCAACTTTCACCGGGATAACTTCCAGTTCTTTATTGCCTTCTTTCAGCGTAGCGACCAGTGTATACAGGTTAGGCGTTTCAGCCGTCCATTTCAACGGATTGGAAACAGCGATATCCGCAGACACTCTGCCTGAGCCTTTCAGCGTAGTTGTTGCAACTGAATTACCTTGTTTATCCAACAATTTCACATCCACAACGCCACTACCTTTCAGGTTAACGCTTACATTTAATGTTGCATCCTTATACTGTGCATCCAGATCCGGAGTTACGCGGATATCCTGGATATATTTAGGATTACGGGTATACAGATAACAATCACGTCCGACACCGCACAGACGCAGAAAATCCTGGTCTTCCAGATACGTACCGTCGCACCAGCGGAATGTCTGGAATGCAATCAGGTTCTTGCCGGGTTTCAGGTATTTGGTCAGATTGAATTCCGCTTCGAGTTTGCTGTCTTCGCTATACCCTACATACTGCCCGTTTACCCAAAGATACATATTGGATGTTACCGAACCGAAATGAGCAAATATTTCTTTTCCTTTCCAGTCTGCCGGAATAACGATTTCTTTACGGTATGAACCGACATGGTTATTTTCTACCGGCACTTCCGGCGGATTATTCCTGAACTGATTTCTCCAGGCATATCCCACATTCACATAAATAGGATCACCGAAACCATTCAATTCCCAAATACCGGGAACGGGCATATTCGCCCAACCTTTATCATTAAATCCTACTTGATAAAAATCTGTCGGACGGGCATCGGCATCCTTCACCCAGTTAAATTTCCAGGTCCCGTTCAAAGTCATAAAATTGACTGACGATTCTTTGCATCCCTTCAACGCCGCATCCTCTGTTTCAAACGCAAAGTAGTTGGTATGCATCGGGGCACGGTTAACTTCATTTACGTTTGGATCTTTCCACTCATTTTTTTGAGCAAATGCTGTCACTCCCAGCAAGGAACAACAGCAAGCTAACATTTTTAATTTCATTCCTATAATTGATTTACTAATGTGCGATCATCAATCCACCCACTTCTGCCACTTTACATTTTCATTATACCCGGCTTCCACCATCGTTTCAATGAACTGCATGCCTCTTACGCCGTCATAAACAGTCGGGAAGTCCAGACATTCCTCACATGGCTTCTCTCCTTTCTTGATACTCATGACAGTATGGGCAAAGTTCCTGTAAATATTGGCAAAAGCTTCGATGAAACCTTCCGGATGGCCACCCGGAGTACGGGTATTCATTTTGGCCATATCACCGATAAAGCCGTTATTTCCCATACGGATCACTTCTGTCGGTTTATTCGACCATTTAGCATATAAAGTATTCGGTTCTTGCTGCTGCCATTCCAAACCACCTTTATCTCCGTAAATACGGATCCGAATATTATTTTCTTCTCCGACAGCAACCTGCGATGCGGTTAAAGTTCCGACCACACCGTTCTCATAACGAAGGAATGCTGCGCCATCATCATCGATCGGACGTCCGGGCACAAAGGCATTCAGGTCGGCACAAACTTCCAGCACCTTCAAACCAGTTATATATTCACTCAGATGCCAGGCATGAGTACCGATATCTCCGATACAACCGGCTTTTCCGGAGCGTTTCGGGTCTGTACGCCATCCGGCGTTATTGCCCCCCTGTAGTTCGATCCGGTCGGAAAGCCATCCCTGGAGATATTCCACATAGACACGGCGGAGCGTCCCCAGTTCACCTCTGGCGATACGTTCTTTGGCTTCTTTTACTGCCGGATAGGCAGAATATACATGGGTCAGAGCCAGAATCAGTCCTGTTTCTTCCACTTTCTTCTGAAGTTGTTTGGCTTCTTCCAGCGAGAAGGTCATCGGTTTGTCCACTACAACATGGAATCCTCTTTCCAAAGCCATCATAGCCGGTTCAAAATGCCAGCGGTTAGGTGTCACGATAGTCACAAAATCCATCCGTTCACCTTCCGGCAACGTCATTTCATGCTCGAACATTTCCTGATAAGTACTGTAAATGCGGTCTTCCGGCAAGTAATAAGACAGACCGGAACTCTTAGAAATTTCAGGGTCTACACTAAAACATCCGCATACAAGTTCGATCTGATTGTCCATAAAAGCCGCACGACGATGGATTGCACCGATAAAGGCGTCACTTCCACCGCCTACCATGCCCATTCTTAATTTTCTGTGTTTCATGATACTATTATTTTTACAATTACGAATTGAGACCCTAAAGATAGGATTTATTTCGTTATATAGACAAATGATAAATCCGATTTAATGCAAATCGCTCAACAAAAGCCTGAATAAAGTACCGTCTATACCCTAATACAAAGACAGTACTTTATAAAAAAAGAACTTGTAACTTATTTAATTTTCATAACCTGGATTTTGAATTAAATTGGGGATAGCTTTCAATCTGACAACTTTGAGAACCCCTCCAGTCCGAATATTAAAAACCGCCAATAAAAAGTGGTGTCATCATAATTATTTGCGAATTAACCCATTCATCATTTCAAAGATTTCATTTTCGTCGAGTTCCGTATCACAAGGGATACAACCGACTTGTTCGCGGCTAATCGTAGCATCGTAATACATATCCACCCCGAAATCGGAAAACAGTTCTACCAATTTTCTCGAAGATTCCTCTATGGACGAGTCGAAACCGAATGCGTCGAAATAGTATTTTCTGATATCCTCTGCATGATGCCTTCCCATTGCGTCGAGGAATCTCGGAAAGACGGATGTCAGACTCCTGCGATATGAACTGCCGAATAGTTTTTCCGGGAGAAATTCCAATTCGTAAATGTCGTATGCGTAAGTCTCCTCTTTTCCTATTCCCATTCTGGATGAAGTGGAAAGAGAAGCACCCATCATGATGACTCCCCTCGCATCGAGGTCATTCGGATTCTTCTGCAAAATTTTTGTTGCTTCGAGTACATTTCTGATGTAGGAGATTCCCGCATCATACGACATTCTGTTTTTGTCGCCTAAAATACACGCCGACAGTTGAACTAGTGTAACAAGTCCCGTATAGGTAGTCATCTCTTTATCCAAAGTCAGGGAATATTTGGGACAAAGGATGGCATAGTCGGCCGGTATGCCGTATGCCGTCCCGAAATCATCTGTTCTTGAATCGACAGATACAGCCCCAAGTCCGTTCTCGGAACCACTGGAAGGATAAGTTGGTATTAACACAAGCGGAAGTCGTTTCAGACCGTAAGAAGGTTTCCCTTTCAGGTAATCCCATAAATCGGATTCATGGTAAAAGCCGAAAGCCATCAATTTGGCACTATCCATCACACTTGCACCTCCGGCTCCGACAATCATGGTCACTCCGTTGGACTTTGCAAACTGAATACCCTCCTGTATTTTGGAAAACTCCCTTGAAGAATCTCCATATTCAACAAAAGGAATATCGACATCGGTCAATGTTCGAATAATATCATCGTAGCATCCGTTCCGTTTTACGGAGCCACTACCGTAAACGAACATCACTTTATGCCCTTTAGTCACTTCTGCGATAGTCTTCCGTATGTCATTACGAAAGAGAAGTTTTGTATCATTTCTAAAAATAAAATCTTTCATTATAATATTTCTTGTTTAAGTTATTCTACCCAAAAGTTGATTCGCTGCATGAAAGTGTTCCCCGCACGTAGCATAAACTCGGCGGGCTAATATGTCCTACATGATTCCGATTCTTTTCAGCCAGTTCAACACATTTGGTTTCGCTTCGCTGACACGATCACGGGAAATTGCGTAACCATCCAATACGGAAGCTTTAGGCTCCAGTTCGCGGATTGTCTTGATGGCACCCGAGAAGCGGCTACCGCCGTGCGTGCAGAACGGAATAACAGTCTTACCACCAAAATCATATTCGTCGAAGAACGAGTAGAGCGGCATCGGCATATCGTACCACCAGTTCGGAAATCCGACGAAGACTACATCGTAATCATTCAGATTTTTAATGTGTGTAGCCAGCTTCGGACGGGCATTGTTGTCGATCTCAGCCTTTGCCGCATCAATCAATGCCTTGTGTGATCCGGGATAGGAGTGTACGGTCTTTATCTCGAAAAGGTCGCTTCCCGTAGCTTCACTGATAACGGATGCAATGTATTGCGTATTCCCCATTATTTTACCATTGGAGACAAGGCGACTGGCTCCGGAAGAGGCATCCACGTCATCCGTTTCGGGAACGGAGAAATAAACTACCAAAGCCTTCCCTTTAGTACTTTGAGGGGTTGATTTTACTTGTTGTTCGGATAAGGATTGCACCTGATTTGCATTCTCCGATACGATTTCGTTTCCAGCAGCCCTGCAATAGGCCGTTATCGTGCAGGCAATGACTGCCAGTACACTCACTGTTATAATTCCTTTTTTCATATTGAATAGTTATTTTAGATATTGTTTGAAGAAAGCGTCCAGTTTCGGAAGCGTGACTTTCAAATAGTCCGGCTGGTCATATAAATCCACGTGCGTTGCTCCGGGTACGACAAACAGTTCTTTCGGCTCGGCAGCTTTCTCGTATGCGTCTTCAGAAAAATATTTTGATACGGCATTTTCTCCCACAATGAAAAGTAAAGGACGCGGCGATATGGTCTCGATTTGTGCGAACGGGAAGAAGTTCATCATCGGTGCAAGACTCGTGTAGGAGCAATAACCCGTAGAATTGGGATGCTGACCACGCTGCGGATTATCGTAATAATCGAGAAAGTCAATAGCAAACTTCGGTGTGTTCTCATCCACTTTTTCAGGTAGGGCACGAATATCCTTACGTGCAGCTCCCCCGTATTCCGCCGTGCGCTGACGACCGATTTCATCAAGAATAGCCATACGCTGTTCGTAGGTCTGCGAATCACCTACACCTTGACGGCGGGCACGCCCCATATCGTACATACTGATGGTGGCTAGTGCCTTAATTCGATGATCTATCTGCGTTGCACTGACAGAGTAGCATCCTCCGCCACAGATACCGATCACACCTATCTTGTCGGCATCAATAGCCGGATGGTTCGTGAGGAAATCGACCGCCGCACTGAAATCTTCCACCCGTACTTCGGGCGATTCGATGCGACGCGGATAACCGCCACTCTCACCATAATAGGACGCATCGAAAGCCAATGTCACATAGCCGAGTTCTGCCAGTTTGCGGGCATGAAGTCCCGAAGTCTGTTCCTTGACACCACCGAAAGGATGACCGACAATGATGGCGGCATATTTCTTTGCAGAATCATAATTTGCAGGGAAATAAAGATCGCCGACCACATCAATCAGAAAACGGTTGTGGAACGTCACCTTCTGTTTCTTCACGCCATTCTCCACTGCCACAATCGAAGTTTCCGGGTCGACGATTAATCCTTTACTTTGCAACAATTCGTTCAATACTTGTTTGCCACTATCGGCTTCGCTGCGTCCGATGTTTTTTTCGACAACAGCCAGTACACCGCGTAACTCACCCGGCGTTATTCCCACATTCAGTGCGATACCCATGTGCCCTTTCAGCATCGGTTCCACACCTTTACCCAAAGAAGCGATTATGGCAACGGTCGTCAGCTCTCGTTCAGCGTATGTAAGCACATCCCGCTCGAAAAGATCAGCAAAGAGATGTTCTTTAAGGAATACCTCGATTTCCGGAGCCAATACAGCATAATCGGCTTTCGGGGTGTCTGCCGGAATACCCGATATTTCTGCAAGAATATCACGTCCGCGTTCGTACTTGCTGCGGGTATCAGTTATCGGCGACACTTCGCGTCCCCGGTTATCTTCGATACCTTTTGCCTTACGTTCATCAAGTACCGCAACCAATGTTTGCAGTCCACGCAGAGCACGCGGAAAACCGCAATAGGCGTAGGCGTGTACCATTACTTCTTTAAGTTCACTGACGGTCATACCGTCATTCAGCCCGTCGATAAGGACGGCTTTCAATTTGTCGAGGTCTCCCGTACTCGTAAGGGCTGCGACCTCTGCAATGTGTCGTCGTTTACTGTCCATAGCTTGTTCTGCTTTCGGTGTTTGGGAAGCTACAATTCCGCATCCGAAGAAAACACCGAGTAGCGTTGTCATAATTTTCAACTTTATTTTCCTAATCTCTATCATTTTATTTATCTGTTTTACCTGATGCAAAATTAGGCTGGAATTTTCGCCTCGACCGGTCATGAATTACGGTTTGAAGGATAATTTTTACTGTTTTGTTGTTCACTGACTGCAAAAACGTACACAGTAATTGAGTAGCAATTCGATATGCGAGGGATGGAAAAAGATCGGATCCGGCTTATTGAATAATAAAACCGGATCCAATTAATTATATTATATTCTGTAACTATTTATACTTAAAGAAATTATCCCCCAACGGGCTTCAATCCCATCTTTGCAGCCCGTTCCAGCATAAACTGTTTAGCTGCCTCATATTCATTAGGAATTATGCCATCCAGAAATCCATCCGTTCACCTTCCGGTAACGTCATTTACCTATCATCTCCGACAATACAGTTGATTGACAGTAAGAATGGTCACGGTGAAAGGTGAATGGTACAAGAGTTATTAAAAATGGATCGGTAGCTATTTTCTATGGCTGCCAACCCATTGGATAACCGATGCCTACCTTATAAAAACCAGTACTACTTAAACCCGGGGTTCTGCTCCAAGGCCGGATTACGCAATGTCTCTTCCAGTTTGATTGGAGCAAAATACATTTTGTTATCCCATTTACGCTTCTCTATATAGTTCAGATTGAGGACAGTCCAGGTATAATCATATACCTCTTCATCATGTACATAAGGTAAAGTCGCCATCTTACCGGGTTTCAGACGACCTACGATAGTAATACCCGTCAACTTCTTGCTACCCGCTTCCGGAGCGATCATCCAGCGGCGTACATCATAATAACGTGATTCCTCGTAAGCCAACTCTACACGACGCTCCCGCCGCAGGAATTCACGTAAGTCGTTTTGGTTGAATGCCTGTCCACGAACCGCCAAAGTAGCTTTTGTGTCCGGGCGACCGATACGACTACGGAGAGCATCCAGATAAGTGACTGCTTCATCCAACTTGTTCAACTCAAGACTTGCTTCAGCCGCAATCAGATACATTTCGGCCAAACGGATATACGGCATCGGATTGGTCTGGAAATTATGTTCGGTCGCAGAGACTGTGCCATCTATTAATTTCTTCTCCAGATAACCTGTATACGTACCATTCCAGTTTTCGATATTCGACATGCGGGAATCTACCCCCACCATACCGTTAAAGGACTGCGTTTTGATCGGATTATTCTCATCATCCACAGATTGTATGGCATCGACTTTTGAACCACCGCTACTCAATTCGTAATAACCGAACTGCAGATTACCCAGCGGGGTGGCATCGAACACGGCTCCATCGGCAGCTCTGGGACGCCCCCACTCTGCGCCGTCATAACCGATTGTAGCATAGAAGCGCGGTTCACGGTTTGTATACGGATTCACAGTCGTTTCTTCACCGGGTTTCAGCAGTGCGTCAGGAAGTTTTCCGTCTTCCACCTCGAATGCCATAACCAAATCATGTGTCGGAGCAGTTCCTGCCCAGTTATGATATCCGTTCGGCCCATGCAGCAAAGCGACACGGTTGCGAACCCAGTTATCGGCATTCTGATCTTTGTTTACATACTGTTTTGCCCAGATTGTTTCCTCATTATTTGTAATAATGATATTGTGGAAGTTGTTTGCTATATCCTTAATAGTAGCTGCATTACAATCGACCAACGAATAAGGGCCGTTATTAATCACCTCTTTAGCGGCATCCAAAGCTTGTTGATACAAAGCCTGACGGTCGCCGGTGTATTGATTACATGCCAATGTATTAACAGAACGATCCGCGAACAACGGACTGGCTACATGCAACAATACACGGGCCTTTAAAGCTTTGGCAGCCCCTTTCGTTGCACGACCTAAGTTCGCACCCGACTGCTCTTCGGGCAATAAGCTAACAGCCTGCTCGATATCTTTCAGGATAAAATCCATAACATCTGCTACATCAGCACGCGGCAAGCTCAACTCGGAAGCCTCTTCAATAGAATACACCTTATCTACAATAGGCACACCACCGAAGCCACGAAGCAATTCCGTATAGATATATGCCCGAAGGAAATAGATCTCCCCTTTCAGGACATTCAGGTCTACACCGGTTTTCTCAGGTACATTATCGATATTTTCCAATACCAGATTGGCACGGTAGATACCTTTATACTGTTTACTCCACTTGAACGGACAGTCATCACGATCATAAGCCCCCAGGTTACTTGGGGAAACTGTTGCTTCATTGATATCACGGCATCCATACACATGTGTAAAGAAAGCATCGTCCGACCATGCAGAAGTATTCACCTCTTGTGCGATGTCGCATACATACGAGTAGACATCATTGACAACCGATTTAGTCAAATCTGCATCTGCCCAAACGGCTGTTTCATCATATTGGTCTTCCGGTGTCAGATCCATGAAGTCAGAACAGGAGCTGAGTGAAAGTGTCAGCCCGGCGACTGCCGAGAGGCAAATATATTTTAGTTTCGTTTTCATAATAATTACGTTTTAAAATGTTGCTTGAACTCCGAAGTTGATAATTTTTCTCAATGGATAACCACCGATACTGCCATCACGCTGTTCCGGGTCGGCATCCTTTACACCATCGATAGTAAACAGGTTACTACCGTTTGCATAAAGGCGCAAATTGGAAAAACCTACTTTCTTCAACCCCTCGAAACGGAAGGTATAACCAAGTTCGGCATTCTTCAGACGCAGATAATCGGCGTTTCTCAGGAAGTAAGTATTATCATTGTTTATCCAGTACTGGTTTTCACGATCCCAGGCACGCGGCCCTTCCGAATTGGGATTTTCCGGTGTCCAACGTTTTTCATAATCGCTCTTCAGGTAGTTCCCGACCAAGCCCGACCAGGTTTCGATGTACACCTGAGCACCCGTTGCACCTTGGAATAACAACATAACATCCCAGCCTTTCCATTTAGCAGTCAGTGTCAACCCGGCAACGAATCGCGGCTCCTGATTCTTTCCCGGACGGACACGGTCAAGACCATCAATCTTGCCATCCCCGTTCATATCTTTAAAGCGGATATCACCCGGAACAGTATTGTCTGAATATAACAATCCCTTTGCCCTTGCCTCATCTACTTCCGCCTGATTGCGGAAAATACCATCCGAGACATAGTACAGTAGGTTACGGCTACCTACCGGCCGGCCAGTTGAAAACTGATACTCCGGTACATTCTGTACTTCATCCCAGAAAGTAATCTGGTTTCTGGCATAAGTCATGTTCAGAGCCACTCCATATTCTACCTGACCGATCTTATCCTGCCAGCTGACCAAAGATTCGAAACCACGGTTTTTCATTTCACCCAGGTTTTCACGAGGCAGGGTGATACCGGTAATTTCCGACAACGACGCATTACGTGAGATCAACATGTTCGTACGTTTATGGTAGAAAATATCCGTTTCCCAACTTAAGCGATTCTGTAAGAATTTAAGATCTAAACCGACATTATAAGTTGTACCGACTTCCCATGTAATATTCGGATTCGGAGTACGGCTTGGATACAAACGTTTGTTCTCAATACCGCCAAATGTCGTACCGGCATTGTTGAATGCATAAGTCGTCAGATATTGGATGGAATGGTCGTAGTTACCATCTGAATCCACAAGGGCGTCATTACCGGTTTGTGAGACAGAACCGCGCAACTTAAAATAGTCGATAAAACGGATATTATCTTTCCACCATCCTTCTTCGGAAGCACGCCATGCCAAGGAAACGCCGGGGAAGAAACCGTAACGTTCATCTTTCGGGAAGCGATAGGAACCATCCACACGCCAAACGAACTCAAATAAATAACGTTCCAGATAGTTGTAAGACACACGACCGAAGTAATTCAGACGAGTTTCTTTCCAGGAATAGCCATTCGCCATTTGCCCTTCTTCACCACCGAGGTTCAATTCCGGTTTGCTGTCGGAAATGAAACCCTGACGATAAGCCAATGTTTCTTCATATTGTTTCTTCTGACCTTCCATACCGAATGTTACACCAACTGTATGTTGTCCGAATGTGCGGTTGTAGTCGATCAAGCCGTTGAGCATCCAGCCGAGTTGTTCGGTGTGTTTGCGTTCCAGTGTCGGTGCATCGATCCACTGTTTCGAAGCGCTCAACCCTTCACTGCTTTCGTTCACGCCATCCCATGAATACAGATAAACCGGTTTCTGCATTTTTCTACGATTCATGAAATGGATATCATAAGAAGCATTACCACGCAAAGTAAGACCTTCGATCCAGGGAACTTTGACGTTGATAGAAAAGTTGTTCTGGATATACTGGTTTTTGTAATGGTCGAAACCTGCAAGATCAGTACTGGTTACTGCCGGATTATCACCACGCTCGATAGCCGGCCCCGGTTCACCTGTCGGCCACCAGGCCGGTTGATCCGGACGGGTACGCCGTGCGCTACCGAAGATATCACCGGCTCCTTTTGCCGGATATTTGGTATCTTCCAAACGGGCCGTTGTTCCAACCTGGAAATCTACATATTGACTGGTCTTGATATCCAGATTCGCACGCAAACTATACTGGTCGTAGCGGTTGGCTGAGTTTTTGTAGAGTCCATCCTCACCGTTGGCACCGAAATTAACATAGTACTTAATTTTGTCCGTACCACCGGATACACCTATATCAGCCCGATACAAAGGAGAAGCGGGTTTAACAATTTCACCGAACCAGTCGGTATCCGGATATTTCCAGGGATCAGCATGTGTGCGGAAGCCTTCGATCTGCTCATCAGAAAAAGAGCCCGGAAGCACTTCGTTCAACATGGTCGCATATTCATAGGAGTTTGTCATTTCCGGCAGGCGGGTTGGCTTCGAGAAACCGGCACTTGCATTAAATGAAACAACCGGCTTACCTTCTTTACCACGCTTGGTCGTAATCAGAACAACACCGTTAGCAGCACGGGCACCATAGATAGCAGCAGCGGCATCCTTCAAAACAGAGATAGATTCAATTTCTGTCGGATTCAAACGGTTCATACCGCCATCACGGTCGGGCACACCATCGATTACTACCAGCGGATCATTACTTCCCAGCGAGTTAGTACCACGTATACGGATTGTTGTTCCGCCACCACCCGGTTCGTCTGCTGTCTGAAAACCGATAACACCCGGCATACGACCAACCATACCATTCGATAAGTTTGTTGTTGGTGATGCTTTCAGTTCTTCACCGGATACGCTGGCTACAGACCCCGTAACAGTTACTTTCTTCTGTACCCCGTAACCTACTACTACCACCTCTTCCAATTTCTGAGTGTCTTCTTTTAATGTTACATTGATCGATGATTGATTACCGACAGCTATTTCCTGTGTTTGGTATCCGATATAAGAAAAGAGAAGCGTAGCATTGGCCGGTACTTCCAATTGGTATTTACCATCCATATCGGTAATAATACCGATCGTGGTTCCTTTCACAGAGACATTTACACCGATAAGGGGTTCACCTGAGGCGTCGAAAACAGTACCCCTGATATTTTTCTGTTGTGCAAATGCAGTCGTTGTGAATAGTGCAAAAAGCAATAAGGTTAACATTCTGAATAAATTGCTTTTAGCTAGACATTTTCCTGAATGTACATCTAAAAAAGATTCTTTCATTTCCTTCTGTTATTAAATGAATATAAGGTTAAAAAACACAATGGATATGACTACATATCCGAATAGAAAACATTGGAATTAAAAATTCATAATCATAGGCAAGCAATATTAAAATGAATACTAGTGAATTATATAAACTTAAATTTTATCTTCTCCATTACTTAACAAAGTGCAATCTTTATTACAGAGAAACAACTGGCATATATCTTGAAAACCGTATTACTAAAGAAAACAGCCCCCTTCATACACATACCGGACACCTCATTTACCAAACAAGCATAACCTTCTATACATCAACATAATCTTCAGACAAATTAGGTTAACTATTAGACTTAATAGCAAAATGTTTCAAAATGGGAACACAAGATCTATTAAGAGAATTAAGAAAATCACAGCAGCAAAGATATTACATTTTGTTATATTAGCAAACACAAGTGCAATTTTTTATTACAAATATCATTTATTTATTCAAACCACAAACACTAAATTGCTTACATGAACGATATACTAAGGAATATAGATACAATTCGCAGAAACAAAGGATATTCGCAAGAATATTTAGCTAGTCAGATCGGCTTGAAACAAGCCGGGTTAAGTCTTATTATGTCAGGAGAGCGGGAACTTAAATACAACACATTATTACAAATTGCAAACGCCCTACAAGAATCAGTAATAAACATTATTGCATATCCGGATAAATATGTTCTGAGCAAGGAAAGTAATATATCAACAGAAACAGTATTACAAATCAAACTGGACAACGATAAAAAAGAGCAGGTGCTAAAAATCGTTTTCGGAGATGAAGCAGCAGAATTGCTAAAAGGAAAGTGATATTTTTATCTATTGAAAAGATCGGATCCGGCTTATTGAATAATAAAACCGGATCCAATTAATTATATTATATTCTGTAACTATTTATACTTAAAGAAATTATCCCCCAACGGGCTTCAATCCCATCTTTGCAGCCCGCTCCAGCATAAATTGTTTAGCTGCCTCATATTCATTAGGAATTATGCCATCCAGAATAGCATTCTTGATCGCTTCTTTTATGACGCCTACCGGCTGTGAAGGAGGCAGGGAGAATGTCTCCATAATTTCCTCACCGGAGACAGGAGGCTGGAAATTACGCACCCGGTCTTTCTCTTCTATTTCTGCCAGCTTCTCACGAACCAACCGGAAGTTATTCAGAAAACGGCGGACTTTTTCCGGATTCTTGCTAGTGATATCCGCTTCACAAAGTTTCATCAAGTCATCGATATCGTCACCGGCATCGAACAACAAACGACGGATGGCAGAATCTGTCACTTCATCGTCTGCCAAAGCTATGGGACGCATATGAAGAGTTACCATTTTCTGCACATACTTCATTTTCTCATTCATCGGCAACTTCATCCGACGGAAAATACCCGGCAGCATACGCTCGCCGATAAAATTATGATTGTGAAACGTCCATCCCAGACGAGGATCAAAGCGTTTGGTTGCCGGTTTTCCTATATCATGGAAAATCGCACTCCAACGAAGCCACAGATTATCCGTTGTTTTACTCAAACGGTCCAAGACCATTAAGGTATGGGCAAAATTATCCTTATGGCCGATGCCTTCTTTTGTTTCCACTCCTTTCAGAGCACACAGTTCCGGAAAAATCAGCTGCAACAATCCACTCTTATCAAGCAATTCAAAACCGATGGAGGGTTTCGGTGAAAGGACGATCTTGTTCAATTCATCCACAATCCGTTCTTTGGATATAATGGAGATGCGTTCCTTATTGCGCTCAATCGCATCAAATGTATCGGGATGAATAAAAAATCCCAACTGTGAAGCGAACCGGACTGCACGCATCATACGCAACGGGTCATCACTGAATGTAATATCAGGATCGAGTGGCGTACGGATAATCAGATTATCCATGTCATCCAATCCTCCAAAAGGATCGACCAGCTCCCCATAACGTTCTTTATTCAGACATAAAGCCAGTGCATTAATCGTAAAATCGCGCCGGTTCTGATCATCCTCCAAAGTCCCGTCTTCCACAATCGGCTTCCGGCTATCGCGATTATACGACTCCTTCCGGGCTCCGACAAACTCGATCTCAAGGTCGCCTGATTTCACCTGCGCCGTTCCGAAATTCTTGAATACGGACAAATGCGTCTTTTTCCCCAACTTGCCGGCAACAGCTTTTGCCAACTCTATCCCGCTACCTACTGCAACAACATCAATATCTTTTGATGGACGGTATAAAAAAATATCTCTGACGTAACCGCCAATCACATAAGCCTCAACACCTAATTCGTCTGCGGCCTCTGAAATTATGTGGAACGGTTTTGCCGATATATGATTTAAAATATCTTCCTGTTCTATATACATTCGCTTTATTTATCTCACTCATTGAGACTGCAAAGATAAAAAATATATCTTTGCAGACAGAACGATTAAGATAAACAACATGAAGAAGTCTGTAATATGTATCGCATTGGCAGCCGTAACTCTGGCTGCATGCAATAATACGGAGAAAGAAGCCCGGGCCCGGTTGAACAATGCAAAAAGTATGTACGAACGAAACGAGCTCTTCGCTGCAAAAAGCGAAATAGACTCTGTCCGTGCACTCTATCCGAAAGAATTCAAAGTATTGAAAGAAGGACTTTCCCTGATGCGTATGGTCGAGATGAAAGAGGCGGAACGGAATATCGCTTTTTGCGACAGCCTTATTCCCATCAAGACAGAAGAAGCGGAAGGACTGAAAAAGGGATTCGTTTTTGAAAAAGACAGCGTCTACGAAGAGATCGGTAATTATATATGGAAACAGCAGACAGTGGAGCGGAATGTGCAACGCTGTTATATCCGCAGCGGGGTCAACGAAAAGGGCGAGATTTATCTTGCCAGTGTTTTCTACGGTGGCGCACCGATCAACCATACAGGCATTAAGGTCAGTACGAAAGACGGCCAGTTTGCCGAAACAGCCGCAATCCCGTACGACGGCGGAGTAAACTACCGTTTTAAAGATCTGGGAAAAACAACTGAAGTCGTCACCTACAAAGGCGAAAAAGGACTCGATGCTGCCAAGTTCATTTCTACAAACGTAAAAGAACGTGTCAAAGCCGAGTACACAGGTGGTAAACCCTATACATTATATATAGCTGACGGGGATAAAAAAGCGATTGCCGCGACTTTTGAACTGGCTACAGTATTAAGCGATCTGGAAAATCTTCAGAAAGAGAAAGAAAAAGCAACCAAGCGAATTGCTTATTTGAAAAGCAAATTGGAAAGTAATACAGAAGAATAAACGGTCTGATTTTCTCCATAAAAAATCCGGTTCCCAATTGAATATGAGAACCGGATTTTTATTTGATTATCTTTTTTACTTCACGATCACCTTATAAGCCTTGTCACCTTCAACAGACACAATCACAACGCCTCTTGCTGTCTGAACAGTTACATAATCAGATGAAACCATTTGAGTTCCAATCTTCTGTCCCAGTATGTTAGAGATAGTGATTCTCTTTCCACCAGCATTGCGAATACTAAATTCACCAACACCGCCAATAATCTGAACAGCAGTCGGAGCTTCGATTTCCTCGTTTGCTACAGGAGCCGGAGCATTTTCCACTTCGAATACAGCAGTCGGGACTTCCTGCATTACTGCAAAACCATTCGTTACACCAATATAAGGTTTGCCATTTTTACTCAGTTCACTCTGGTTTTCCAAATAATAACCACCTCCTTCTACCGTCTTGAAAGCAAAGAGGGCAGGGCTATTCTTCATTGTCTTGATCGTATCATTATACATAAATACAGCACGACCTCCCAATGTATCCTTAGCTGCCAGATAATAGCGGTTATCATCTGCTCCATTCGTATTTACCATACCGGAAGAGATGTAATACAGATGCTTACCATCAACCAACTCTGTAGCCTGTTCTACCCAAAGACTAAAATTATCTTTTTCATATCCCGCTTTTGTTATCTCATTTCCTTCAATACGAGTCTCAGCCAGGAATGTATTCGGATTCATTACCAACGAATTATTGTTATAAACAAGACGTTTATGGCCATTTGCAAATGAAGCGTATTCAGGAGCATCTATTGACGAGAAATTCACATAGGCTACATCTTTTGTCAACTGCAGGCAAGCAGCATTGAGATTCACTCCAACATACAAACCGCCATCAGTCTTCAGGGCATAACTCTGACGCGTATGGTCAGAAATAAACTGGAAAGAAACGGCAGGATCAGTTGTTGAAAATTTCAGACTATCGCTCTGTTTAGCTACTTTACCTGGATTATACAAAGCTCTTAACTCATAGGAGATGACGGATATTTCATCACCTAACTGTCTGGCTCCTGCTACTACATTAGTATCGACAGGTATCAATTTAAAGATAGCTTCATTTTCTGTTGTCTTTGCTATTACCTGCAAAATAGAGTCATTTGTATAGATATACATATCACCGACCCCGGAAGTTCCGGAAATCGGATTGAGCAAGAAACCTTTATCTACCAGTTCCTGTTCAGTCAGAGCCAAAGAACCCAGGTATTTATCAGTCAAATCAGCAGCGAGCTCTATAACTGTTATAGAATCATTACCAAAAAGATAAGTATCTTTTTGGCCCTTTACTTCAAAAATCTCCTGATTCATGATCAACGCTGAATTAGATTCACGATCTACAACAGAGTATTTGCCGCCATTAGCTTTAATATACCATTGTCCTCTGGGTACTTCTTTATACGGAATAGTATCTCCGCCCATAAAAGAATTTGCAGAAACATAATATTTGCCTCCGTTAACACCCTTACTTGCACTTTTCAG
This sequence comes from Parabacteroides caecihominis, assembly GCF_023656785.1. NCBI lineage: Bacteria > Pseudomonadati > Bacteroidota > Bacteroidia > Bacteroidales > Tannerellaceae > Parabacteroides > Parabacteroides caecihominis. The sequence continues at coordinate 117,328 of NZ_JAMOKS010000015.1, forward strand.
TGCGTAGACACCCGTTCCACCAGGAATCGTGGCATGTGAACCTTTTGTTAATGCTATAGAAGGTGCTGCACCCTGATATTCTCCTTTTTCATCAGGCAGTGACACCGTTAGAATATTCTTATTATCCACACCTGCAACCACAACCTTGGCGATCTTCCCCACTAAAGGACTTTCTGCTGCCACCGGAGTCTCTGCCACAAACATGGAGAGCGAATCATTCTTTAAATCTATTACAAATTTAAATTGCTGCCATGCTGCATTCGGCTTCTGAACCGTACGTGTAGAATCTAATGAAAATTTATAACCAAATGCATCTTTTGCTCCGGCAATTGATGTTTTTAATGTATCAACGCCAAAATATTTAACTACACCATTCGGATAAGATTCATCGCCTTTTACTTGCAAAGTAACATATCCTTCTTTATCTGTAGCAACTACATCTTTTGCCAACAGGTCTTTCCCTTCAAAAATGTTTCCTTCGTAAGTATCACCAAACTTCAACCGGAAGGTCTGGAAACCTGCTCCCAATTGTTTCGCTGTCAAAACAAATTCAGGAGATGGTATCTCAACTTTAAAAGGAGAACCTTCCTCATTATCTACTAAGGAAAGACCTTCTTCTGTAACCGATAAAGATAAATATGTACTTCCACCATAATAAGCTTTCAAATCACTGCCATCAGTGAACACCCATCTCTTCACCCCACTGATGCTCGTATTCAATACGGGAACAAGTTTCTCTCCCGGAGCAAAAGCCAGATATTGCAGTGTTGCTTTATTTCTAATCAAATAAGTATTAATCCCTAACTCTGTTTGCTTATCTACGATCTGCCATAAAGCAGAGTCGATAACAGATTTCGTCGCATTCTCAGTAACAAACTCACTGTAAGGTTTCACAATCACAGAATCCGATTTATTTCCATCCAGAGATAAACACTTATCGCCCACCTTCAAATAATAAAAATCGTCTGTAGCACCCAGCTTTACCGGTTCTTCTGCATTCATCGTAAAAGAACCCATAGTCATCAACGCCACAGCCAATAAAGTAGATTTTTTATTCATATATTATTTCACTTTTGATTTACATATTAACCCATACTAAGTACAAAGATAGAATATTTTAAATCCGAAATTACCATAACAAACGCTAATAATCAAGTATATTGTACAAAAGAGACGACTTTTCATGCGAAATCATACTGATATTACGTATCTTAGTACCCTTACTCTTCTCATATTTCTCCCTTTCTATTTAGCGGCTGATAATTGTCAGCCGTTTGGTTGATGGTTATGAACCAATCGGCCGATAATTATGAGCCAATCGGTTCACAATTATCAACCATTGATTACATAGGCATGTAATTCTATTTAGTACGTATAGTAATTCCACAGACATCAGTACAAAAAGCAAATACAATTGCAAATGTTTTTGAGAAGTTTCCTTCCCTAACAAAAAAGGCTTACCTTAGTGCCGTAATTCAAAAAACATGGTAACAGAAGAATTAAAAAGACTCTACTACGAATATACCGGTTCACAGGCCGAAGATATTACAGAACTACCTTCATCCGGTTCTAACCGCCGGTATTTCAGAATATCCGGCCCGAAAACATTAATAGGGGTCAGCGGCTCTTCCCAGGAGGAGAACAAAGCATTTATTTATATGTCCGGATTTTTCAGGGGAAAAGGTATTTCCGTCCCGGAAGTGCATTTTTATTCGGACGATTATTCTTTTTATTTGCAGGAAGACCTGGGCGATACCATGCTTTTCAATGCCATAGAAAAAGGACGCAAAAGCTGTGTATTCGATGAAGAGGAACGCCGGTTGTTACACAAAACAATCACGCAACTTCCTTCTATCCAATATGCCGGCGCCGAAGGATTCGAGTATGAGAACTGTTATCCTCAACCGGAATTCAACCAACGTTCTATTCTCTGGGACCTGAATTACTTCAAATATTGCTTTCTGAAAGCGACGGGGATGGAGTTTCAGGAAGACCGCCTGGAAGATGATTTCCAGAAAATGAGCGATGTATTGCTTCAGGACACCTCTCCCACTTTCCTTTATCGGGATTTCCAGTCACGCAACGTCATGATCAAAGATGGCGAACCCTGGTTCATTGATTTCCAAGGAGGACGAAAAGGTCCGGTCTATTACGACGTAGCCTCTTTCCTTTGGCAGGCTAAAGCCAATTACCCGGAAGATTTGAGAAACGAATTGCTTGCCGATTATCTGCAAGCATTACGAAAATATACAGATGTAGACGAAGAACATTTCTTCTGCCAGCTACGTCATTTCGTGTTGTTCCGCACTCTGCAGGTGCTGGGTGCCTACGGTTTCAGGGGATACTTTGAAAAGAAACCGCATTTTATCCAAAGCGTACCTTTCGCCATCAACAATCTGCGGCAGTTATTAAAGAATGATTATCCGGAATATCCGTACCTGTGCGCCGTTCTGAGAGAACTGACCGGCCTGACGCAGTTCAGGGACGACATACAAAAACGGATGCTGGAAGTCAAGATCGTCAGCTTTGCCTACAAAAAAGGAATACCGAACGATCCGAGCGGAAACGGCGGTGGTTTCGTATTCGATTGCCGGGCCATCAACAACCCGGGAAAATATGAACGATACAACCATTTTACGGGACTGGACGAGCCAGTGATCCACTTCCTGGAAGAAGACGGGGAGATCACGCAATTCCTGGAACATGTATATACGATCGTGGATGCTTCGGTGAAACGTTATCTGGACCGCGGTTTCACGAATCTGATGATCTCTTTCGGTTGTACCGGCGGACAACATCGTTCTGTCTATTCGGCACAACATCTGGCAGAGCATCTGCATGCCAAATTCGGAGTAAAAGTAGACCTGACCCACAGGGAACAAAATATAGAACAAATCTTTGACGCAATATTATGAAAGCTATGATTTTTGCAGCCGGTATGGGGACCCGCCTCAAACCGATGACTGACAATACACCAAAAGCATTGATACCAATAAATGGAAGACCAATGTTGGAACATGTAATTCTGAAGCTGAAGGATGCAGGGTTTCATCAGATCGTTATCAACGTTCACCACCTGGGAGACCAGATCATCGATTTCCTGGCAGCCAACAACAACTTCGGAGTTCAGATCCATATCTCCGATGAACGGGATTACCTGCTCGACACGGGAGGCGGAATAAAAAAAGCGGCCAAATTCCTTCAGGGAAACGAACCGTTTCTGGTACACAATGTCGATATCATGTCGAATGTCGATCTGAAAAAGTTATACAATTGCCACTTGGAAACAGATCCGATCGCCACTTTACTGGTCAGCAAGCGCAATACATCGCGTTATCTCCTGTTCAACAAAGAGAGCCGGTTGTGTGGCTGGAGAAATCATGAAACCGGAGAAGTAAAATCTTATTATCCGGATTTCGATCCCAAACAATATAATGAATACGCTTTCAGCGGTATCCATGTATTATCGCCGAAAATATTCGACTGGATGGAAGAATGGACGGGCAAATTCTCGATCATCAATTTCTATCTGGCCATCTGTGCTAAAACAAATATCCATGCCTATGCAGCCGAAAACTTACAGTTGCTGGATATAGGCAAGCCGGAGGCTTTGGCAAAAGCGGAAGAATGGATGAAAGGTTTATAATACGAGGATAAAGACAATAATACATCAGGATGGCTTTAGCCGGAAATGTCTTTCAGACAATTCTGACTAAGGCCATTAATAATGGCAGATAGTCTTTCAACTCGACGCGCAAAAGTTTCAATGCCTGTTGAATACGGTAATCGACCGTTTTAGATGAAACATTCAGTTTCTGTGCTATCTCATTATAAGTCATATTCTGGAAGCGATTCATTTCAAAAGCCTCCCGATAACTTTCCGGCAAACGTGACAAAGCTGCTTCAATATTCCTCGTCAACTCCTCAACCACGTAGAAGTCCGGATCTTCATACTGTGACTGCCAATCTGCATACAACGTATTTACAATCTGTTGTTTCAGTTCATTCCGATTGATCAGGGTCAGACATCTGTTCTTTACAGCTTTAAATAGATAACTCTTCGGGGAGGATTCGATAACCTGCATGCTACTGTTTTCCCAAAACCAAACCATCACATCTTGTACGATCTCCTGACCGTCATCTACATTTACAAATTGTTTGGCATATGCACACAAAAGAGGATAATAACGCATAAACAATACATCGAATGCTTTCACATCGCCTGCTTGAATCCTTTGAAAAAGAATCTCATCGTTTGTGTTGTCTGTAGTAGTTGAAAGCATATTAAGACCTATAATGTATTAAATTCCAGTGATACTAATGTGAGTCTGTGCAAAAATAACATTTTTCAACATATCAACCTATTACAACACGATTAACTTTTTCAAAAAAAATATCACAAAAAAATGCTTTTTCGTTTAGGAGGTTTTCCCGCTCATTAGTCTTAATTATAAAAGAGACAAAATGGATACACAAAAAAACATAGACGAACATATGCTTCTGGACTACTTTTCAGGTTCACTATCCGCTACTCAAAAACAAGAAGTAGAAGAATGGCTGAACCAATCTGAGGAAAACAGAAAAATAGCTCGTGACATTCAATATATTTATTTAGCAACCGACACACTTCAGACGATAAAAGGAATAAACTCCGACCAGGCTCTTGTCCAGGTAAAGAAAAGGATCATTAAGCCCGGAAAAAAACATTACTTTGTCTGGCTTCAAAGAATCGCTGCTATATTGGTTTTACCTTTACTAATCAGCACACTTTATTTTGCTCTCAAAGAAGATCCGGTTGAATACATTGAAATCAGGACAAATCCGGGTATGGTGGCTAAAGTCGATCTGCCAGACAAAAGTAAAGTATGGCTAAACTCCCAATCTTACTTGAAGTATCCACAAAAATTTACAGGAGATACGCGTTATGTAGAAATTAACGGGGAAGCCTACTTCTCCATCCAAAAGGATAAAACCAAAAAATTTATAGTAAATACACCTTTTGATATAAAAGCAGAAGTATTAGGCACAGAATTTAATATTGAAGCCTATAAGAGGAAAAATCAAGTAACTACAACTTTGGTCTCTGGTTCAGTTAGACTTTCATTCCTAAATAAGGACAACAAAGAAGAATCTGTAATAATGAAACCTGATGAGGAAATTTCATATAACATTAAAAGTAAAAAGATTGAACTTCATACATCCTATATTCCAACACAAATAGCCTGGAAAGATGGATTGGTTATTTTAAGAAACACACCATTTGAAGAAGTTCTAAAAATATTGAGTAAACGATTCAATACAAACTTCATCGTAAAGAACGACCTATTGTATAACAATTCGTTTACCGGAACGTTTAGTGGACAACATCTCCATCTGATACTTGAACATTTTCGCTTATCTACTGATATTCAATACAAATTCATTGATCCGGATATCAGTCAGAATAAAATATCCGAAAAGACAATTGTCGAATTATATTAATTTTTTGTATAACCTAAATTAAATACAGCATGAAAACAAAGAAGCCTCCTTAGAAAAAACATACGGGAAAATATTGGCGTATTTCCCCGTATGAAAAACAACTGTAAGCTTGTTTGGCGACAAGCTCCAGCAAATGAATTTTTTTAACTCTAAAATCACTTACAAATCTATGACAAATTATTTTAGCATCCAACATTTCAGGATGGTGAATTCATCGTTTATTGTCCTGAAAAAAATACCATTATGTATGAGACTCACCGCAATAATGTTATTTGTATGCATCGGACTGGCATATGCCTCCGAAAGTTACAGTCAATCTACAACACTAACTCTGAACGTTAACAAGAAAACGGTACAAGAGGTCCTGGATGAAATCGAGAAACAATCTGAGTTTCACTTCTTCTATAACAACAAACAGGTAAATACGAATCGTGTTGTTTCTATTAAAAGTAAAAAAAAGGATGTATTCAACGTTCTTGAACAATTATTCAATGGAACGGATATCAGTTATAAGGTTTTGGATAAAAGCATTATCCTCTCCCCCAAAGAGATGCTGATGAGTGCTGTCGTACAGCAATCCATAAAAAATATATCCGGTACTATTACCGATAGTAATGGCGAACCGATCATCGGAGCAAATGTATTGGAGAAAGGATCTACAAACGGTACCGTAACCGATATCAACGGCAAATTTAGTTTATCCGTACCCAATAAATCGACATTGGTAATCTCCTATATCGGATATGTATCCAAAGCTATTGTCGTAGGAAACCAGACAGTCTTCAACATACAATTGACAGAAGACACTCAAAACTTAAATGAAGTAGTTGTAACAGCGTTAGGTATCAAACGTGAAGAAAAAGCTTTGGGATATGCGGTTCAAAAAGTAGATGCGAAAGCATTAACCTCAGCAAAAAGTATCGATGTCGGAACTTCATTAACCGGAAAAGTGGCAGGTTTAAATGTTAAGAACAGTACCGAATTCAATGAAGCTCCCTCTTTGAAATTAAGAGGAGAAACTCCCATATTGATCATCGACGGTATCCCATATGGAAATATGACATTGAACGAAATTGCACCTGACGATATCGAATCCATTGATGTCTTAAAAGGTGCCACCGCTTCTGCTTTATACGGAGCACGCGGTACAACCGGTGCGATCATGATCACTACCAAGAGAGGTTCACAAAATGAAGGTATCAATGTAGAGATCAACAGTAACACAATGTTTTTCGCAGGATATCTGGCATTCCCAGAAGTACAATCATCTTATAGTAGAGGCTACGGCGGAAAATACAACAGCGATTATGTATGGGGAGACAAATTGGATATCGGAAGAACGGCTATTCAATACGACCCGGAAACATTCGAGTGGAGAGAAATGGAGTTAACATCCAAAGGAAAAAATAACTTTAAAAACTTCCTCCAATTCAGTGCGATTACAAACAACAATGTCAGTGTCTCGCAAAAAGGAAAGTACGGCTCGTTCAGAACATCATTGACCCACGTGTTCAACAAGGGACAATATCCTAACCAAAAACTGAACAAAATAACTTATACTGCCGGAGGTGAAATGAGTTACAAAAATTTCAAACTGGAAGGATCAGCGTCATACAACAAACGTGTGTCATCAAACGACAACGGTTCCGGTTATAGCGGCAGCTATATTTATGACATGGTAATTTGGGGTGGTACGGAATATGATGTACGCGATTATAAAAATTATTGGGTTGAAGGTAGAGAAAATGAACAGCAAAACTGGTACGATAATAGCTGGTATGACAATCCGTGGTTTAAAGCCAACGAGGTTGTCGATGCTTATGATACTGATATATTGAATGTGTATATGAATTCGTCCTATGAAATTACTCCTTGGCTAAAAGCCATGTTAAGAGGCGGATTGGACTTTTATTCCAAGAAAAATGAATGGAGAAATGCGAAAAGTGCCAATTATGCATGGGATAAAAACGGATTCTTCGGTATCAGTCGCACTTCCGGTTACAGTATCAATACAGACGCCATGTTAATGGCAGACAAGACATGGGGAAAACTAAATATGAATGTATTAGCCGGTGGTAATATTTATTTCTATTCGGATGACAAAATGAGAAGCACCACCTCCGGCGGTCTGACTATTCCCGGATTTTATTCTCTAAAAGCCAGCGTCGATCCTATCGATGCCAGCAGTGAATTAAAAAGGAAAAGAGTGAACAGCCTATATGGTAAATTGTCATTATCATGGGCCAGTACCTATTTCCTTGATGTTACCGGACGTAACGACTGGTCATCCACATTATCCAAAGAGACACGGTCTTACTTCTATCCTTCCGTCGCCGGAAGTGTGGTATTATCAGAGATCATCACTTTACCCGAAGCTTGGAATTTCTGGAAGATAAGAGGTTCATGGACAACCTCCAAACAGGATGCAGGCGTCTATGACAACAATAATGTTTACTCTGTCTCTACGAATGTTTGGGACGGACTTGGTACCGCTTCTTATCCTTCATCTCTAATCGGAGGTAATGTACATCCAAAAAAATCAATGGTATATGAAGTCGGAACAGCCGCAAACTTCTTTAATAATAGATTATATGCAGACTTTGCATATTTCAGAAAACTTGAATCGGACTTCATTATTTCCGGAGGTATAAGTTCAGCAACAGGTTTCAGTTCTGTGCAAGTCAACTTTAAAGAAGAAAGATTGAGAAACGGTTATGAATTAACGATAGGGGGAAGTCCTATAAAAAACAAAGATTTCCAGTGGGACATCCTTACAAACTGGGGACATGATAAATATTCTTACTTCAAAATCGACCCAGATTATTCAACTAAAAAACCCTGGGTAAAAAAAGGAGAAAGCTGGGATTGGTTCGACATCTACGACTGGGACAGAGATCCAGACGGAAATATTATACATAACGGAGGTATTCCGGTAAAACAAAACTTCAAGACCAAAGTAGGAAACCTGACACCTGACCTGGTTTGGGGTATTACTAATACTTTCAAATATAAAAACTTTACACTTAACTTCACTATTGACGGACGTATTGGTGGCATGTCATATTCACGTACCCACCAAATGTTATGGAACTCCGGAGCACATAAAGATTCTGACAATCAATGGCGATATGAAGAAGTGGTCAATGGAAACAAAACATTCATCGGAGAAGGTGTAAAAGTGGTATCCGGTAGTGTAGAACGTGATCCAGATGGAAATATCATCAGTGACACCCGCGTGTTCGCTCCTAATGATGTTGTTGTATCTTATGAAGCATATATTTCAAAATATCACGATTCAACAAGCCGCCCCAGTCGTCAGAATGTATTGGATGAAACATTTTTCAAACTAAGAAATCTGACATTTACTTATGACATACCTCAATTGTGGTGTGGAAAAATAGGAATGAAATCAGCATCAGTCAGTCTTACAGGTCAGAATTTATTTTTATGGGCAAAAGAATACAAATATGCAGACCCTGACAAAGGAGGAGACAGCAGTGGTTATGAAAGTTTGAATTCACCTTCTCAACGATACATCGGTTTTAACATAAAAGCAAACTTCTAAAGGTAAAATATATGAAAACAATGAAATATATAAAGCAATCTTTATTTGCTTTCAGTGCAATAGGAATATCTATGATCTGGAATGGATGTACATCATCTTTTGATGATCTGAATACCAATCCTGACGCCACAACAAAAGTTACTCCGGCACTACTTGCCACTAAAGTGATACTGGATCATGTAAAATCTGCAAGTAGCGACAATAATGAATTCATGTGCAAACGCATGTTCTGGGGAGAACAAATGGATAATTATCAATACAATCGTGTGGAAAAAGGGAGCTTCAGCGCCATACAGGGACTTACCAATGCACAGAAAATGGTTGAATTAGCCTCTGAATCCAATAAAGATGCTTATACCGGACTCTATTATTACTTAAAAGGTTGGGCATTTTACCGGACAACAATGGATATGGGAGACATTCCCTATAGTGAAGCGCTTCAAGTCAATGAGTTCAGATATCCTAAATATGATGAACAAAAAGAGGTATTCAAAGGAATACTCAATGATCTGGAACAGGCTGACAGTCATTTTGCCAAAGCGACGGAAGGTATCAGTGGTGATCCGTTTTACAACGGTGATCCTGCTAAATGGAGAAAAGCAACCAATGTGCTCCGCCTGAAAGTATTGATGGCTTTACAGAAAAGAGCGGATGACACACCTGAATTACAGATCAAAGAAAAATTTTCACAAATTGTAAAAGAAGGAAATCTTTTTGAAGGAAATGATGACAACCTCCAGGTTACTTATTCCAATAAGGATGGTCAGAAAAATCCTTTTCATCAGGATATAACAAGAAGTATCAATGTGTATGCAGGAACAACCACTTTGATCGATCCGCTGAAAAAGTACAAAGATTATCGGTTATTCTCTTATTTTGCCCCAATGCAGGCTCTGACAGATCCAACATATCTGCCGAAAGGCGAAACCTTGTTGGAAAAAAATGATTGGAATGCGTATCAGGGAGTTGAAGCCGCAGGATTATTCAACACGGAACAAAAAAAGATCTCTAACAAAATGCATTGCCGCCCCAACGATATTTATCGCACAGATTATGTCGGAGTACCTTCTATACGATTGGGATATGCTGATATGAATTTTGTATTGGCTGAAGCTGCTGAAAAAGGATGGATTAGCGGTTCTGCTCAAAATTATTATGAAAAAGGTATCCGCGCCTCTTTTGAATTCGTTCGCACAACGGTTTCTTCTCCTGAATATAATCAAGGAATGATCATCACCGATGAATACATTTCCCAATATATAAAAGGGGAAGATGTAACTTATAAAACAAATGGGACATCACTCGACCGGCTTAAACAAATATGGATGCAAGCATTCTTAGCTTCTTATTTCCACCTTGCTTGGGACTCTTATTATGATTACAGACGTACAGGTTATCCGGAATTACCGATCAACCCGGAAACAAACTTGAATGACGACAAATATAAAATACCAGTAAGATGGTTATATCCTGAATCTGAGACAAACTACAATAAAGAACAACTGATCAATGCTGTTAACCGCCAATGGGGAGGTTCCGAGGATGTAAACAAAATTATGTGGATAATTAAATAATCAATTTATATTACTACTTTTGATGTACTCTTTGAATATAGACCGCTCTATCTTTCATAGAGTACATCTTTATTATACACTTTGAATATCATGAAAAAATATAATTTTACACTTCTAATTCTATTGATTTGTTCTTGTACGCTTTATGGAAAAAGTAAAGAGCTGACTGTTCTGCAAATGAATATCTGGCAGGAAGGTACGATGGTGGATGGTGGGTTCGATGCCATAGCAGACGAAGTCAGCCGGTTGTCTCCGGATATTGTCCTGTTCAGTGAAGTAAGAAACTACCACGGTAAACAATTTATTCCGCGCATTTTGCAGGCATTAAAAGATAGAGGTGTTAATTATTACGGCGAAACCAGTACTTTGGATGTCGGTATCCTTTCCAAATACAAAATACAGGAACAACGGCCGAATTATCCTCTCAAAAATGATGCAGGGTCAGTTCTCAAAGCCCGTATCGAAATCGAAGGGCAAACCATTGTTGTCTATTCCGCCCATTTGGATTATACGCATTATGCCTGTTATCTGCCACGCGGATACAGTGGCGTTACCTGGAAAAAACTGGACGCACCGGTTCTTGACTCCCGGGAAATAGAAAAGGCCAATAATGAATCCCTACGGGATGAAGCTATCCGGGGAGTAATCGAAGATGTCGAAAATGAAAAAGGGAATATCATCCTCCTGGGAGGAGACTTCAATGAACCGTCCCATCTGGATTGGAAGGAAAACACAAAAGACCTGTGGGATCACAATGGAACGGTCGTACGCTGGGATTGTTCTGTCCTTCTAGAGGAAAACGGGTTTAAAGATGCTTATCGTGAAGTATATCCTGATCCTGTGACACATCCCGGTTTCACGTTTCCATCAGACAATCCCGATGTCGATGTAAAAAAACTGGCCTGGGCTCCGGAAGCCGATGAAAGAGACCGTATCGATTTTATCTATTTCAAACCTAACAAAAAATTAAAGTTAATAGATGCCGCCGTGGTAGGTCCCCGGAAATCTATAATCCGAGGTGAACGCGCTGAAGAAAACAGCAAGGACAAATTTATACAACCTACCGGAACATGGCCAACAGATCATAAAGCAGTCCTGGCGACCTTCAAACTAAAACATTAAAATAAAATACCATGAAATACATATTCACTCTTTTATTTATCAGCCTTTTTACAAATTTATCTTTTATACACGCCTCAAACGATAATCTTGCCCTTCACCTGGACGGGCAAGATAACAATGTCCGTACCGGTATCGGCATCCTGAAAGACTCATGGACACTGGAGACTTGGATCAAAGGTGATGATAATTCATGGAAAGATCTTGAAGTTATCTTCGGGGGAGGAGAATACAGCCTGTTGAATATAGCGGATTATCTGCCGCTTGTTATCGAGAATGGCAGGCTGCATAACACATGGGCCGATTTATGGTCGGAGGATGTATTGGATGACCAGTGGCATCATGTGGCATTAAGTTGTGACGGGGTTGTCACCAAGCTGTATCTGGATGGAGAAGTTGTCGACAGTAAAACGACTGCCATATCCGTATTGCCTGGAGCAATTGGAGTAAATGAAGGTGAACCGACAACGTTCGGCGGGTTAATGGACGAAGTCCGCATATGGAACTCGGCAGTATCAACCGAAACATTAAAAGAGTGGATGGGGAAACCGCTTGAACCGACTCATCCCCAGTTTGGCACGCTGGTTGCCTACTATAACTTCGATGACGGTATCGAAGATGTTTCAACCAACTGGGTGGGAAAAGGAGATCTTGGATACCATCTAAGAAACGGCAGAAACAAATACAACAGTTCTGTTCCACTGGCCTATACCGTAGTAAACGATAACCCCAAATTCATAAAACCGGATAAACAGCAGGAATTATTCAACGCAGTCGTTATCGATAGCGAATGGGATGTCGACCAGGGAAGCCAGGATGATCAGGTCCTTAAATTAAGAATAGCTGTTACCGGAAGCCAGACCCCGTTACGCCTGACAGAACTTTCTCTTGATTTATCTGAAACAACTGCTTTATCCGATATAAACAGTCTTCACGTATATTATACGGGAAAAACCGCCCGATCAGGAGTCAAAACCGAATTATTCGGTAAAGGAGAAAAGCCTCAAAAGAAAATGACTTTTAAAGATGAACAGGGTGTCGTAACACTGACTCCTGGTATCAATTATTTACTGGTCACAGCCGATATAGCACAAAAAGCCATCACCGGTAACAAAATAAAAATATCCGTACCTTCTTTCAAACTGGGAAAAACCGGATATACTCCGGAAGTTAGTGACGGTATCATTGAAAAAAGAATCACGGAAAGCAGCAAAAACAATCCCAACATCGTGAAAGTCCTGCAATGGAACATCTGGCACGGAGGTGTTCATGTCGGAAATGACGGACTCAGCCGGGTTATAGATCTCGTAAAGGCATCCAATGCCGATATTGTTACCATGCAGGAAGGCTACGGAGGTCAGCAACGGATCAAAGACTCACTGGGATATTATATGCAAACACCTTCCCTGAAAGACAATCTGGTTCTCTTCAGCCGTTATCCTATAACTGAAGTTATACCGACAAAGAAGAGTTTCAACTCCAACCCCGTGAAACTAACATTACCCGGCAACCGACAACTATTAGTTAACGCCTGCTGGTTACGTTATGCTTATAACCCGGAATATTCCTGCAATTACCCCAATATAGGACATAACACTTCGGTTTGGGTGGCAGAAGATGCCCTACGCGGTTTGGCAGATATGCAACATATTATGGAAAAGGATACGAAACCTTATCTGACGGATGACGATACTCCCATTATTATCGGAGGTGACTTTAACTCTTGCAGCCATCTGGACTGGACCCAGGCAGCTGCCCCCATACATTTCGGATATGGTCCCGTACCTTTCCCTATCTCGCAGTATATGCTGGACGAAGGATTTAAAGACAGCTTCCGTGAAATCAATTCGGATGAAGTAGCCCGTCCGGAAGGGACATTTGCCGTTATTTACGGACAACTCCAGGTCAGCCGTATTGACTTTCTCTATTACAAAGGAAAGAATATCAAAGCTGTTTCTTCCAAAATAGTAAAAACAGCACCGGAGATCGATGATGTCTGGGCCTCCGATCATGCCGCTGTCCTGACTGTCTTTGAAATAATATCACCATCCGAGAAATAACTACAATTTAAAACTAAATACACATGAAAAAAGGACTTCTTTTATTCGCCGCCGGCCTATTCAACCTGGCAACAATTACCGCACAGGTTCAGCCTGTGCAGCCCAAATTAACGGACGACAAATCATTTTCCATGATCCTGTTGCCGGACCCGCAGAGTTACACGAAATTCGATGTAAACCAGCCTTTATTCGAACTGATGACCGCGTGGACGGCAAACAATAAGGAGAGACTGAATATCGAAGCAGTGCTCTGTACCGGAGATTTGGTGGAGCAGAACGAAATCCGTATCCCCGACGGAGTGAACGGAAACCAAACCAGCGAAGAACAATGGAAAGCAGCTTCACAAGCCTTTGCCCGACTGGATAATAAACTGCCTTATGTTGTCTGTACAGGAAACCATGATTACGGATACGAAAAGGCGGAAAACCGTTTATGCCGGCTACCGGAATATTTCCCGTCAGAAAGAAACTCCTGCTGGAGAAACTCACTGGTCGAAGTAGGAAACAACTATCAGGGAATCCCGACACTCGAAAATGCTGCTTATGAATTCAATACGGAAACATGGGGCAAAATCCTGGTGATCTCTTTAGAGTTTGCCCCACGTGACGAAGCTATCGAATGGGCAAAAGCAGTTACGGAGAAACCCAAATATACCGATCATAAAGTGATCCTCCTGACTCACTCCTATCTGACCGCCGAAGGAAAACGGCGCCTGAAAGAGAACTATAAAATATCTCCGGCAAACTATGGGGAAGCCATCTGGCAAAAGCTGGTCTACCCGTCCAAAAACATCTGCATGGTCATTTGTGGACATGAATGTGAAATTGCTCCGCATAAAGATAATGTAGGTTTCAGTATCGAAAAGAATGCAACCGGCAAAGATATTCCGCAGATGATGTTCAACGCCCAGACGGCTGACGGTTTCTGGCATGGCAACGGAGGTGACGGCTGGTTACGGATTATGGAGTTTATGCCTGACGGACAGACGATCAAGATAAAAACATTCTCTCCCCTCTTCGCTATCTCCCCGACAACGGCTGATAAATCCTGGAGGACCGAGTCGTACGATCAATTCGATATTACTATAAAATAATGATAAAAGAACTTATGATAATTGGGTATTCGAGCCAATTATACATACCTTTGGTGAACTAATACAAAATTTAAACACATATCATGAAACAAAGAAATTTATTACTTATTCTGGTTTTAGCCATCGTTACAATCAGTTCGGCTTTTGCAGCCAAACCAAAAGCCAAACACGTAATCTGGATCGGCCTCGATGGCTGGGGTGCTTATAGTGTGGAAAAAGCAGAGATGCCCGTCACCAAGCAATTTATGAAAGACGGTTCTTATACCTTGAAAAAACGTTCCGTATTACCTTCTTCCAGTGCAGTGAACTGGGCTTCCATGTTTATGGGTGCAGGTCCTGAGATTCACGGATATACCGAATGGGGATCACGGACTCCGGAGCTTCCTTCACGCGAACTGAACCAGCACGGCATCTTCCCGACAGTATTCCAGCTATACCGTGACGCCGACCCGAAAGCGGAGATCGGTTGTATCTATGACTGGGACGGCATCAAATATCTGGTAGACACATTGTCACTCAGCTATCACGCACAAGGTCCTGATTATAACACAAACCCGACAGCACTGACAGAAATAGCCGTTAAATATATCACAGAGAAAAAGCCGAATCTGTGCGCTGTTATCTTCGACAATCCGGACCATATCGGTCATGCAGACGGTCATGATACTCCTTCTTACTACGCCAAGCTGAAAGAACTGGACGGCTATATCGGACAGATCGTTGAAGCAGTAAAAAAAGCCGGCATAATGGATGAAACTATTTTTGTTATCACAGCCGACCACGGTGGTATCAACAAAGGACATGGCGGCAAGACAATGCAGGAGATGGAAACTCCGTTCATCATTGCAGGAAAGAACGTAAAGAAAGGCTATTGCTTTGACGACATCAGCATGATGCAGTTCGACTGTGCTTCCACACTGGCTAAATTATTAGGTCTGACTCAGCCTCAGGTATGGATCGGACGTCCGATGCCGGTATTCAAATAAATAAGAGAAAACAATGAAACAGTTATTTATAAGTGCATTATTCCTGTTGGGTGGCCTGTTGAACGGTAACGCCCAACAGCCGTCACTGAAGTTCAATAAAGACGGAAAGTTCAAGATCGTCCAGTTTACTGACGTACATTATATATATGAGAATCCTAAATCGGCCATTTCGATTGAAAGGATCAATGAAGTGCTGGATGCAGAAAAACCGGACCTGGTTCTTTTCACCGGCGATGTGATCTACGGGAAACCAGCCGAAGAAGGCATGCGGAAAGTCTTAAAACTGGCTTCCGACCGTAAGATTCCTTTTGGAATGACATTCGGTAATCACGACAACGAACAGGGCCTGACACGCACCGAATTGTTCGACATCATTAAAACGATCCCCTACAACCTGACAGATTCTGTAAAAGGTGTATCGGGAGCAAGCAATTATATCCTACCGGTCAAATCATCGGATGGAAGTAAGGATGCTACCATCCTTTATTGCATGGACTCACATTCATACTCCCAGATCAATGGCATCGGCGGATACGATTATATCAAATTCGACCAGATCCAATGGTATCGTGAGAACAGTGCCAAATACACCAAACAGAACGGAGGTACCCCGATTCCTTCACTGGCTTTCTTCCATATCGCTCTGCCGGAATACAACCAGGCGGCTTCCGATGAAACAGCCATTCTGGTAGGAACACGTAAGGAAAAGGCTTGCGCTCCGCAACTCAACTCCGGACTGTTCGCTTCCATGAAAGAAATGGGCGATATACAAGGAGTATTCGTTGGTCACGACCACGACGATGATTATGCCGTTTACTGGAAAGGTATCCTGCTGGCTTACGGCCGCTATACCGGTGGCAACACTGTTTACAACAACCTGACAAATGGCGCCCGTGTGATTGAAATGACGGAAGGTGAGAATGGTTTCAAAACCTGGATACGCCTGAAAGATAATGAGATCATCAACAAGGTGAATTACCCGTCAGACTTCATTAAGAAGAAAGACTGACCGGTCTACATTATATTATACAACAAAGCCCTCTCCGCTCAAAGCTGTGAGGGCTTTGTTATGAAGCAAGGGAACCACGCCCAGAAAGTTGATCCGGCACCCAGTACGGAAGTGAAACCGACTTCGCCTCCGGTCGATTCAACAATCGCTTTGGAAATAGTCAGGCCGAGACCTGTCCCCTGTGCAAACTCATTCAGTTTTTCAAACCGCGCAAAAACCTTGTCATGCTTTTCTTCCGGAATACCGATCCCCGTATCTTCAACATATATCCGGAAACCATCTTCCTTGACAGAATATCCCATTTTTACATATCCGGTCCGTGTACATTTTATCGCATTGGTCAGGAAATTCATCCATACCTGTTTCAGACGGTTCCGATCCAGAAACACACAACAATCAGGACTGGAGGTATCCAGGATAAACTCAACCGCCGGGTTGGTTATCTTCGGATGGATGGTAGCATAGAGTTCGCTGCACACTTTAGCCAAGTTAAAAGTCTCATCCTTCCGTTCGACAATACCCGATTCTATCTTCGACAGATCGAGAATATCATTGATTAACCGCAGCAGCAGCTCATTGTTGGACTGAATTATATTTACATATTCCTCTTTCTCTTCCACGTCATCACAACTCAAAAGCAATTCCGAAAAACCGACTATGGCATTCAGGGGCGTCCGTATCTCATGACTCATATTGGCGAGAAAAGCTGATTTGAGCCGGTCGGACAACTCTGCCTTTTCCTTTAGTTCCTTCAGTTCCTGAATCATCTTCTCCCACTTCGTATTATTGATCGTTATACCGGTATAACGGGTGACACGTCCGTCTCTGTCTCTCTCGATCTGGATGCCGGTAACCAGCAAGGTTTGCCACTCGTCATCCCACTTCGTCTTCGAACGGTATTTCAAATTGAAGTCTTTATCAATTCCCCGACGCATATGGTCAATATACCCGCGAACAACTTCAAGATCCTCCGGATGAGTTGCCATAATATATTCTTCCGGAGAAATCGTTTTCTCGGAATGATAGTCGTTTACCGGATCATTGAATGCCCTAAACCGGTCGTTCTTTACATCAAAATCCCAGTAAGACATACCGACCGTCCTAAAAGAAAGTTCGATCCTGCTATTCCTGTCTTTCAGTTCCCGGTTGAGTTTCTGCAGCTTGGGTATATTCTGCCGGAAGCCGGTAAACCGCACGATATTCCCGTTTTCATCCTTCTCGAAAGGAACACCTATGAAATCACTATATTGCCAGACCTCATCGCGTTTCGTCCGTATGCGGCAAGTGAAATTGATCGTATCATCTTCACCATCCAGCATCGGTTGCATAGCCTGCCGAAAATCCGAACGATCTTCGGGATGGATGACTTCCATATACTCATCCAGGTCCAACAACCGACTGCTTTCATAGTCGTTGACCGGGTCGTTATAGGATTCGAATTTCTGCGTCCGCACGTCAAAGTCCCAGTGGACGATATTACTGACCTTCATCGCCAGTTCACGCTTGGCAATCAGATCCTGCGTTTTTTTCGCCAACAGAATCTTTTCCGTTATATCCAGTTGTGTACCGACGATTTGCAATTTACCTAAATGTGCAGAAGAGAGCCGCATCCTGCTTTCATAATAACGGTATTGCTTCTCCTGTTCATTATAAAAGCGCAGCGTCATTTGTCCGTACTGAACTTCCTTACTGATCAATTGGAAAAAAAGCCGGCGCAACGGATCACGGTCCTGGGGATGCAACACACTCAGCAGCTCCTCCATTGGCATATTATCTGTGGCGACAACATCTCCGTACAACGGATCGAAGGATTCCTTATCCACATCATACACCCAGGATGACATATGAGCTGCATCCATTGCCATTTCCAGATTCTTCTTAGTCTCTTCCGTACGAAACTCAACCTCTTTTACATCCGTTACATCATTGGAAAGTAATATGTGCCCGATAATAGTTCCCCGTTTACTCCTCACAGGAACTACCTGGACTTTATAAATCATTGTATTTTTATTATTGGACGAATAGTAGGCCTTGTTATTTATCCGGTCGAAGTCATATTCAAACTCCAGGATAATATCCTTCCCCAACCTTATTTTAGCCTCCAGTGCATCATCAACATAAGGACTATTGAAAAGATTTACTTTATTGATAACAGTCGCCTTGTCATCCACTCCATACATTCGCAAAGCACTGTCATTTATACTGCGCAGGACTCCGTTTGCATCATAAATCTCAATACTTATCGGTAAACTTGCATAAATACTCTCCGTGAACAGGAATTGATCTTGTATTAATCGGGATATTTCCCCATCAGAAGAAATATCCTTATTCCCACCGGATTCCACTTCGCACTGTTCCATTTGTTCCCTTTTTATCCGCCCAAATACTCAACATGTCCACCTGATGCAGCCATACGACATACAAGTTTTAGTTTTCATGCGTTATCTTACTTTTGCAAATGTAAAACAATAAAGTAAGACTAAAAAAAGATCAACCGAAATAAATCATGAGAAACAAAAGGTTTTTTATGCGCAACCAGACAATGATACCGCTTAGTCTCTCTGCCAAACAAAAACGGAGCCTTATATCAAAGCTCCGCCTTTTATTTATTATTCCGGTTTCAACACCACACCCAAACTCTTCTTTCCGTCCATCTTAATGACGATTGGCTTGTCGAAATGGATATGCCGCAGATATTCGGTATCCTCGACAGCCGGCAAGGCATTCAGATACTCCTCGTCAAACCAGCCGTCTCCCTTAAACGGGTTGATGGTGAAATATCCGACACCGAAGGATGTCAGGTTCTGGAAGAAATGCGTTCCCTGGCTTGGGTCGACACGATAATTTTCCAAACCACACTCCACGATTACACGGGCATTACTGATATGCGGCCACTTCACCGGAATCCCCAGCCAATGGTCACTGCTTCCCCAACGTCCGGGACCGACCAGCACGTAATTCTTCTCTTCTTCCGTAAAACGACGGTTCAGTTTTTCTATTTCATAGGCTATCAACTGGTTGTTCGACGAGTTGAAAGCACCGCTCTTTACATAGATAATATCCTGCACATCCGTCACGATGCCATGACCGAGCACGCTGGTGGACGAAAGGATCGTTTCTTCATTGCTGACTTGCGTCAGGTCTTCATCCATAATTTCCTTATTATCGACGATCGGACGAATTTGAAGGAGATAGAAAGTTGCCTTGTCGTGGTTGTTCGGATCGACATTTACCGCAAACTCTATTTCAACAGGACGTCCCATCTCGGCCTGCCCGATGCGAAGTAACTCATCCAACGTCTTCGCCAGAGGGAAAACGTCGTGTTGGAGAATATTTACGAACGACAGGATTTTACGACCACCGGGATAATAACCGTCACGGATAATCTGATCATACGGATCGTAAGTGGAAACAATATATTTCAGAGAACCGTCCGCATCGGCTTCCTTCAATCCTAATCGTTGCAGGTTAAACGAATCATCGATAGAGAACTGTTCCGCCAGGTTCTTCAGGTCGAGTGCATAGAAACGGGTTTGCGTCTCACGGAGGGCAAAATCCATCGTACTCATCTGCAAGATATTGTGCGGATGACGGGGAGAGAAACGCAACGTCTGTCCGCCATCTACGATATATTTACCCAGACCGAGGGCAATATTGGCAATTCCGTCTTCCGCCTTTTCATTACCGATCGGGTAGAAATTCAGCGAACGGGCCACGCCGGAGATAGTCGGGTAGAAATGATCGTTGTAACGGTTTCCCACCACTTCCTGCAAAACGATCGCCATCTTTTCCTGGTCGATCAGGTTGGATGTAGCAGTCATATATCCCTTACTGTCACGGTAAAAGACAGATGCATAAACCGCCTTGATCGCATCGCTCAGCAGGCGGAGCATTTCATATTTATCTTCCAACCGGGGAATCATATAGGTAGAATAAATCCCGGCGAACGGTTGATAATGCGAATCTTCCAGCAAACTGGACGAACGGACGGCTATCGGGCTTTTCACCACATCGAAAAAAGCCATCAAGTCATCGATCAAACTGGCCGGCAGACTGGCACGGAGGAAGTATTTCAGTATCGTTTCGTCATCCGCATCACTCAAGGCGACGGGCAGAAGTTCGTTTGTCTCCATGAACTCATCGAAGATATCCGTACAGATCACAACGGTCTTCGGAATATTCGTGTTAAAGTTCTCCGTCTCCAGTTTGGGATAACGCTTGACCATCGCGCCCATAAAAGCCAGTCCTCTACCCTTTCCTCCCAACGAACCGTCACCGATACGAGCAAAGTTACTGTATTCGTCGAAACGGTCTTTCTGATAAATAGCCACGACACCGGAATTTTTCATGCGCCGGTACTGCACAATCAGGTCGAATATCAGCTTACGTGCTTCATCCATATCCTTATAATCGCTTACATCGACCCGCTTCAACACTTCTGCCGGCGGAAACATGGCACGCGAATAAAAGAAACGGGAGAAATGGTTGCGCGAAAGGTGATAGACCAGCGAATCGTCGGGAATCTGATACACTTTCTTTTGCAAGTCCTTCAAATCTTTGATACGCATAATCTCTTCCTTCGTCTGCGGATTCAGGATTACAAAATCGCCGAACCCGAAACGTTGCATGATCTTCTTACGCAAATCCTGCGGGTAACTTTTCGAATTCTTATCGATAAACGAGGCTCCCAACTCTTTGGCATATACTTTATTGCTCGACTCGGACGATTCCAGCACAAAAGGAATGATCAATCCGGTCTTGCGGACATACTGCCCAAACTTATATCCGGCATAGGGGTCTTTCACCCCGTCGTGCATAAAGCTCATATCCGAAACGATACCGAGCATATTATCCCGGTATTGATTAAAAATACGGACAGCCTCTTCATAAGTACGGGCTAGCTTAATTTTGGGACGACCACGCATCCGGAGGGTTTGCTGGTGACCGTTCAACGCTTCCTTCGCAAACATCTGGCTCTGTTCCAATACGAATTTATACAGATGGGGCAAAGCAGACGAATAGAAACGGATGGAGTCTTCCACCAGCAAGATGATCTGTACCCCGACACTTGCCGTATCATCGGGTGCATTCATCTTATCCTCGATCAGTTTGATAATAGCCAACAGCAGCTCGGCATTGCCCAACCAACTGAATACGTAATCTATCGCACTCAAGTCTTCATTGGCAATACGTTTGGAGACCTCTTTCGAGAAAGGCGTGAGCACCACGATCGGGATATTCGGATAATGTATCTTTATCTCCTTTGCCGCCGCAAAAATATCACGGTTATCCATATTCGGCATGCAGATGATTAATTCGAAATTACGATCTTTTAGTTCGGCAAGCGCCTCTTCTTCCGTTGTCACCTGAGTAAAACGGGGAGGATAACGCAGGCTGAGTGAAGTATATTCATTGAATATCTGTTCATCTACCCGTCCGTCGTCTTCCAGCATAAAGGCGTCGTATTTTGTAGCGATAAGCAGTACATTATATATACGCTTATTCATTAGATTGGCGAATGATGTGTCTTTAAACACAAGGTTCTGAAAGTCCGGTATTCCGCTCATAATGATTTCATAGAATTATATGCGCCCAAAAATAAGGAAAAATATGCTAGGTAGGTTACATAATCATATCCCAATCACCACAAATAACCGAAAAACTTCAAACGAACAACCTCTTTCAGAAACTCTGCCTCCTCTCTCTATTCCAAAATATGCATCAAAAACATAAATTTCACTATCAAAAAGTAAGCAAAACACTTGGTCATTCCATAGGATTCGCTACATTTGCCTACACATTGTTATTCCTAAAAGCAAGAAACGCTATGAAGACAGAAGTTATTTTATCTGCACTGGAAGCAAAGCACCCGGGTGAAAAAGAGTACTTGCAGGCCGTGAAAGAAGTTCTTTTATCAATAGAAGAGGTTTATAACCAGCATCCAGAGTTCGAGAAAGCCAAAATCATCGAACGGTTGGTTGAACCCGAACGCATTTTTACTTTCCGTGTACCTTGGGTAGACGATAAAGGTGAAGTGCAAGTTAATTTAGGATATCGCGTACAATTTAATAATGCGATTGGCCCGTATAAGGGAGGAATCCGTTTCCACCCGTCGGTAAACTTATCTATCCTGAAGTTCCTGGGCTTCGAGCAAACGTTCAAAAATGCGCTGACAACCCTGCCGATGGGCGGCGGTAAAGGTGGGTCCGATTTTGCACCCCGTGGCAAGAGCGACGCAGAAATCATGCGTTTCTGCCAGGCTTTTATCATGGAACTGTGGCGTAACCTAGGACCGGACCGCGATGTTCCGGCAGGCGACATTGGCGTTGGCGGACGTGAAGTCGGTTATATGTATGGCATGTACAAGAAACTGGCTCGCGAAAACACCGGTACTTTTACAGGTAAAGGCATGGAGTTCGGAGGTTCGATCCTTCGTCCGGAAGCAACCGGATACGGTGCTTTATATTTCGTACATCAAATGCTTGAAACTCACGGCATAGATATAAAAGGTAAGACAGTTGCCGTTTCCGGCTTCGGAAATGTAGCCTGGGGAGCAACGAAGAAAGCGACCGAATTGGGAGCCAAAGTCGTAACCATCTCCGGTCCGGACGGATATGTTTATGATCCGGACGGTATTTCGGGTGATAAAATCGAATACATGCTGGAACTGCGTAACAGTGGCAACGATATCGTGGCTCCTTATGCCGACGAATATCCCAACGCCACTTTCTATCCCGGCAAGAAACCCTGGGAACAGAAAGTGGATATCGCCCTACCCTGCGCCACACAGAACGAACTGGATGCCGATGATGCCCGCAAGCTGATCGAGAACAAAACGTTATGCGTTGCCGAAGTTTCCAACATGGGATGCACGGCCGAAGCAGTCGACCTGTTTATCGAACACAAACAACTATTTGCTCCGGGCAAAGCGGTTAATGCCGGCGGCGTAGCTACTTCTGGACTGGAAATGACACAGAATGCCATGCATATCTCCTGGACTGCCGATGAAGTGGATGCCAGATTGCATCAGATCATGGGCGCTATTCACGAACAATGTGTCGCCCACGGTAAAGACGGTAATTATGTGAACTATGTGAAAGGTGCCAACATTGCCGGCTTCATGAAAGTTGCCAAAGCCATGATGGCACAAGGTATTGTATAAAATAGTCTGGCACACTTTTTGTGACCAATTTTATACAAATACAACTCAATAAAAGTAAAATATTATGATCTTAAGTAAGAACTTATCAAAAGCTTTCAATGAACAGGTAGAAGCTGAAATGTGGTCTTCAAACCTGTACCTGTCAATGTCGATCTATTTCCAGAAAGCAGGACTGAACGGTTGTGCACACTGGATGCGGAAACAGGCTGAAGAAGAGATGGAACATGCCCACAAAATGATCGATTTCGCTATCGACCGCGGTGGCGACATCGTCATCAATCAGATCAATGTCGTTCCGACTGCATGGGGTACTCCACTGGAAGTATTCGAACATGTCTACAAACACGAAGTACATGTATCAGAACTGATTGACAAGATGGTCGATATTGCAGAAGCAGACAACGATCATGCAGCCAAAGACTTTTTATACGGTTTCGTTCGCGAACAGGTAGAAGAAGAATCGACAGCAAAAGCAATCGTCGACAAGTTGAAGCTGTACGGCGAACATCATGCCATCCTTCTGGATCATGAACTTGGCAAAAGATAATTTCTTTTCTCAATAAAGAAACTCCAGCTCCTGTTAACCAAGGGCCGGAGTTTTTTATGCGGTATGTTCTGCTTACTTCCGTACTTTACCGGGGTTCTTTGCCATGAAATCTTTCCATCCGCTATATTTCTTTTCCGATATCGGATTATTAGTCTGGAAATAATGACAAACAGCGGCTGCCAATCCGTCGGTTGCATCCAGCTGGGGCAACATCGACTCCTGAGGGATATGCAGGAAACGTTGCAACATTCCCGCCACCTGTTCTTTGGCTGCATTTCCGTTACCGGTAATAGACATCTTGATCTTCAACGGTGCATATTCGAAGATAGGAATTTCGCGTTCCAATGCTGCTGCCATAGCAACACCTTGCGCCCTTCCCAGCTTCAACATACTCTGTACGTTCTTCCCGAAGAACGGTGCTTCGATTGCCAATTCGTCAGGGTGATACTGGTCGATAAGGGCCAGTACCCGTTCGAATATCTTTTTCAAACGCAAGTAATGGTCCTCGTACTTATTCAGTTGAAGAACGCCCATAGCTTCGAGCTTCGGTTTATTCCCTTCAATCTTCAGAATGCCGTATCCCATCACGATTGTTCCGGGGTCAATACCCAATATGACACGGTCTTTCGTCATGACTCCAGGTCTATTTCCTCCAATAAGGTACTGAAACCCACCAGCTTTGTTCCGAAACGGTTCACTAGCTCCTGTTGCAGGTCACGACCTTCGGACTGCATCCAATATTCCAGCGTTTCCGGATTCTTTACATGGAACTGAACCGAATAGCTGGTTGCATCCTCCGTCTCGTCCTGTAAAATACGACGCAGATAAGGTGTCCGCAGAAATCCGCTAGCTGCCGCACGGGGTATATAACTCTTTTTCAGATATTCAATACACTCGGCAAGGATATCATTCTCTATATTAAATGTTGTATTATAAACGATCATATTCTTTTTCTCTAAATTTCTTACACAAAGATAGTGCTAATATCAGGAAAAACTCTATATTTGCACTCGAAAATAAAACAACGGGGGATTAGCTCATCTGGCTAGAGCGTTAGACTGGCAGTCTAAAGGTGATCGGTTCGAGTCCGATATTCTCCACACAAAGGCAAAGAGGTTCACTTCAGAGGTGAGCCTCTTTTTTTATTTAAAATAATTCGACCATCTCCCCTTTTTTACGTATCATATTATAAACGGACAAGAAGTATGATGAATGAAGAAGAAATACAAGTACTAATAGATAAAAGCAAAAAGCAGGACATGACCGCTTTTGCCCTATTAGTCACAGAATACCGGCAACTTGTATTCCGACTGGCATTTCGCTTACTCTGTAATGAAGAAGAGGCTAGAGATATGGTACAGGAAACATTTATAAAAGTTTGGTTGAATCTTGACAAGTATAACCGGGAATACCGCTTCTCAACCTGGCTCTATAAAATTACCGGAAACATTTGTTGCGACCGCCTGCGCTTTCTGCAACATACCCCTTCGGGAAACATGCAAGGACCATCTGTCGATAACCTCCCCTTATCTTCTGAAGAAAACATGGAACAAAGTCTTATAAACAAAGACTTAAAGAACCTGATACTCCGGTTCACCGAGGAACTCACCCCAAAACAAAAACTAGTGTTCACCCTAAGGGAAGTAGAGGGCCTTGAAGTATCCGAAGTAGAAGCTATCACCGGTATGTCTGCCGAAAAGATAAAAAGCAATCTTTACCAGGCACGCAAACAGATACGAATGAAAATAAATCAGATGGAGAACAACCTATGAAAAGAGAAGATGAAACATACGGAAAATGGCTGGACAAACTAAAAAATACCGAACCAGTCTTGAATGCTCCGGAAGAGCTGACAAATGATATTTTGAACAAAATAAAAACCTTACCTTCCGGAACGTCCCTTCTGAAAGAAGCAAAAGGGAAAAGTAAAACAAACAGGATATTACTATCGGTCAGCAAAATATCCGGTATTGCAGCAGCTCTCCTGCTTTGTTTTCTGATCAGCGAAACCATTTTCTTTTCACAAGACAAGCAGTACCCGAAACAATCTTATGCGAATAACGCTATCTGGCAAGGGAAAGCCTACTCCCTACCCGATAGTTGGAGCCCAGAAAGTAGCTTACTCGAAAAAAGCCGCTATCTATCCGAACAATGGAAGGAATATAAAGAAGAACTATCAAAAAGAAAAGCCTCCTTCCTGTCCAAGAGAATTTCTGTAGAAACCATCATTCACTAAAACGAACAAAAGATGAAAACAAAAGGATATATATCAATCATTTCAGGACTGCTTTTTATGGCCTCCTGTTCTTCCAATCACCGGATAGTGACACAAATTTATCCGGACGGACAAATTGATCGTGAAGTATATGCACACGGAGACTCCGCTTTTATGGCGGGCGACGGCTCACACTCTCCTTTCCTGTTCTCCATCCAGGACTGGCAACAGATTCCTTTGAATCCCAGTATTCCTTTTGTAATCTTAGGAAAGAAAAACGACTCATTCGGTAAAGAGGAGCAATTGAATGTAAAAGTCAAACGCACATGGAATATATGGAATACCCCTCTCCGGCTCACTCCTGAAAAGAAATGGATGGAGCCATTAGCCGTTCCGCAGGAAAAGCTGGAAAAACATTTCAGATGGTTTTATACCTATTATACATTCACCTGCAACTACCGTCAAATTGAAGAAAGAGGCCCTATCCCCCTTGAACATTACCTGAACAAGCAAGAACAAGAACTGCTCTTTCAGGGCGACCTAACTCGAACACGGGGTATGAACGGACTTGAGCTAAACGATAAGCTGAATGACTTGACAGATCGTTTCGTGAAATGGTATAATGAGAGTTTGTTTGAAATCCGCTTTGAAACTATTGAGGAATGGGAAGCTAAGTCCGGTAATAAAACCTTTATCTCAAGGCTGAAAGCAGACAAAGAAGCCATCAAAAAATCAGCCATGAGTAAAGGAGAAGATACAGACCTGGATTCGATAGATATATATCAGCTACTCGACACTTTCTACCAGACGAACTATTTCTCCACTGCATATCAGCAGAAAGACAAAGACCAGATAAACCGGTTATTTGAAGAGAAATGCCGTCCGATAGAGTTATTCAACCACCAGATAAAATACGAACTTAATATGCCGGGCCAGTTGATAACAACCAATACCACGCTACACGAAGGAGAAACTCCTTATTGGAAGATAGACGCCTACCGGCTATTACCTGGTGATTATACTTTGGAAGCCCAATCGCGTGTAGCCAATATCTGGGCATTTATTGTCACGGGGCTACTTGGGATACTGGCTATCGGTGGAATGATATATGGGAAAAAGCAAAAAGAAAAGTGATCTTTATTATTATTAAATACATTTATAAATAAAGATTTTATGTAAGTTTGCAGCGTAAAAAAGGACAGATATCGAGATTAATCTAATTGAGTATTTTGGAAAAACAAATGCAAGATAATGAGCCACAGCTTATCCTGTCATTGAAAAACGGCTCTTACAAAGCTTTTGAGAGGATATATCAGATGTACGCAAAACGTTTATTTGCGTATAGCCTGCAATTCACAAAATCTCAGGAAGAATCAGAAGAAATTGTACAGGATGTATTTATGAGGCTTTGGACAAACCGAGCGAAGATACGACAGGAAGATACACTCCGTTCTCTCCTTTTCATTATGACAAAACATTATCTCATTAATGCATTCCGTACTAAAATCAATCAACCGGAATATGAAGAGTATATTCAGTACGTAAATGAACACTCGGTAGATGATGCCTCATACCAGCTAGAATATCAGGAATTTGTAGCAAAGTTTCGTGCCATATTGAAAACACTGCCTGAAACACAACAAAAAGTAATTACCTTGTCTAAAATAGAACAATTCTCAAATAAAGAAATAGCAGACAAACTATCACTGAGTGAACAAACGGTAAAAAACCAGCTTTCCCTTGGACTTAAAAGCCTTAAAGAGAAATTGGGAAGCCTTGGAATATATCTTGTGTTATTATTTATTAATTAAATCGGTTTAATTAGTACGAATCAGATAATTGTTTGTCTATAACATACAGAATAGAATGAATAACTTGATAAAGAAATACAGAATAAATGAATTGAGTCCTGAAGATCTATCGGAACTTAAAAGAAGTACCAATGCGATGGATAATCAGGACCTGGAGAGACTGATCCTTGACGACTGGCTACATGAGGAGATCGATACTTCTTCTGTAGATGACAAACTGTTGCAGAAAATAAAAAGCAAAATCGATCAGGGAGTTAAACCCCAAAGTAACCGCTTTTCCCTGATTCTTCGCTGGACACAGTTGGCCGCAGCTGTCCTATTACCAGTCTTTGTAATACTAAGTTTCTACTTGTATCATGAAAATACGACTTTATTATCTAATGAGATTGTAGTGGAAACGGGACAGGGTGAACGTGCCAGTGTTACACTGCCGGACGGAAGTATAGCTTCACTCAATTCAGAATCCAGGCTTGTCTATCTTCCTAAAGATTACAATAAAAAAGAACGAAATATTCACTTTGGAGGAGAAGGTTATTTTCAAGTCAAGCATAATATGGATATACCTTTCTTTATTAATGCACAAGGACTTCAGGTAAAAGTGCTGGGTACTAAATTCAACCTGTTGGTAAGAAAAACAGACCGGACAGCCGAATTGGCATTGGAAGAAGGGCGTGTTTCGTTGCTGTCTACCCATACAAACAAACAGGTCATTTTAAATAAGAACCAAAAGGCGATTCTGGATTATGCCACCGGAAATATAACAGTCGTATATGACGAACATATAAAGGACATATCAGCCTGGAGGCGTGGTGACATGGTATTCCGCAACACACCCCTGTCGCAGGTTATTCGTACTATTGAAGTAAATTATAATGTACGTATAAAAATAGAAAGCGAAGACTATCTAAACGATCCCTTCACCAGCACTCTGCCTGTCACCAATCTGAATGAAGTACTTGAAGTGCTTGAACACTCATATCATTTAAGAGCTGTTATCAACGGTAAAGAAATCTATCTGAAATAAAATCTGAAATCATTAAAGTCAATATCGAACCGCTTTCTAAAAGGAAGCGGTTTTTTTAATACCCGGATACTCATTTTATGTTCTTTAGCATATATTTTCTTCGGTACTAAATGAAACAGACCCTGTCATTACTATTGATAACGATTCTTTAGGAACCATTAAGTTTAATTCTAAAAACTATTAAAATGAACAAACATTTAAGATTAAGGATGTTAACCTTGTTTTCGTTACTATTCTTTTTTTCTGTTTCTCTCTTTGCACAAGAAAAGCTAGTAACGATACATTTGGAAAATGTTTCTCTAAGAGAAATATTCTCTGCTATTGAAAAGCAAACTACTTATCGCTTTTCTTATCGAAACGTGGTGATAGATGCAACAAAAGACATCACCATTTCCCAAACAAAAGTTCCTGTATCTTCCGTACTCAACGAAGCATTAGCAGGAAAAAACCTGGAGTACAATATTGTATCTTCCAAATCCATTGTTATTTCCGACAAACCTAAGAAAACAGCCTCCGACCAGAAAGAAATTTCCGGTATTATTAAAGATAGCAACGGAGAACCGGTTACCGGTGCTACGATCATAGAAAAAGGAACGAGCAATGGAGCCATATCCGATATGGATGGCCATTTTTCTCTCAAGGTTGCAGAGAACGGAATACTACAGATTTCTTATGTCGGTTATGTAGAGCAAACAATTCCTACTAACAACCAAACCATCTTTAACATCATCCTGAAAGAAGATTCCCGATTGCTTGACGAAGTCGTTGTAGTCGGATATGGTAGCATGAAAAAGAAAGATTTAACCGGAGCTATCACCCACGTGGATGCACAAAAACTAGTCAATGAAAGGCCTACTACAGTACAGGATATTCTCCGCGGCACAGCCCCAGGCTTAATCGTTGAGCCTTCATCCAGTGACGCTAAAGAAGGTCCCGGCTTTCTTATCCGAGGGAAACGTTCTCTAAAAGGAGGAACATCACCGCTAATTGTCTTAAACGGAGTGCCATTCAACGGAGACCTTTCAGAAATCAATCCTATGGATATTGAATCAGTCGATGTCTTAAAGGATGCTTCATCAGCCGCTATTTACGGAGCGAAATCGGCCAACGGAGTTGTTATCATAACAACCAAGAAAGGTAGAGGAGAAAAACCTACTGTACAGTTTGACGGGAGTGTTGGATTTGCGACAATGGGAGTTAGCCGTAAATATTACGAACCTGATGAATATCTGCAATATCGGTCGGATTATGCAACCAGCAGTAACGGATTCGAGAATAAAGGATACTACAGCAAACCGACAGCAGAGAATCTAAAGAAATATAACTTAACCGAAGAACAATGGCGTAACCATGATGCAATTGGTCAGGGCTCTACTAATATGGAAGATGTATGGTTGCAACGTATTGGCTTAGGGGATGTTGAGCGTCGTAATTATTTTGCCAATACCCCATATGACTGGTATGACGCAACCTGGCAGACAGGATTACGACAGAACTACAATGTCAGTCTTTCCGGACAAACGTCCCGAGTAAACTATTACTGGTCACTAGGCTATCAAGACAATGAAGGTAATCAGGTAGGAGACCGGTTCAAAAACTATAGAACAAACTTACGTATAGATGCTAAAGCGACCGACTTTCTGGAAGTAGGAGCAAATCTGATTTTACAGAGTCGCGATGAGGGATTCCAAAAAGTAGACTGGGAAGAAATGTGTAAAAACTCTCCTTATTCTACCCCTTATTATGAAGATGGCTCCCTGAATCCCTGGCCTATGGGAGAAGGTCATCAGGCACCTGGCACAAATAGTTTTTATAACTTATCCATGTCATCCAAAAGTGCAGGAACACAGACTGTCAATAGTAATTTCTTTGCAAAACTTACTTTACCGTTCAATATCACTTATCAATTTACTTTTGCCCCCCGCTATAGCTGGGCACAAGACAGAAACTGGAGTAGTTCTGAAAGTGTTTTCGATACTACACACGGCTCTGCTACCAGAGCAAGTTCACGTTCTATTGTTTGGACATTAGATAATATAATAAAATGGAACTATACATTTGCTCAAAAGCATTTAGTCGATGTAACATTGTTACAAAGCGCAGAGCAAAGTCAGTACTGGAGCGAATCTATGACCGGCAAACAGTTCTCTCCCACCGATATATTGGAATGGCATAATATGCAAAGCGCAAATGAGAAGACATTCAGTTCAAACGATGAAAAATACACAGGAGATGCCCTGATGGCACGTTTGTTCTACTCTTATGATAATCGTTATATGTTTACCGCTTCCGTACGTCGGGATGGATTTTCAGCCTTCGGACGTTCCAATCCACGTGCTACCTTCCCTTCATTAGCTCTGGCCTGGAATTTTTCCAATGAAAGCTTTTTTAATTGGGATCCTATGAGCAATGGTAAACTTCGTATTTCCTGGGGTAAAAACGGTAACCGCGATATTGGTATTTATCAGGCATTATCCCAGCTGACCACCGGTAGCGGTATCAGTAAATACTCATATGCCACTTCTGCCGGAACATTATATGAACTTTCAACTCTACAAATTGAGCGTATGGCCAATAATGATTTAAAATGGGAAAGTACAGCATCATGGAATGTCGGACTCGATTTCGGGTTCCTCAATAACCGTATCAATGGAAGTCTGGAATGGTATTATATGCCGACGACAGACTTATTGATGGACCGCACACTCCCTAATATCAGCGGTTATAGTTCTGTTGTAACAAATTTAGGAAAGGTCGTAAACAGTGGTTTTGAAATATCATTACATTCTGTGAATATTGATAATGAAAATTTCAGTTGGAACACTTCATTTAATTTATCTCACAATAAAAACCGCATTAAACATTTATATTATACTTATGAAGACGTCTTAGATCAAAATGGAAATATAGTCGGTTCAAAAGAAGTTGATGATATAAACAAAAGCTGGTTTATCGACAAACCCATGGGGACTATCTGGGATATTGAAATGATAGGAATCTGGCAGGAAAATGAAGCGGAAGAAGCTGCCAAATATGGACAAAAACCAGGCGATGCCAAGGCACGGGATGTAAATAATGACTACCGGATATCTCAGGATGATAATGTATTTTTAGGACAAACAGATCCGAAAGTCAGATTATCTCTCAGAAATGATTTCGTCTTGTTTAAAGACTTCGACATATCTTTCAACCTGTACTCTTATCTGGGACACAAAGCTGCAACAACGGATTATTTAAACTATTTTGATTTTAAAGGAGATTATTTGAATACTCCGGTACGGAATTATTGGACCCCTGAAAATCAGTCCAACTCTTACGCACGTCTAAAGTCTACACTTCCTTCAAATGTCTCCCCTAAAAAAATAATCAGCAGAGACTTTATCCGTCTGGAAAATATATCTGTCGGATATAGAGTTCCGAAAAAAATAACAACTTTATTACGCACCCAGGATATCAGGGTATATGCAACGATCCGTAACGTAGCGATATGGGCATTCTCGAAAGAATGGTCAAAAGCCAATTATTGGGATGTTGAAACAACAGGCTCTATGCCCCGGACATATACATTAGGTGCAAGTATAACATTTTAATCCATTTTATTATGAAAAATAATCTATTCAAATCAGTTTCTCTTACGCTCGTTTTATCGACATTAGCTTCTTGTTCCGAAAGTTGGCTGGATCCGGAACCTCTGTCTTTTTATGAGCCTAATATTACATTTTCAACAGTCGAAGGTCTTGAAGGTGCATTAACCCGTTGCAGAAGTGATATGCTTTATTATTTTCTGGGTTCCAATGGAACTGCCGTATCAACCGAATTAATTTTCTCTGATGTAGCAGTATCTGCAATCTCAGATTTAAGTGGTTCACAAAATTTTACTTCAGATATTACTCCAACATCTAACAATCTTTTTATTGGAACCAACCTGTCCAATGCATTTTGGACTAGTGGAGTATCCGGAAGCAGTTTTGCCAATGCAGTCATATCACGTCTTCCCGAACTGGATTTGGACGAGACTACTAAAAACCAGATGCTTTCCAGAGCTTATTTTCACCGTGCATGGCGTTACTATCATCTTACTTTCCAGTTTGGAGACATTCCTTTCGTTTCGAAAGAAATAACCACTCCCAAACTGGATTTCCGCTCAGTAAAGATGGAAGTGATTATTGAAAAAATGATCAAAGACTTAGAGTTTGCGGTAGAAAACATCCCGGAAAGGGACGATTGGGGAAAAGAGAACAAAGGAACCTGTCTGATGTTGCTCACCAAGTATTATCTGGCTGCAGGCGAATTTGAAAAAGCCCTTAATGCCGCAAACACACTGATAAATAATTGTGGTTATGAATTGATGGAAGAGCCGTTCGGCACGTTTGAAAATCCTTTCCCGGATGTTCGTCCGATGACGAGAAATGTCTTATGGGATTTGCACAGGCCTGTCAATAAATCTATTTCGGCCAATAAAGAAAGTATTATGACCATCATCAGCCGTTATGAGAATCAGGACAGTAGGGTTCCTACAATGTTTTTATACAACTTCACCCCATTCTGGAGTATGACCGATGTTAACAGAGGAATCTTAACCCCAAGCAAAAAAAATATCGGAATAGGCCGACAGGCCGGCACAGCTGAGTTTATGGCACAATATCCTGATTATATAGACCAAAGAGCTGTATGCGGACGAGGTGAATGTTTCATAAGACCAACTTACTTTGCTGAAAAAAGTATGTGGACAGACGAGAATGACCTTCGACATGACAGGAAAACAGGAAACTGGATGGCTATGGAGGATTTGAAGTATAACAACGTAAATCTGTTGGGTACTGATGATGAAAAATATTATTTAAAACCTCTTCAGAAATATGCAGATGACGGAACATTATTGTGTAAAGATACTATACGTTGCTGGTACGGTTATCCTTATTACAAATTATGGGTAGATGATGTTGACCGGGATGTTGCCAATGGATATAAAGGTGTCGATTATCAGGGAGGCCCTGGTGATACGTACCTATATAGGTTAGCAGAAGCATACTTGCTGAGGGCTGAAGCTTACTATTGGCTGAACGATTATGCAAAAGCAGCAGAAGATGTGAACAGGATCAGAAAACGTGCTCATTGTACTACATTCTTTAGTGCAGCCGATATGAACGGTCTGGATGGTATGGATATCATTATGGACGAAAGAGCCCGTGAATTGATGTACGAAGAATTCCGCCATGTAGAACTGGTGCGTGTTTCATATATTAAGGCAAATAAAGAAGGGACATACCAGTCTCCCAAAAGCCTGGCTGACGAAAGCAGTAACAGTTACTGGTGGCACCGTATCGTAAAGTACAATAATTACTATAACAAAGGTATAACTACTTTACACGGCGATGAATATAAAATTGCTAAACATAATATATTCTGGCCTATTACACAAGGAAATATTGATCCTAATTTATATGGTCGCATAAACCAGAATTACGGATATGCAGGTTATGAGAAAAATGAACCGCCAATCAGTTCTCTTGAAGAATTAGAGGCATCCGGTCAGTAAAACTCATCGTATGAAATATAGTGCTCACTACAACTCAGTGGGCACTATTTGATAAGAATCAATCTTACTCACGAATCAAAAGGAAATACATCCATGAATATATCAAAGAAAAACACGTTCCTGGTTACAACATGCAGCCTATTGATTTCTTCGATGGCAGTAGCTCAGGATAAAAGAGAAAAAGACATTCAGCCTGAATGGTTAAAAAAATACAGTGACAAGGAAATTTATAACATGTTTGAAAATCCGCCCATGTTCTATGCCCCTCATACCTTTTGGTTTTGGGACGATGTGATCAGAGACGAACAGACGGCAGCCTCAATGGCCGAAGAGATGGCTAAACAAAAATTAAATCCCGGATATGCACATCCTCGTTCCGGATTTGATAATGCGGTAACAGCACTTCCTGTCGAACAATACCTTGCCGAACCCTGGTTCAATAGCTTTAGTAACGCACTGCAAAATGCAAAGGATAACGGATTAACACTCGGATACTGTGATGATTATAATTGGCCAAGCGGCCAAGTAGCAGGTAAGGTTTTGCAAAAACACCCGGAACTGGAAGCAACTTATCTTGCTCCAAAACGTTATTATGTAAAAGGGAAAACAGAGGTAAAATACGACTCGATAAACTTCGCTGTTGCCGGAAAAATGGTTAACAACCAGCTCGACGCCTCATCACTACGGATTATCGGTGAAGGAAGTAATATCAAATGGACAGCTCCTTCGGGGGACTGGATGATCTACACATACACAATAAAAAAACATCCGGGGATTGATGGCGGAAAGGTAAATTATCTGGACCCGAAATTAATGGAAGTATTTATTCCTTTAGTCCATGAACAATACGACAAACATTTCAAAAAGGACATGGGGCATAGCATTCCAGGAGTATTCGTTGATAATGAAGGCGATTACGGATGGAAAATGGCCTGGTCCGAACATTTGGCAATCCAATATCAGAATAAAAAGAAACGTGATATAAGAACATGGTTGCCTTTATTAACCGAAAAAGACAAAGACGGCTTATTTGTAGTGGCCCGATGTGACTGGTTCGATGTTGTATCGGATGTATATAATGAATGTTATTTCGAACCATTGGTCAAGTGGCTGAAGGAACGTAATATGTATTATATTTCTAATTTGTGGGAAGAGTCATTACAACTCCAGACAATCGCTGTCGGTGATTTGATGAAAACAACACGCTGTGTAACAATGCCCGGTAACGACTGCCTGGAAATGAAATCTCAGGATGTACATGATTTCAAAGAAATACAATCCGTTGCAGAATTTGAAGACCGTCCTTTTATGAGCGAAATCATGGGAGTGGCCGGATGGATACAATCTCCGGAAATGATGAAAATGACAATAAATTCCGTTACTTCATTCGGGGTTAATCATGTTGTTCCTCATGGTATTTACATGAACAGACAATTGGAAACAGTACCTTTTCCCAGTGACTGGTTCACTGAAAATCCCTATTGGAACTATCTACACCAATGGACTGATTTTGCCAGACGAGCAGCCTTCATAACCCGGCAAAGCAACCTGGTTGCAGACGTTCTGCTGGTTCACCCTATTGAAACCGCCTGGTCTTTTTCAGAAAACTATTTCTCAGAAGAAAAGGGTGTACAGAATGCACCGTGGGACCCGCGCGTCATTGAAACGGACCAAGTCTATTCGGATGCTATGAGAAAGATGAATCAGGAAAATATTGACTTCCTGATAGCCGACAAACATTACTTATCGAAAAGTACAATACAAAACACCGGCAAAAGCACAACAATAACGATCAACAACCATGATTTTAAGGTAATCGTACTTCCTACAACTTATATTATACCTCAGTCATCATTCAAAAAAATCGTTGAATTCGCCAAACAGGGAGGGTTAGTTGTTTTATTGGGTGAATTACCTCAGGGTTCTCCCGAAAAAGGATTAAACGATAAAACAATTATAGCCCAGGCAAAAACATTAAAACAGTTTCCGAACGTTATCAATTTAGCATCTGATAAAAACAAAATGGAGGCAATGATCACCGTCTTAAACGAAAAGATGGCACCTCAGATACGTCTTAAAAACTCAGGTAGATTATATACGGCTCAAAGAAAGGCCGGTAATACTAATTTATACTGGTTTGCAAACAATACCGATACATTAAAACATTTCACCGCATGGCTTAGAGATGGAAAAGGAGTTGCTGAAATATGGGATTGTGAGACAGGTCAGAAAAAGATTATTCCATCGACAACAGAGAACGGATATCAGAAAGTATCCCTGACATTGAATCCGTTTGAAGCTTATTGGCTGGCTTTTAATCCGGATAAAACAAATTCAAGAGAAGTGAAACCGGATATCACCACCAAAGAAAGAATAATCGATACCACATGGGAAATTAGTTATCCAAATGAAAACACTATTTATAAAACAACGGCAAAAGTATTATATTCAGATAGCCGGTTGAAAGAAAATGAGTTTTTACGATTAGGATATGATGACTCGAACTGGAAATATTATTCCCGCCAAGACGAAAATAATATTAAAAGCATCTATGGTTATTGGAGAATGAATATTCCGGTAGGTACAAAATCAGTTGTAGTTCCATCCTATATGTTGGGAAAAGAAATCTGGCTGAATGATAAAAAGATAAAGGTAACGGATTCTTTAATCAACCTGGCTCCGGAATCAAAATTACTATCGTTTGTAATAAACCGGAAGGAAGAAAAAATAACTGTTGCTCCTTTTAAATTTACAGTTGGTATGAAAGAGAATCAAAAACTGACTTCGTGGTACACTTATGGACTTCAACAATATTCCGGATTTTTAGAATATGAAACTTCAATTACGATAGACGATACGTCTTCAAATGTTTTTATTGATTTAGGCGAAGTAAAATATATGGCCGAAGTTTTTGTCAATGATCAACCAGTTGGAGCCCGTTTATGGCCTCCTTTCAAATTTGACATTTCTAACACATTAAAACAGGGAGAGAATAAAATCAGGATAAAAATAGGAAACCTGATAGCCAATAAAATGTGGATGAAAGAGGATATGGGAAAACTCCGTACCTGGGGTTGGAAAGGAATACCGGATCTAAACCAATGTAATGCGGGGCTATTCGGACCTGTCAAATTGATTTTCACATCCAAATAAGTACCATCAGAGACTATCTTTTAATCAAATACAAAAGTAATCAGAATGAGAAATGTATTTTTTATCTTACTAATATTACTGACAAACATCTTCTTCAATGCGTGTAAAGAGAAAAACGATACCACCTTTGAAGAAGCATTCGATAATCCACCCGAGTCCACAAAACCCTGGGTGTACTGGTACTGGATCAGTGATAATATATCGAAAGAAGGTATTACACGGGATTTGGAAACGATGGCTGAAGTAGGTATCGGTGAAGCGCTCATCGGTAACGTTGTCGACCCGGGAAATCCCTGGGGGAAAGTGAAAGTCCTCAGCGAAGAATGGTGGAGTTGTGTCGAACATGCTATCAAAGAAGCCGACAGGCTGGGGATCAAAGTCGGCATGTTCAACGGACCGGGATGGAGTATGTCCGGAGGTCCCTGGGTAAAACCCGAAGAGGCGATGCGTTATCTCACATCTTCTGAGACCAGAGTCACAGGAGGCAAAAAAATCGAGATTCAACTGGAGCAACCGGCCGACTTCTTTCAGCAGGTATCCGTACAGGCTTTTCCTGTTCCTAAAAATGATAATGGACATATAACAGCTGACATTGCCGAAATACACGCCGACCAGGCAGAAGTAAGGGCCATGTTCGACGGGAACAGGAAAACCGCATTCAAAGCCGATAAATATCCTGTCATCATCGACATCCACACTAAAGAACCCTATACGGCACGAAGCATTGAATTCGTACCGGTGGAAAGTGGTATCGGAGCAAACTTCAAATTACAAGTCAAACAAAAGGATGGCAATTACAAAACCATAGCCCACCGCGATGTTGCCCGTACAAGGCTGGATGCCAATATGGGCGGGATGACATTCGGACCTGCCACAGAAAGTTTCGAGGCTGTTACGGCTTCCGATTTCCGAATAATCATAGACGGTTATTATGGCGGCCATATCGGAGAAATTGAAATATCGGGAGCTGCCAGATTATCCCATTTTGTGGAAAAACAGTTAGGCCGCTTAAGTGATATTCCACAAGTTAAAGCAGATACATATATGTGGGACAAGCCGGCTGAACCGGAAAATGAAGAATTGAAAATAAGTGCCGACGCGATCATAGATATCACCGGCAATGTAGATGAAAAAGGCGTTTTAAGATGGGACGCTCCGGAAGGAGAATGGATCGTTTTACGAACGGGAATGGCCCTTACCGGTACACAGAATGCTCCGGCATCTCCTGAAAGTACCGGTTATGAAATAGATAAAATGAGTAAAGCGGCAGCTTCAGGACATTTCGATGCTTATGTCGGTGAAATTATCCGCCGTATTCCGCCCGAAAAGCGTAAAGGTTTCAGGCATGTTGTTGCAGACAGTTACGAACAAGGTTCGGAAACATGGACAGAAGGTTTCGGCGAACTGTTTGAAAAAGAATACGGATACAGTCCTTATCCATGGATGCCGGTATTGACCGGGCGTATCGTCGAAAGCGCCGATCGTTCCGACCGTTTTTTGTGGGATCTGCGCCGGTTGGTTGCAGACCGTATTGCCATAGACTATGTCGGAGGACTTCGTGAAAAATGTGAAGAGAACGGCTTACGTCTTTGGTTGGAAAACTATGGACACTGGGGATTTCCTGCCGAATTCTTAAATTATGGCGGGGCTAGCCACGATGTCGGCGGAGAGTTCTGGATCAGTGATCCCAGCCTGGGAGCTGTTGAATGTCGCTGTGCTTCATCGGCTGCCAATACCTATGGGAAACCTTTTACTTCTGCTGAAGCATTCACCTCTTCCTGGTCATTCAACCTGACACCGCGGGATATGAAGAAAATGGGCGACTGGTCCTGGACAGAAGGAATAAACCATTTTGTTTTACATGTGTATATACACCAGGCTTACGAACAAAAACCGGGTATTAATGCATGGTTCGGTATGGATTTTAACCGCCACAGCAACTGGTTCCCGCACTCAGGCTCCTATTTCGACTATATACGCAGATCGACCGCTATTTTACAAACAGGAAAACATGTGGCAGATGTAGCTTATTTTATCGGGGAAGACGCACCGAAAATGACAGGAGAAAAAAATCCGTCTCTCCCTCACGGCTATGATTATGATTTCATTAACAGTGAAGTATTACATAAATATGCAGACGTAAAAGACGGTAGATTGATTTTGAAATCCGGCATGTCCTACAGGCTGCTTGTTTTACCCAATCAACAGACCATGCGTCCGGAAATGCTGGAAAAGATTGCTGAACTGGTTAAAAACGGATTAGTGGTTCTGGGTCCTAAGCCTCTGTCCTCTCCCAGCGGTAAAGATTATCCGGCAGCGGATAACAGGGTTGTTTCCTTAGCGGATGAATTATGGGGGGACAGTGAAAATGTGCACAAATATGGTAAAGGAATGGTCCTTTCCAATATGGATATCAACCAGGCGGCGGAATTATTGAAGCTGAAACCGGATATGGTCATGCCGGAAGGGTTCTTGTTCACGCACAGAAGTACAGGCAATTCGGATGCTTACTTTATTACCAATCAGAAAGACGATAAAAACAAAGGCGAGTTCGGTTTCAGAATAACCGGAAAACAGCCTGAACTATGGAATACTGTCACCGGAGAAAAGCGCGACCTGTACGAGTTCAGGGAAGAGAACGGTTTTACCTATATTCCCCTTGAATTCGACAAGTCTGATTCCTGGTTTATCATATTCCGCAAAGGGATAGAAAAGAAAATAGACAGACCAAACTTCCCTGAAAAAACGACTGTGCAAACACTTAAAGGGGACTGGAAAGTAACATTCGAAGCAGCAAACGATACCATTGAAAGTATCATTATGCCGGAATTAAAAGACTTGACAACCTTTGACGAACCTTCTATTAAATATTTCACGGGAGTAGCGACATATTCAAACGAATTTGAATACCCGGAAGAACCGACATCCCCCGTATGGATAGATTTGGGAGAGGTAGAAGCGATGGCTCAGGTTACGATTAACGGACACAGGCTCCCCTATCTCTGGAGATATCCTTATTCCGTAGAAATCTCTGATTTACTTATGAAAGGCACCAATAAGATTGAAGTGGATGTTGTAAACACATGGTGGAACCGTCTTGTAGGTGACAAACAACCCAACAGTAAACAGCATACATCTGCTACCGTCTGCAGATGGAATGCCGATAGTAAACTGTTACCGGCCGGATTGGTGGGACCTGTTACTTTAAAAAAGGAATAATCAACCCTTCCTGAAAAGACCTTTTCAGATCTTGCTTCATAAAAAAACTACGGTCTCTCAATGAAACCGTAGTTTTTTTATTTTAATCCAATCCTGCCATTAATCCAGGAACAATGCCGAACAAGCAGCATTTGCCCCCCGCACCTGACAAATACGGACACGTACCGGTTGATTGACTTCAAATGTCACATAACGTCCCATTCCGTAATTGCGGACCATATGGACCGGAGATAAAATACGTTTATTCTGCA
Organism: Parabacteroides caecihominis; assembly: GCF_023656785.1. Lineage (NCBI taxonomy): Bacteria > Pseudomonadati > Bacteroidota > Bacteroidia > Bacteroidales > Tannerellaceae > Parabacteroides > Parabacteroides caecihominis. The sequence continues at coordinate 159,137 of NZ_JAMOKS010000015.1, forward strand.
AATCAAACAGTTCGATCGCGCTCCGCCGTCCGTTATAATCCCAATCTACAAAGTAAAGGGATATTTTATACGGTTTATCGTGCCGGTAATCCACATCTATTGTTATCGTCTGACGACAAACCTGCGGATCAAAGGTCGTTATAGCTCCTAAACTACGGCTTTCATCATTTTCAATATTGGAGACCAATGCCCGTTTGTCAGAAGCCGTATTCATATAGCTAGAATTTTCTTCTCGCTGGCAAATGATACTTTGACATTGCTTCGGCAGCTTAGTCCGGTGTGCACCTTCCTCGTCGTAATTGAACAAAATATATCCTTTCGAACCATATACTCCTTTCCAGTTACCCTGAGTCAAAGTATCTTCCTTTACCGTCGAAGCCGGATAACAGTACTTGAGTTCTTCTTCAACCACCGGGCTTTCAGCAGGACGGTCATAAGAAAAGCTGAATGTATGCGATCCTTCATTCAAAACAGGCAAATAAACGTGAGTGGCGTTCTTCTTTTCCGGCTGTATCGTTTGTCCGTCCATTTTGATTTCTATATTTGCAGCTCCCATAAGAGGTATAGCCAAGCGCCCTGTTGTTCCGACAGGAACAGACAAAGATCCTTTTCCTTCCTTTACATCCATATAAACCTGTATTTTCCCATGAGGAGTAGGAACAGCCCCGTCGATACGGGTCAATCCGGTAGTCAGATGGGGACAAACGGTAAAAGTTTTAAATCCCGGAACCTCCGGTTTTACACCTAAAACTTCTTCACTCAACCATTTCGCTACACCGGCACTCCAGGGATGAGTAAAACTGGTATATCCGCACTGGTTATTGACCGGAGCATCATTATCCGCTAATTTACAGAGATTCCATGAAGGACGGAATACTTCAAAAAATGTTGTCGCTCCATAACGTAACTGTCCTCCCCAGCAATCATCAATCGTATTCATCGCTTCTCCATAACGCCCCAAACGAGCCAATGCATTGATTACAAAATACTGGTTGAAAGGAGAATAGGAAACACGCTGCAAGCGATCGCTAAAGACATTATTCCATAAAGAAGCGACCTCCTCAGGAGAAACGACACCTGCATTCACTGCATCAGAAGCGGCAAATATATCCAACCCTTCCTGCCAGTCCGGACTACACTGCAATTGCTGTTGCTTTTCATCGGCATACGTTTCATATTTCCGGGACAGATCCTGCCGGCCACAATCATTCATCGCCTTTGCAAACCTCTTCCAGGTCTGAATAGATAACATTTTATATGCCGTATGTGTCTCTTTACAGTTCGGATTCTCAAAACCAGCCCCTAACCGCTCATCCCATCCGTAAAAAGAGACCGAAGGACTTTGTTCATAATGCTGATAAGCGATATCCAGTTTATTGCAGGCATTATTACATAAAGAATCCAAAAGAGACTGATCTCCGGTATACTGGTAATAATCCAGTAAGCTCTGTACCCAATAAAGAGAATAACTCAGGATACCATTAAACTGTTCCGCCGTATAAAGAATGTTCTTACGGACAAAATCATAATTACCAAAAGCAACAAGAGCGGCAGCCTGTGAAGTGTGTGCATCACCGGTCCACGAATGACGGTCACTCCGTTCCATCAGAATGGCACCGAAATAATCTTTCAGCAAATTGAGCCGGACAGTATAGGCGGCAGTGTACCAGATACGGTTCAACTGTTCGTCGTTACTGTTGAAACTACCTTCATAATTAGTCGGTTTCGTCTGGCAGACCAACCGGACATTCCGTATCCTGAATTTCTTAGACACATCTTTCAAATGTATCCAGGCAAAACGTACACCTTCATACAATTGTTTATTCAACTCTAAACGATACGTTTTACCATATTGCTTAGGCACAGCCGTCTTTACCGGATGCTCGGAACCCAGATTGAAAACAGCCGGCTCATTGAACTCGCTGATACTGCATTCGACAGTAGCCGGCATATCATCACATTCAAATTCCAGCCAACCGGCATTGACCTGACCGAAATCAAACATGATATTACATGCTCCGGTAATTGTTAAGTCCGAATGACCTTTTACCGTCATATTCATCGGTTCATCACATGTAACAGAAACCGGTTTCCGTGTGTACACTTCCAGATCATCGTCGGCATCCGGACTTTTCCACCGGTAATTGACCAATGGGTCCGGCGAGCAAGTGATCTTCTCTCCTGTCGGAACACCCTTCAAAGGTGGATACGGCGACTTCTTCAAGTCTTTTCCTTCCGGACTAGCAGCCAGTACGAACAACGGTGTCAGTAATAATATTTTCGTAAACAGAATCAAGTTTTTAGACATAACTACAATTTTAACTTATAAATAACTATTTAACGCAATCCGAAGATAGTACAATCATAACAAACATGGATATCTTGCCATTGTAATATGATTTATATATATTTGTACAAAGTTCATTGCATCTGAATATGAAAAACAAAAATCTTTTCAAATACCTCGTCAGTAGCGAAAGAGATTTACTCTGGGGATTGATCGTTGACAATGTAGGTCAGGCAGAAATCGGCAAAGACTATAAAATCTATCCGCCCAAAGTAGGACATCCCACAGATTATTACTTTACTCCCCAAAACGGACGTATACTCGATAATTACCAGCTCATTTACATTTCTAAAGGGAAAGGGACTTACTTCACTTCTCCCGATGAAAGTATTCCGATAACAGCCGGAGATATGCTGATAATACCTCCCTATACATGGCATAGCTACTATCCGGACAAAAAAACCGGATGGCAGGAATACTGGATAGGCATGCGTGGTCCTCATCTGGATGCAAGGTTCAAAAACGGCTTCTTCGGAACAAACCGGTTAGTTTATAAAGTCGGGTTGCGCGAAGATATCATCCAGTTATTCAACCAGGCCATAGACTTCGCTTTCTCCGAGCAAGCCACTTACCAGCAAACACTGGCCGGGATTGGCAACCTCATCCTGGGAATGGCTATCTATTATGACTGCAACCAACATTTCACAAATGATGTCGTTATCCAGCAAATCAACCAGGCCCGTATAATCATGAGGGAAAATTTCCTTACAGGAATATCCCCTAAAGATGTCGCTCAACAGATCAATATGGGATACTCCTGGTTCAGGAAACTATTCAAAGAATATACGAATGTCTCGCCGGCTCGTTTTATATTAGAATTAAAACTACAGAAAGCCAAAAGCCTCCTGCTCAACTCCTCCCTGAGTGTCAAAGAGATATCCTATATGGTCGGCTATGAAGATGCAACTTATTTTACCGCACTTTTCAAAAAATATGCCGGATTCACTCCTTTAGCTTACAGGGAACAGCTTTCTTCAAACCAACTACAGCATGTTTCCGATTCAGAAAATGACGGGAAGACAGCTCCTTAAACACCGTATCAGACCTTATAACAAAACTTATTCTTGCTTGTATGTTTTCACCGTATCTATCATTGCCAGAATGTTTTCCACCGGTGTTCCTGCCTGTGCATTATGACATGAACAACAGATATAACCACCGTCCTTTCCTAACGTTTCAAGGCATTTCCGGGTTTCATCGATCACCTCACCGACTGTCCCCATCGGTAAGATACGTTGATTCTCGACTCCCCCGTGAAAAATAAGATCTTTCCCGTATTGCTGTTTCAGATTAGCCCTGTCCATACCCGGACAAACATGCTGTATCGGATTCAGAATATCTATACCGCACTCGATCAATCCCGGTATCAAAGGAAGAACTGCACCATCCGTATGATACAATACCTTCTTGCCATAACTATGGATAAGGTCGCACCAGTTCTTCAGCCTGTGCTTGAAATGCGTCTCCCACGAATCCAGGGAAATCAGCATACTATCCTGCATTCCCATATCATCACTGATAAATACAATATCGAGCTCATCGTTCAATTCTGTCAGCATCCGTTCCAGCATGACGGTTTGAATGGCGTCGATACGCTCTACCGTCGCATCCAGGAAGTCCGGATTTGCCAACGTATCCATCAGGGCATTTTCCAATCCGCGCATCTGGCAATAAATCTCAAAATGAGATATCCAGGGACCTATCGTTGCGAAATTCCAGGAACGTGCTTCTTTTGCCAATGCCTTCGCTCCTGCATAATCAAATTTATCCGGGTCAGGCCAGGAATGATAACCGGCCAGCTGGGACGGATCCATATAATCGGCAATCGGCGGATTGATATATTCCTGGTAAGTCGCCAGGCCAGCCTTTACCATCCGGGTCGGAACACCCCACATCGTTATCTCCCCGCTATCGTTCGGGTCGAAGAAACGTCCTCCGTAACCGGGAAATATCCAGACTATTTTATCTATTCCCAACTTATTATAAACAGCCATTTCATCTTGTAATGAAGTATATTTCCGGAGTGAATCAAGTACTTCGGGTGTACACCAGAGGTCGACGGGCGGACGATCGACAGGCTGACGGTTTATTGTTGCCCAAATACGTTCTTTGGGAGTCATATTATCCATATCTGTTAACAGTTTATTTATTGCTTGTTCAATGTTGATTATTCTTATTTTTTACCTTCCGGTAAATACAGGTGAGATTGTTGCAGATATCACAGGAATAACTACTTTTCCGCACATTCCTGCCGATGCCGATAATACCGCTTACCGATTTGATCGGGACCATCAGGCAACTGGCTGAAAGTGAGATCTCACATGTATGAGCCGGTACTAATGAGAAAAGCTGCTTCTGATCGTCGACAGGCCAGTTGCAATAACCGGGACTGTACCGATTGGTTATTTTCATTCCTTCCGACTGTACTTGCTTCTCCAGTTCAGACTGAATAAAATCCATAGACTTTTCAACAACGACACTTCCCATCGTATCCACGATATACCCTTTCAGATACTCACCTTCTTTATTGTACTTTCCGGAATAATCCGAAAACCCCTGTCCGGCCGTACAGATAAAAACGGCGATCTTTTCTGCCCCCTCCATCAGCCGGCAGATTTTACGGGATGTTTTTATAGTCTGTCCCGCTATCCGTATCTCTCCTGTTTCCGGAAACCGTTCTATGTCCTCAAAAACGGTATAGCCTCCCCGTATATCTGAGATTACAGGGAGTTGCTCAAAAACCTCCGTTACCTCGCACACTACCGGATTATCCGGAGAACGGTCTTCTTCATGCAGCATTTCCAGCAGATCATCCGGAAGAATACCTGTTTCCCGAATTGTCGGACTATAATAACTAAATGCAGCCATCAAAACGTCATTTACATGCTACGATTAAAAGCTGATAAAGCATTATAATAGGCCCGGATATTTTCTTCCGGTACGCAAGGAGGCACATCACAGCCGGTCGACAATACAAAATTCGGGTACTCTGCCGTCTGTTCCAATAATAAGGTTACCTCTTTCTCGATCTCTTCCGGTGACATCATACGGAGCACTCCTACCGGATCGATATTCCCCATGACCAACGTATCCCCCGGACATTGTTTCAAAACTTCCGTCATCGATATGGCATTACCGAAATGATAGGCTTTCGCTCCGGTGGATATCATGGCGTCTGTACATTGACCGGTATTACCGCAATTATGTAGGATTACCATGAACGAATCGTCCTGTACTTTGTCGATGATATTTTTTACATATACCGAAGAGAACTGTAAACAATCTTCGTTCGATAACAATCCGGCTGCCGGTTCGGCAATTATAACCCCGGAGCATCCCGTCCGCTTCAATTCCATACAATAGTTTTCTATAAAACAGGTACATTTATCGAGCAGCAGAGCTATAGCTTCCGGTTCCAGATAACAAGCGACCATGATCTCCGACATGCCATATAATCTTCCGGCAAGAGAGAAAGGACCGATAGCCCCGGCAAACACCGGTTTATCCGTGATCATCCCGACCGCCATTTTATTAGCCAGTATATACTCAGGTATCCTGCCGGATGACAAAGAGGGTATCTGCAATCCTTCTATACTTTCCGAATCGACCAGGCTTCCCAGAATATGCGGCATATCATTTTCAGGGAATGCGATGGAACTCCCAAACGCTTCCGCTTCTACTGTCAGGTCCATGATCACGGTAGCCGCCTTCGACGGATACATCTTACTCAGTTCATAGATTGCCTGTGCATGTTTCTCTCCGCTCTGAACAGCATCTTTCACGGTTGCCCCTATCATCTCGATGCCGGGATGGGTCATAATCGGCATAGTACAACGTTCGCGTACATTTATAATATCACTGATCCAATTATCTACGTTCATACCATTCTTTTTTATGCAACCAGCTTATCCAATATCTCCACCAATGCCTGCGGTTCGTCCGTATAATAATCGGCGCCGATCTTTTGGGCGAACTCATTGTTCAACGGTGCACCTCCCACACAGGTGATGACTTCGGGAAATTCCGACTTGATCTGCTTGTTGATTTTTTCCATATTGACCATCGTTGTCGTCAGCAAGGCTGACATTCCTACAAATGCACCCGGATTCATCTTTATGGCATCGATAAACTTCTCGGCAGGAACATCCACGCCTAAATCTATTACCTCATATCCGTTTCCTTCGGCAATCATACTCACCAGGTTCTTCCCGATATCATGCAAATCGCCTTCCACCGTACCGATGATCAGCTTCCCTTTCCGTTTGACGGAACCATCCATAAAATACTTCTTCAGATGTGCCATCGCCCCACTCATGGCTTTGGCACTCATCAAGACCTGGGGTACGAAGACTTTGTTTTCACGGAATTTCACTCCGATACGTCCCATACCGACAATCAGGCCTTTTGAGAGGACATCAGTAGGTGCAACACCCTCTTCCAAAGCCTGCATAGTAAGTTCGTCGGCACCCAACTGCCCTTTCATGCTTGGCGGATAGGGAGATTTTTGATTTATTTTCCCGTTTTCCACACATAATGCGATTTGTTCTAAAATGTCGTTCATAGTTTTTGTTGTTAGAATGTTCAATAATTTTATTTGCCGTATAATCTTACTCTCACTGTTCCTTTACAAGGATAAGTAAAGGAAGCTTTGCCATCTTCCCCGACTTCTACAGGAGTCGTTTTACCCTGGATGGCTAATTTGTATTTTAAAGCCGGATTCAATCCTTCAATAATAAACCGGTAATTGTCCGCCGTATTCATTTCCCACGAAATATCATTTCCGGAACATTGTTTCAAGGTTACACCCACCGGTGAAGACGACTCACCAAAGACTTTCAACACTGTTTTTTCTTCATTGTGCGGATAGACAACCAAACCGCCTTCCCGGAAAGAGGCTCCGAAAGCATCACGGCTTTTAACAGAGAAACGGTCTGTCTGCATCTCATAATCATCGACACTCAAACGGATGCGATAGTCTGTATCCCGTAACGTATAATTAAATTCCGTTCCGTTAAGTATCTCAGACAGGTTAGGTTCTAGTCCCATCCTGTTCCATTTCGGACGTATCCCGTAAATGTCGCGATAAAGAGCCGTCACACTTGTACAGATACCCGCCAAAATATCGGAACCCTGTCCCTCCTGTGTCTTACGGCTATACCGCTGGGAAGAGAGTCCGTCTTTTTTATATTGCGCCAGGATGTTACGGATATATTTTAAAGCAATGTGCTTGTCGTAACCGACATAAGCCCTGACTCCCAGATATCCCCAGGTCGGGAAGATATCCCCGTTCTCATAAGTTGGGAAAGGCCAGTTCCCTGCTGATACTTCCTCTCTTTTAAAGGAGTCGAAACAAAGCGGCCAGTGAAACAGATTCTCGGCAACCGTTCTTTTCTCAATCTGTTCTAGTACCTGGGCGATCCGTCTTTTATCATCACATAAACCGAAGGCGATCACGGCGAAGTTGACCGGAGTAACCAGGTTATCCCCATGTACGGAACCGTCTTTATCCCTCCAATAAACGTATTGCTTTTTCTCCGGCGACCAGAAACCGCCATCATGGATCGACTTGTTGAAGTTATCTTTCAGCTTCTGTGCCACTGCCGTATAATAATCAGCCTTTGCCTTATCTCCCAAAACCCGTTCACAGCCGGCCCACAGATTAAGGGCTTCATACATCTGGGCATTTACAAACGCATTCTCGAAGCTAGCCCAGACGATATCCAGCCAATCGCTTGCCCTCTCTTCTTTTATAGAGTTATTCATCATCTCAAAAATGCCGTTGCCATTCGAATCCCTTCTGATCAACCAATCCAGTGCCTTCTCGCAACCTGCTTTATGAGATTTCAGCCATTCGATATCACCACACAAGTCAAATTGTTCCGCCGTGTTAATCACATGGCCGGTCTGCGAATCTATCGTGTATCCCCATCTTGCTTCATAATATCCGGTTTTATAATTGAATGTTCCCGGCATCTGATCTTCATCCGCATTATGCCACCGGGAAAGGACACGTCCGTCGGCTGTTATCGCATAATCCCTCTCACTGTCTAAGGTTGCGGACATATTTTTTACATAATTGCCGTCATTCAAGGCCATTCCTATCTGGGCAAAGAAAGGCTCATGCAAACATTTCCAGTTGGTAGTCCATCCGTTTGCTCCTACAATCGTATTATCCACCACCCCGTATCTGCCGGTCGTATTCATCAACTCACGAACCGCTTCCGCATCTATGCCGGGCAGGTTTCCTCTTGAATAGGCAACTGCATAATCGACATATTCCATTTCCAGCGTCATGTTTACATCGCCTTTCTGAACATTAAAAGGGACAAACACATCTGATCGCTGATGGACAAAGCGGTTCAGATTATACCGGGGTTCCAATTCTTCATCTGTCACAAAATGAGTACAGACAAACTCTTTCTTATCACTCTGCGAATATTTTGCCGCCAGCTGTCTCCCATCCGATTTTGCTTTGATACGCAATGCATTTCCCGTATCCGGATTCCAGAAAGTAACACCTCCGGTATGTACGCCATACGTATCATTCACCTCTCTCAAATATTTACACCAGACCATTCCTCCGTTATCCAGGATTCCTCCCTTCCAGACGGCTAAGTCTGCAAAATTCCATTGAGGGAAAGCCATCTCTTCCAGCTTTGCCAAGTTACTGTATTTCCGGTTGATATTCCATATGATCTTGTCACCATTCAGGTCAAAGCTCCATGATTCATTTACACTTATCGAATGATCTCCATAAATGATATTCTTTATAAGTATCTTATTTCCGGACTCTTCCACCTTAATTCCATCCTGACCGGAACAGGAGGTAAAGGAACCTCCCCTGGTTCTGAAACCTGTATAAACACCCGATTCAGACAATACATTTTTACCTTTTACTTTTAACTGCGTTATTTTACAACCAACCGAATAGTCGAGTTGAAGAACCAGCTTTTGACCGGGATCGGAGATAGTTATTTTTTTCAGTGCCGGGTCATGAGGCACATTATTATTCAGGGCATAAGAATCAAAAGTAAACATACATATCCCCAAAAAGACAAAGGTCACCAGTAATCTCATATTCATGAATTATGCGAATTAAGTTAGTAATTAAAAACATTGGTATTAAATTTCAAGAACAAAGGTCCGTATATATTTTTCTTTGGAACATGAGGATTTGTTCTTTATACATGACAGAATGATACAATTATCGACATATTCTCTCAACAAAAGTTTTACAAAATAAATCCTTCATTCCTTCATCTATATGATAGATTGTTGGTTATCTTTGCGTTACTACTGATAAATAATGAACAAAATGAAGGAAACGCTTTTTAATCCCTGATTTTTTAGCTAATAATTGATAGCTTCCAATACCATAAAAAGGTAAATATCTACCGGAAGATTATCTGTCAGCATATCTTATTCTAATACAGAACCAGTGAGCCCTTAGTCCTGATATGCTTTCTTCTTTCTTGTTTTTCAATTATCTGACACTTGTTTGCCATCTGTCGAACGCTTATCGCACAACTATCAAACAAGCGTTCGACGGATGACAAACAACAACGCATATATAACCTTCAGAATAGTAGGCTATTAGAAGAACTCTAATTATCTATTACCGGACTCCTACTTCTTTTCTACCTGTTAACAAAGCTATTTCCTTCATCTTGTTCATTATTTATCAGTAGTAACATTAAGATAACCAACAATATATCATATAGATGAAGGATTTATTTTGATAAACTTTTATTGAGATGTTTAAGCGAATAAAACATTTATACGATATATATAAAAGAACCCCTGAAGCCTTTTTGTTCGACTCCAGGGGTTCAACTCTCCACATCTCCTTTACCTATTTCACTTATTCTGTTAGCTTTTCTTTGCTAATTCCGATTCGATAGGATCGTTATATTGTTTCTGCAATTTATGCAGTTCGTCCATCAACTGTTTGGTGATTTCTTCCGTACCGGGTTTATTATAAATGTTATTCATTTCCATCGGGTCGTTTTGCAGGTCGTAAAGTTCCCATACGTCGATGTCATTATAGAAATGCATTAATTTATAACGGTCTGTACGTACGCCATAATGACGTTTTACCATGTGTTCGGCCGGGAACTCATAATAATGGTAATACAAGGAAGTACGCCAGTCTTTCGGATGCTCGCCTTTCAGCAACGGCAGGTAAGAATCACCCTGGATATCTGCAGGAACCGGAGCGCCTGCCAGTTCGAGGAAGGTAGCGGCATGGTCGATATTCTGAACCATTTCAGGAATATCACCCTTTATGCCACCCGGATAGCGAACCAACATCGGTGTGCGGAAAGATTCTTCATACATAAAACGTTTGTCAAACCAACCGTGTTCACCCATATAGAATCCCTGATCGGAAGTATAGACGATAATCGTATTATCCAGCAGATCGTTCTTTTCCAGATAATCCAATACACGGCCTACATTACGGTCTACCGAATGGATGACACGGATATAATCATGCATATACTGCTGGTATTTCCATTCTGCCAAAGCCTTGCCGGAAAGTTTCTTTTCCTTGAACTCTTTGATGATCGGATCGTAATGCTTGTCCCAGGCGGCTTTCTGTTCCGGAGTCATCCGGTTGTACATATTACGTCCGGCTTTTTCCAATCCCGGATTGGAGTGGATTTCGTTTTCTTTATCAGCCAGTTTCAGGTCATACACCAGATCCATGTCTTTAATGATATTCATTTCCTGCTGCGAAGCGGCAATACGACCTTCATACTTGTCGTAGAAAGTTTCCGGTATCGGGAAAACAACATCCTTATACAATTCCAGATCGCAAGTATCCGGCATCCAGGTACGGTGCGGTGCCTTATGATGCAGAAGCAGGCAGAACGGTTTGTTCTTATCCCTTTTCTGGTCCATCCAGTCGATAGCCAGATCGGTTGTTATATTGGTGGCGTATCCTTCTATTTGTTTCTTTTCTCCGTTATCGATAAAATAAGGATTGTAATAATCGCCCTGTCCTATCAATATGTTCCAGTAATCGAACCCGGTTGGTTCGGATGTCAGGTGCCATTTACCGACAATAGCGGTCTGGTAACCGGCTTGCTTCAATAGTTTCGGGAACGTCTGTTGTCCGCCGTCGAATGTTTTCGTGTTGTCGGTAAAGCCGTTTGCATGGCTATGCTTACCGGTCAGCAGACAGGCACGGCTGGGACCACTCAACGAGTTGGCAACGAAACTATTAGTAAAACGGACTCCCTCTTTAGCGATACGGTCGATGTTCGGAGTCTCGATGAACCGATGATCGTACGCACTGATTGTCTGAAACGAATGATCATCACACATAATGTAGAGGATATTCATCGGCTTTTTAGCCTCCTCTGCCCCTGCTTTTTTCTCTTTGCAGGAAGGCAGCGATGCTAACACCGCTGCTCCCGTTAATGAGAATAATACTTTAGACCTAATGTTCTTCATATTCTATATACTTGTATAAATTAGATTACCATCCCGGGTTCTGTTCCCATTTACCTCCTGTCAAAGACAACATACGAGGTTGAATAGGCAACAAATAGTCGCGGCCTACATTAAACTGCCATCCCTGCTCATAACCAGCCGGATTACTGGGCACAACGTAACGAAGTGCGTCACCCGGTTTACCTGTCAGGAAGAGATTGTTTCCGGAAGCCTGGTCGTAAACCAACTTACCGCCAAATGCGGGATGGTTTTCCAGGTTACTTCCAGTAAATAAGGCACCTTTCGGCCATTTGCCAACGATCAGTTCTTCGGCAGCAGCCCAACGAAGAATATCTTCCAGACGACGGCCTTCACAGGCTTTCTCGATACGACGTTCACGGCGGACAGCCTGAATATATTTATCCAGATGACGGAACGGATAATCAGCCTCCTGATTATACTCCCGATCAAAATCTACGGCAGGCATGCCAACACGGTCACGTAACGGTTGCAAAGCTACAATTATTTTCTGAGAATTGGCCGCTCCGTCCAACTCGGCTAACGCTTCGGCATAATTTAACAGGATATCGGCGTAGCGGAACTGGATTGCCGGGGTTGCTCCTTTGAATTCGGCATCCAGACTACCTGTGTAGTCTATTTGCACATATTTCAACAGTGAATACCCAGTCATATTCTGGTTATAGGCAGACGAACCGATCAGCGGCGGAACCACATAATAAGGAGGCGTATCATCCGGACGCAATTGCTGTCCCGGCGTACAGATTGTCTGTGCCAGACGCGGGTCACGGACACCAGACAACAGTTCGTTTCCAAACACTTTCTTTGCTTCCGTACGTGCAGAACCGACAAAAGGTTTACCGTCTATTGTCAGGTAATCATCTATCAGTGAAGCTGTGACACCGACACCGCCGCCGCCCTGGTTCAGGTAACGGTTCACATTGTTACCAACCTGGTCGCCGTCATACATCTTAAACCAAAGGACTTCCGGGTTACCGGACAGGTCTGTTGTCTGGAACATCTTACGATAATCATCCTGCATATTTCCCGTTGTATAGATTCTCCATACACCACGATCCATGACTTCTTTCGCCGCATTGGCTGCGACAGTGAAATAATTCTTTATTTTTTCGTCCGTGACAGCAGGGTCAAAGAACTTATCGCCTTTTGCCTTATGATATTTCTCCCAGGTTCCTTCAAAGAGAGCCACATCGCTCTTCAGGGCACGGGCCACATCTTTATGGACACGCATGGAAGCACTGTTGTTCTGTTCTCCCAGATAAGAAATAGCCTTATCCAGATCAGCCAGAATGCTATCCGCTACAACGGTACGACTGTCGCGGGGTAACCGCATCTCTTCCTCATTCGGGTCAAGCGGGGTACTCACCCAAGTCAATGGTCCATAGTCCACAAACATTTTGTAATAATACCACGCACGGAAATAATAGGCCTCACCGACATACTGGTTATAATCGGGAGAACCTTGTTCCACGCAATTGCCCAGATTACACAGTAAAAAGTTTAAATTACGGATAGCCGTATAATTAGTCAGCTTGGAAGCACCGCTCAATGTGGTTTCACCAGCCAGACGGGAACTTACCGAACTGGCCGACATATTATCACTATGCGTGTCATAACCGGCAATGCCACTTCCGCCACCGGCACCAAAATCATGTACACGCAAACCGTCACCAAAACTTACTTTTATTTTATCATCTCCATATTTCGGATTTCCTGTCTGGTAAAACTGGTCCAGATAATTTCTCATTTCACCTGTACTGCTGAAAGGCTGCGCAGTCGAAAGTACGCCTTCCGGCATTTTATCCATATCAAAGCAGGATGTAAGGCTGAAAGCCAGGATCATGCCTAAAAATATATTTCTTTTTTTCATAAGATCTTCAAATTATAAGTTAACAACCAAACCCACGGATACTACACGATTCATCGGATAGTTCTTACCACCCTCACTGGTGTAGTCATTCTTTGTGTAGATCGCTTCCGGATCAAACATTCCCTTCAACTTCGTAAAGGTCAGCAGGTTTTCACCAGAGAAGAATACCTGAACTTTCTGCATACCGACCTTATTCGTCCAGATTGCAGGAAGATCGTAGCTGACTGTCAGGTTCTTCAGGCGGCAATAAGCGCCACTCTGAATATACCGGTCGCTGGTAGTCATTGTTTTGTTGCTGAACGGAGTAACGCCGCCTGCCGTATGGATATAAGGCTTCGGATAATAAGCACCCGGATTCGATTCACTCCAGAAATCCAGATGTTCCTTAAACACAGTTACCTGTGCATAGGGACCGCTTCCCCAGAAGTAAGCGCCTGTTCCCGGATCCCAATCACGTTTGCCAACTCCTTGGAACATCATGCTCAGGCTGATGCCTTTCCAACTGATAGAACCGTTAACTGTGTACTGATAGCGCGGGGTCGTATTACCGATCACTGTCATATCTCCCATATCATTCAACGTATTGGTCCCGTTATTGATCTTATTATCATTATTCAGGTCGCGATATTTCACATCACCCGGAGTCCAGGGCTTACCACTGATAAATGACAGGTCATACTTTTCATTATAAGCATCTGCTTCTTCCTGTGTCTGGATCAGACCATCGGCACGATATCCCCAGATCTCACCGACCTTTTTACCGGTATACCAGTTTTCTTTCGGATTCGTTCCGGTCGGGTTCGCATATTCCGTTACTTCTGAAGTTGCATCCGACAATGAACCACCGATCGTATACTGAATATCACTACCTATCTGTCCGCGATAATTCAGGGCAAGCTCCCAACCGCGGTTTCTCATCCGTGCATTATTGGTCTTAGGGGCATCTGCTCCGAAGATATCCGGGAAGTCGACGCCGGGACCTAACATATCCTTTGTATCACGCTGGAAAACATCGAGTGTACCGGTCAAAGAGTTTCCTAAGAATCCAAAGTCGAGACCGATATTCTTACTTTCCACCTTTTCCCAGGTAGTAGTCGGATTCACAACACCCGGAGCCCGTGTAAAGATATGGCGTCCGTCAGAGAAAATATAATTGCCCAACTTATTATTCAATTCCATTGTTGCGGCAAAAGTATATAAGGCGGCACCGGCCTGGTTACCCAGCAAACCATAGGAAGCACGCAGTTTCAGGTTTGACAGTACATCAGTCACAGAGCTCATGAATTGTTCGCGGGTAATGTTCCATCCCAAAGAGACGGAAGGGAAGAATCCCCAACGGTTGCCGGAAGCAAAACGGGAAGAACCGTCGTAACGTCCGTTCAGCTCAACCAGATAACGTCCGTCATAATCATAATTGATACGTCCGAAGAAACCGCGGGTAGCCCAACCGTTACGGGTATCGATGACAGTCTTGTCGCCGGTTCCCATACCGACATTCGGATTGCTGGTCGAATACAGGCCGGTAATGGAGTTCTTCATCAGACTGAACTCATAATCTTCTTCCTGAAAACCAGCCATTACTGTAAAGTTGTGCTTTTCAGCCAAGCTGAAAAGGTAATTTGTGTACAAATTGATCGACTGATAACGTGTACGGTCATAGCTGCGGGTAAATTTACCGTCGGGAGACATACCTAATTCCGAGCGAACACCTTTTGAAGTACTGACACCGTCGGCACCATAAATAAGCGGGCTGACATTCAGCGCTTCATATTCTTTATTACCTAATTTATAGGTATAGTCGAAGAATATAAACCAGTTCTTAACAGGTTGAATATCCAACCCGGCAGTGATATTCATATTATCACGCTGTGTATTTGTATAGGTTCCGCTCTGCAGATAAGGGATCATTGTCAGTTCCGTGAAATGGCCGTTCGGGTCGACCGGAGAAACCGTAGGACGGAAACGAGCCAGTGAATGATAGAAACCTTCGCTGATACCACCGTCACCAAACGGAGTATTCTGGTCGGAATGCATAAATTTGGTATTCACTTTCAACTTCATCCAGCTAGTCAGCTGCGAAGTAACATTGGCTGCAAAATTGTACCGTTTATAATCCATATCGGCATAACGGAGGATTCCGTCTTCCGAATAGTAACCACCTGAAATATAATATTGTGCAGCCTTACCACCACCGCTCAGGCTGATATTATGATTCTGTTTAAACGCCCAGTTCTTATAATGCAAATCAAAATAATTCACATTACCGACACCAGACTCCGAGTTTTCGAAAGCCGGGTTCATATTGGAATTGGCAGGCAGTTCGAACCACGGATCGACACTACTCGGATCATTAATATACTGCTGTAACAAAGCTAGTTTCTCATCGCTGTACAAACGCGGAGAACCGGCATTGGTTACACCGGCATTCCAGTACTGTGCAAAATCATACGAATTGACCATATCCGGCAGAACAGTCGGCGTACTCCAACCGACCGTACCCTGGTAGTTGATACGCATTTTACCTTCTTCCCCCTTCTTTGTCGTGACAAGAATCACACCGTAAGCGGCACGTGCACCGTAGATGGCACAAGCAGCCGCATCCTTTAATACGGATATATTTTCAATATCACTGGGGTTTACATCGGTGAGGCTCATTTCCACACCATCGACCAAGACGTAAGGGGCCGCATTATTATCCAGGTTACCTTGTCCACGTAATGTCAAAGTACCGGCTCCACCCGGACGGCCACCATCGGAATTGCTTACCAGCAAACCCGGAACCATCCCTTGCAAACTCTGTACGGCATCGGCAACAGGACGACGTTCCAGCACATCTCCCTTAACGGAAGATACGGAACCGGTCAGATTCACTTTCTTCTGTACGCCATAACCGACAACGACTACTTCATTAATATCAACCGCATCACTAAGCATTTTAATTGTCAAATCCTTCATACCTTCCTTTACCAGGATTTCCTGAGGGATCAGACCAATATAAGATATTAATAATGTTTGTCCGGGTGATACCGAGATAGAAAAACGACCATCGGCATCGGCAATCGTACCGTTCTGTGAATCTTTCACCTGAACAGCTGCTCCGGCCAAAGGTTCGGAGGTTGCCTCTTCGAGGATAACCCCCGTTACTGTCTGCTGAGCAAAACCTGCCAAGCAAAACAACATCAGTAAGAATGTTAGAAAAGATTTTTTCATAAAACAATAAATTTAGTAAACAACATAATTTAATTCTCAAGACAGGTAAGTTTTTTCAAATTTACCTATATCCAATAACATCGAATTAACCCTATTTCATAAGCACGCTCTGTTTAGTTAATATTTGCAAAGGCAAAGTTGCACTTTCCGGCACATACCGATGTCAATAATCGTACTTTTCATGTCAAAAACCATCCCAAAGTTCTGTTTACACTGAATGTTTTCTATTTTAGATCAGTTTTATTACATTTGCACTTATTAGAAATAAAGTACGATGAGAAGCATCCCTATTATAAAATTATTACAATTCCTGTTTTTGTTTTTCTTCTGTATAGGATATACAAAAGGAGCACCTCCCAGCTATTTCTTCCAGCAGCTGAATCTGGACAAAGGTTTATCGCAAACAACAGTGAATTGTATCCTGGCAGACAATAAAGGATTGATCTGGATCGGGACGGCCTCCGGATTGAGTTGTTTCGACCGTTACGATATGAAAAGTTATTTCCATGAGAAAGACAACCCCTATTCCCTACCGGGAAATACGATCTATTTCATCGCGGAAGATTCATTGAACAATATCTGGGTTTCTACCAACAACGGATTAACCTTATACGATAAAAGCAGCGACTCATTCCGCCCTGTCAAATTCGAAGATAAGATAATCACAACAAATTCATTCCATACATTCTCCGGCTCCATCCTTTTCACTGCGGATGAAGGACTATATATCTATGACGGCAAGAGTCGGGCCTTTCGCAAAAGGCCGGTCGTTCAAAAAGATTCATCCGGTTTCGTACCTTATTATATACGTCCCTGGGACAAGGACGAAGTCTTGCTCATCTCACGCAGGAACGGTATCCTCAAATACAACCCGGTTACCGATCAGATTACCCCTACCGATTATCCGATCCTGGCGGGAGACTTGAATGCGGTTTATCTGGACAGCAAGAAAAGGCTTTATCTTTCTTCCTATAATAAAGGCTTCGTTTGTTACGCCCCGGATGGGAAAGAGCTTTACCATATCCATACGGGAAATTCCAGATTGAATAATAATCTGGTTCTTGACTTTCTGGAAATAAACAATAAACTCTGGATAACGACTGATGGCGGAGGAATCAATATTATGGATATGGATAACCCTTCCGACATCACGGCTATTGTCCATACACCAGGAGACAAGAATACGCTCCCCGTAAATTCCGTCAAATGCATCTATAAAGACAAACAGGATAATATCTGGGTAGGGACAGTCAGAGGCGGTATGATCGGTATCAAAGAAGTTTTCATGAAAACATATACGGATGTTCCGCGCAGCAATACCAACGGATTGAGCGATATATCAGTCATCAGTATCCACGAAGACAAACGGGGACGCTTGTGGCTGGGGACAGACGGAGGCGGTATCAACCAATACGATCCTTATACCGATACCTTCAAACATTATCCATCCACTTACGGAGATAAAGTCGTATCCATTACTGATTATTCAGACTCTGAATTGCTCGTTTCCTTATATACCAAAGGTATGTATCTCTTTAATAAAGAAACAGGAAACTACCACCGCCCCTTCTATCTGATCGACGAAGCCACGACTGTCGACCAGTTTCACGGAGGAAATGCCTCACTGGCTTATAGGGTTACCGAAGAATGGGCTTATTTTCTGGGTAAAAATGCAGTCAGCCATAGTTTCCGGACCGGGAAGTTCTCTTTCCTGAAGATAGACGGGAAGAAGCTGGCCGTAGGTCCGATGAAAATGGTTTGTGCCGACGATAAATCGGCCTTTATCATCCAAAGCAACAATCTGTATGAAGTATATCACGGCAGCGACACACTACATATCCTCCTCAGCATCGGAGGACATGAAGCGATCAAAGCGGTAGCACGCGACAAGAACGGTATTTTCTGGATCGGAACGGAGTATGGTTTCGGTTATTTCGATTCTAACACAAAGGAATTTACCAAGATTGAAACCAAACTGTTCAACAGTGTCTCTACCTTGCTACTGGACGAACAGGAACGTCTTTGGATCGGTGCCCGCAATATGTTATTCTCATACGATCTCAAAAAGAAACGTTTCGCCTCCTGGGGAGAATCGGACGGTTATACGACGAATGAGTTCATCTATAAATACCAGGTTTCGTCTATCTCCGATTACATCTATCTGGGTGGCGCCTCCGGATTGCTGCGTATCAATAAAAACATATCGACCAAAGAAGAGCCACTGCCCGAAGTCAGGCTGATGGACGTGTTACTGAACGGGAACTCCTGTATCGACCAGCTGGAAAACGGTCATAACCGGATAACGATTCCCCATACACACAGTTCCATCGAAATAAAGGTGATCTCGATGGAAAAAGATGTGTTCCGCAGCAAACTATACCGTTATATGATTAACGGGACCGATCAACAATACACCGAAACATACAACCATATCCTTTCACTGCGCATGCTGGCTCCGGGCGACTACTCCATCCTGGTGTCCTGTAATTCGAAAAGCGGAGAATGGAGCGAACCGGTCGAAGTACTTCATATCACGGTAACACCTCCCTGGTATCAACGCCCCTACGTCTTTGTCATTTTCATCATCCTGTTAATCCTCTTTCTTTTCTGGTCCGAACGCATAGCGAGACGGCGCAGAAACCGGAAAATGAAATGGCAGATGAAAGAGCACACCAATAAGATGAATGAGGAAAAGGTACGCTTTCTCATCAACATCAGCCATGAACTGCGTACCCCGCTAACACTGATTTACGCACCTCTGAAAAGGATACTCGACAAAAACAGCTGGAATGAACCGGAAAATCTGAAAGGACAATTATCCGGCATATACAAACAGGTGCTGGATATGCGGAACACCATCAATATGGTATTGGATATGAGCAGCCTGAAGGAGGCGAAGAATACGTTGCACAAAACGCCCCATCAACTGAACGAATGGATCATTTCCGTCGCCAAAGATTTTGAAAGCGAACTGGAAGCCCGCCATATCCGGATAGACTACCAACTGGATGAACATATCGGACAAGTTTCGTTCGACGGTCCCAAATGTACGACCGTCTTATCGAACCTATTAATGAATGCGCTGAAGTTCAGCCCTTCGGACACGACGATCACCGTATCCAGCGAATTACTGGATGGTAAAGTCCGGGTAAGCGTAGCCGACCAGGGAATCGGTCTGGGCAATCTCGATGCCAATAAACTCTTTACCCGCTACTATCAGGGTAACCACAACCAGTCGGGAAGCGGGATAGGACTCTCTTTCTCCAAAGTACTGATAGAAAGGCACAAAGGAACGATCGGCGCCATGAACAATGAAGACTGCGGAGCCACTTTCTTCTTTGAATTGCCACTCGATGCCGAGAATGAAAACATAGAAAAAGAAAACCGGCAAGACATATTGTTCCCGGTTGAAACACCATCCGAAGCGGAGACATTCTCTACAAACCATTATTCTATCATCATCGTAGAAGACAAGAAGGAATTAAGTTCGTTCCTGAAAGAATCCTTACAGGAATCATTCAAAAATGTCTATGTGGCAGGCGACGGAGAAGAGGCCATTGAAATAATTAACCAGAAGCATCCGGACATCATCGTCAGCGACATTATGATGCCGAAGATGAACGGTTATGAATTGTGTAAAAAGATAAAGGAAGATATGGCAACCAGCCATATTCCTGTTATACTCTTAACTGCCAGGGGTGATCTGGACAGCACGACAATGGGATACAAACTGGGAGCGGACGCTTATCTGGCAAAACCTTTCGATATGGAATTATTACTGGCAGTCATCAGCAACCAGCTAAAAAACAGGGAAGCGATCAGGCAGAAATATAAAGAAAGCCATTTACTTCCTCCGGAAGCAACCCCTTCACAGACAAACAATCTGGACGAGGAGTTCATGCTGAAACTGAACAAGCTGATTTACGACAACCTTTCATCGCGTGAACTCGATGTCAAGTTCCTTACCACGCAGATGGGAATGAGCCGTACGCCGCTTTATGCCAAGCTGAAGGCCTTAACCAATATGGGGGTTAACGATTATATCAATATGATCCGCATAGATAAAGCCTGCCAGCTACTGGTTGGCTCTTCCATGAATATCACAGAGATATCCGAAACTGTAGGATTCGAGTATCCCCGCCATTTCAGCACACTGTTCAAACAGCTCAAAGGCATGCCGCCGTCGCAATACAGGAATAGTAAGGCTACAACAAAAGAATGCAATAGCGAAAGAGAAGATTAGATTCGATATTTGACAAATATGAACTATCCGATTATTGACCGGTTGTACCTAACTCCCCTCTTGAGAGACTGTGTAAAAACTAGTCTTTGAAAAAGTTCTTTGAAATTTTGTTAAGTAGTAGAAAGAAATTAACTTCGGCTATTCAAAAGCATGAGTTATGAACTATCGCGAGTTAT
>NZ_JAMOKS010000016.1:0-158324 GCF_023656785.1 Parabacteroides caecihominis
AAAAGAGTGTAGTTCGTTTTAATCTTTTATAAATCAGCGATTAAAAGTGTTTTTATAAAGATGCAGGTAACGATATAGTAGTGGAAGTTCAGCTACACATTGCATTGCTCTGCATAATTTCAAATATCTCTGTAACACAAAGGTAAGCAATGTTTTTGATGCTTCCAAGTTAATCATAGCATATTTATAGAAGGGTTGACAATTAATTGTCAGCCCTTTTTTTATCCGATATCCTCTGTCATTCTATCAGTCTCTTTTTTAAGAAGGAGAATTGCGTGTATTCCCCTTTCTATCCTGATGAAGAAAAAATATTCTGAAAATTCACATTGATACCAAGTGAGTTACAAGGAAAATGTGGGGCTGGCGGTTACCGTCAGCCCTATTTTTTCATGCCTAATTTTGAAAACTTTGCAACCGAAGAAAGAAAAATAACCCATTAGAACAAAGGAATATTGTATGGAAGAGAACAGAAATGATATTGAGATACTCAAAGCAATGATAAAGGACAACTTTGAGGAACAACGAAAACTGATTGCCAAGCTGGAAACGGCTCTGGAAGCAGTAACCAGTTTCAACGGTAAGCAAATGCTGGACAGCCGGGATATGCGCCTGATGCTGAAAGTATGCGACCGGACACTGATCCGCTGGCGTAATTCCGGGAAACTCCCATTTTTCAAACTCAGCGGCAAGATTTACTTCTGGGCTTCTGACGTATATAAATTCCTGAGAGAAGAATGTCTAAACGAAGATTTCATATCCGATTCTATTAACTCATAAATAAAAATTCACATGGAAAATCAAAGTAAAGTAATCGTCATAGAACGAAACAAATTCGCAGCACTCGTCAAATCACACCGCAAATGCCTCCAGATGCTGAACATCCTGACTTACATCTACACAGTTAAGGAAGTAAGCCTTACCCTGACCTTGCAGGAAATCTGTGAAGTCCTGCACATGACTCCCGAAGAAGTGGAGATACAGCGACAGAAAGGATATATCCGCTTCACGACACAGAAAGGGATGACCGTCTATGAAATCACGGACCTGCTCCGATTGGAAAATATGCTGGAGATGGGGAGCATCTATCGTAAGATCGACAAAAAAGTAATGAACCTCGAACCTCTAAATAATGAATAAACAATGAAAGAAGAAGAGCAAGACAAGAAACAGCGGAAGCGTCTGGTACACGCTTCCCTGTTTAGTGGATTCGGCGCCCCAGACCTGGCTGCCGAATGAATGGGATGGCAGAATGCCTTCCATTGCGAGATAGACGATTTTTGTAATACCATTCTAAATTACTGGTTTAAAGATGCGAAAAGTTATACAGATGTCACAACGACAGATTTCAGGGAATGGAGAGGAAAAATCAATGTCCTTACAGGAGGTTTTCCTTGTCAACCATTCTCCGTCGCAGGCCAAAGAAAGGGAGCGGATGATAACCGCTATCTCTGGCCTCACATGCTCAGGGCCATACATGAGATCAGGCCCGATTGGGTCATTGGTGAGAACGTTGCTGGCATCCTCACGATGGTACAGCCCGGTCAGGAGACTGAAGTGGGAAGTCAATCCACTCTATTCGGAGAGAGTGAGCCTGTATTTAAAAGACGACAGCAATATGTTGTTGAAACCATTTGCCGTGATCTTGAACGCGAAGGATATTCCGTCCAGCCGGTACTTATACCGGCTTGTTCCGTCGGTGCACCTCACAGACGGGATAGAGTTTGGTTTATCGCCCACTATCCACTAAATATATTCAGTGAAATTCCATTTTATAGGTTATCTTTGTATATCAGTTATTTGCAGATGTTTTCATTTGGTTTGAATACTCACGAAATTTCACTGTTTTAGAAAATATTGGTACTATTTGATACCATATTTCGGGATATATTTTGTACCTTTGCATCACAGTAACCAAGATATATCGCGTATGGATTTCATCTTCATCAAATCATCCAAGGCAGGAAAGGAGGACTACGGTTCCATCTATGCCCGTGTGCGCACCGGAAAGGCGAACATGAAAGTCGTGACGGGCTTCACCATCAAGCAGCTTGAATGGGAAAAGTATCGCAGCCTGCAATACACCTCGTCAGCCCTGATGTCAAGCATCGGAATAAAGTACGGGCAGTTCGCCCAAGTCCTCGCGAGGATAAAGGCGGCATTCGAAGCGGACGGGTTCAACCCCAAGGAGGCCAAGAACATCATCGAGAGCGTGAAACACGACGTGCTCAACGGAATGATGCAGATTGTGGAGGTCAAGCCCAAAGGCAGGATGCTGTTCGAGGATTTCCTTACCTCTTATATAGAAGACATGGAAACCGGACGGCGCACCAAGAAAGGCCGTACCGTGAAAGTATCACCTGCCTATATAAAAGGTCTGCGCATTATCCAAAAACAGATTCGCAACTACCAAAAGGAAACACACCGCAAACTCGGATTGGATGACATGACGATGGAGACACGCAACAGCCTTGTCGGTTACTGGAAAGAACGAGGCTTGATGCCCAACGCCATCAACTCGTACATGACCGATGTCCGCACAGTGGCAAAGGCGGCCTATGAGGACAAGCTGACCAAATGCGATGATTTCCGTCATTCCGACTTCGTGCCGAAAAAGGAGGAGGTGGACAACATCTACCTCACGCCGGAACAGATACAGGAAATGCTCAACCTTGACCTTTCCACCAAGGAAGCTGTGAAAAAGAGACTGGAATCACTTGACATCAGCGAGGACGAGAAATTGGCACAACTTTCCAAATGCCGCATCACCCATATCAGGACACTGGAGCACGTGAGGGACATTTTCATCGTGGGCTGCCTGACCGGGCAGCGCGTTTCCGACTATTCAAGGATATGTGAGGACGTGATAACGGAAATAGGCGGCACGGAGTTCATACTCATCACCCAACAGAAGACGGAGAAGAAAGTCTATATCCCCGTTGACAGGCGCGTGAGAGCCATACTTGCCAAATATGACGGCAAGCTGCCACCGGTTCATCCCAATGAAATGAACAAGCTGGTGAAGACCATCGGCCTGTTGCTCGGCTGGACACACGACTGCGGCTTTGACGAGAAGCGTCTCAACCCCAAACGGGGAAGGAGGTTCTGCGACATGCTCCTTTCCCATACAGCCCGGAGAAGTTTCGCCACCAACGCGTACAAGGCTGGTGTCCCTCTGCCTTCCATCCAAGCCATCACCGGACACAGCAGCGAGGCGCAACTGCGCCGCTACCTGAAACTGGACGCGGAGGAAAAGGCCGTCATAGCATTAAAGGACTTCAAGGGTATCATCAAAATATAAGAAGGTGCTTATGAAAAAATCAAGGTTTGACATCATTAGCGACCTGTTCAAGCTGTCCAACGTAATCAGTGGGAGCCTGAAGCTTGCGGAATCGCTTGCCGACAAGTCTTCCGGCAGTGACGAAACGGATTGCAAGGATATTTGCCGGAACATCAGATACAACTTAAAGCCCCTGTCTTTTCTTTTGGCCGGCATCAGGGAATATGTCACCGAGCACGAGGATAAGGAGTTGGCACGGAAGTTTGTCGAACTTCACGATGACACGAAAAGGCTTCACGGTATCTGCTCCAAATATGCGGACTTGAACAAGGCGGCTTTCCGCACAGGGGTGGCTTACCTGAGTATGGAAGTCATAAGTCAATACTTCTTTCCCGAAAAAGAACAGGAGCAAGTATCGCCGGAAGGTTCTGATATTTCTCCCAAATCAATGACACGTACCGAAGCCACCGACTGCATCGACACCATCCGTGCCACCATACGGAAGTGTGCAAAGGATTCAGACGGGAACAGAGGGAAAGAAATGTATGCCATGCTTGCCAAAGTGGACAAGGCGAAAATCCAAGCCGTCAAGGAGTATATTGTCAATGCCAACGACAAGGATTTGGCACAACTCTTCACGGAATATTTTACGGAAGCCGTCCACCTTTCCATGCTGCCCCAAAATGATGATGTGAAAGCGCAGTCCGCAGGAATAAAGATGTTCCATATCGCAATGACGATGGGATATGTCAAGAGGAACGTGCTGCATGAGAACGAGTCCAAGTCGGCAACATCACAAACAATACCCTCTTGTACGGAAGAAGCGTCATCCGGTTTTACCGCCACAGATACAATGCAAGGCGGCGCGTTCAGTACGACCGCGCAGGTTCCCGTTTTAAGGCTGTACCGTTTCCTTACCACTTTCACCGTACAGAGCGGCTCCGACAAAGGCAAGCCTCTATTGGACGGCAATGCCGTTTCCGACCGGGACTTCCTCCGTGCCGTCATGCGTGCCGACTATTCCATGATATACGGCAGTTGCGTGAAGGGCAAGATGCGCTGTGTCGCCATCCTGCTGTCCAAAGCATACTTCAAGGACTGGAAAGGTTACAGGGCATCCGCTGCCCGTTCCATGGGGCTGACACCCGAAAGCCTCGCCAAGTATAACGTGGAGAAAACCTTTATAGCGAAGCTCAAAGAGCTGCTTCCCATGATAAAATAGTGACATAACCCACAGGTGGCTACAATTCACCACAACCCACAGACTTCCACAAGCCGTTAAGCACCAGTTGTTTGACGGCTTTTTTCATGCGGTGTCATTTCACAGAATACCACAAATTCACAGGTTTTATTATTGCTCTACCTTTGCCGCCATGAACTTAAAATCAGAGAATTATGACAGATAAGACAGAAATGGTACTGGTATCGCGCGACGAGCTTCAACAGCTTATCGGCGCAAGCGTGAGGTGTGCGTTTGAGGAATACCGGCAGGAACGGGCACCACAGGACACGTCGGAGTATTACACCATCCGGCAACTGGCGGAGAAATGGGGTGTGAGCATAGCGACCATCTGGCGGCACGAGAAGTTAGGACACATCAAAGGACAGCGGATTGGACGGCGTGTCCTGTTTCCCAAGGAACAGATAGACCGCATCAAGAGCCTGAAAGCGACCAACAGGAAGGCTGACAAGAACTCCAAGGGATAATTTACAAGACGCACAACAAAAAACGTCAAGGCTTATGAAGAATTTGAAGCAGCTTGTTTTGCCGTGCTACAAATTGGAGATGGCAATGTCCGTGGAGGCATGGTACTTCCTGCACGGGAGCACGGACGGGATATGCAACCTTACCTATCTTCTTTCCCTTTTGTCGAAGATGACAGTATCGGAAGTACAGAGCACCAAACGGGGATTGGGCTATGCCGTCCATCCCGGACAGGTGGACAGCTCCATGCTGGTACTGGCCAAGGAATGGGGCATCTGGCGCAAGGCGGTGTCCCGCCTGTTGGAGGATTTCTCGGAACGCGGGCTAATCCGTGTTGATTCCAATCCCGTGACTTCCATCATAGACATGGTGTGCGTGAAGTCGTGGATGATAGCAGGGCGGCTCATCGAGAATCCGGCATACCGCCAGACAATCAAGGCATACGAAGGGGTACGGATTTTCCTTTTCAACGGGCAACAATTAGAGACCTTGCGCCGCAGTTCGGCAAGGAAGAAGAAAAAAAAACCGATAGAAGAAACGGCAGAGGGAACGGATGGCTTACCGTCCATGAATCTGACCGGTTCCAATCCTATTATAGAAGGTACAGGAACAGCGGAAACCGAAACGGCAGCAACAACCGAAAGCGAAGTGGAAAGCACTGTGGAAAATGCCGTTGTGGATGCCGGCAACACACCTGTTTTAGAGGATGGCAATACTCTGTCCGGCTCACAGAAATGGAAACATCCACAGGAATGAAGCGGCAGAAATGGCAAGCGACAGCGTTTTAGAAGGGATATTTTTTAGGGCTGGCAAGTTAATGTTTTCGTCCACGAAAACCACGCCACCAATGGCGACCCGGCCACACGGGAAACGGCAAGCCCGGATTACAGCCCTAAAAAACAGAACGGTTTAACGGATAAAGGAAAACGGATATGACATATCAGGAGAACAGAAACAAGGGTGGCCGCCCCAAGGCGGTGAAAGGCAAGGCGCGGACAAAAACCATATCCACACGGCTCACGCTTGCCGAATGGAAAGCGGTCATGAAACGGATAACAGATGCAGGCAAGAAGCCGTCACACTTCCTGCGCGAACTGTTGTTACATGGCAAAGTCGAGGCGGCACGGACACAGGAGGACAGGCAACAGATAAGGATGCTGGAGGGAGGATGCAACAACCTGAACCAGCTAGCGAAGATGGCGCACCAGCAGGGCTTTTCTCTTTTGAAAGGCAAAATCATGGACTTGCTGGACGAGTTCAATAAAATCATCGGGAAGATATGATGGGCGACTTGAAAAAACGGGCAAGTTTCGCCAGAGTGGTGAACTACGTGAACAACCCGAAAAAGGCAAGGCTCATCGACAGCAAGGACGTGAGGCTTGATGACAACGCCACCATCGCAAGAAGTATGCAGGGACAGGCGGACGACAAACCGGGACGCAAGCTGAAAAATCCGGTGTACCATATCTCGCTGGACTTCGCACACGAGGACACACCCAAGCTGACGGATGCCCTGATGGTCGAAATCGCCCGTGAGTATATGCGGCGCATGGGTATAACGAACACCCAGTATATCGTGTGCCGCCATACCGACAGGGAACACCAGCATCTGCATATCGTGGCCAACAGGGTGGACAATGACGGGAACACCATCAGTGACAGCAACGATAATGTGCGTAATGTAAAAGTATGCAAAGCTCTCACGAGGGAATACGGACTGTACTTCTCCAAGGGCAAGATGAACGTGAAACGTGACCGCCTGCGTGGTAAGGACAAGGTGAAATACCAAATCTATGACGCTATCAAGGCGGCATTACCCTGTTGTAACTGCTGGTCGGATTTGTGTGACATGCTGGCAAAACAGGGTATCGGGGTGAATTTCAAATACAATAGGAACGAAGGTAAAATAATCGGTGTGTCGTTCACGAAGAATGAAATCTCATTCAGCGGCTCACGGATAGACCGGAGCATGAGCTTTTATAAGTTAGACAAGCTGTTCGGAAGCCACATTGCCGAGGGCATGGAATGGCAGCCCCGTGTGCAAGAACAGCCACAACCGACTCGGCAGGATGTGGGATTCCACAACAATACGGCTGATACTTTTATAAGAGAGCCGTCACCGGCCAAAGCGGAAGCGGACGGCAACGGAAGCATCCCTACTGAACCCGGTTCAAACATCGTTCAAGTGACCATCGGCACACTCATGGAGTTGTGCGTACAACCGCACCAAGCCAAGGTCTCATCCAGTGGCGGAGGTGGAGGAAACGAAAGCGGCTGGGGAGACAATGACAACGAAAAGGACAAACATAAACCAAGGAGGAGAAAAAGATGAAGGACAACAAGCAGAACTTAACCGACCTTATCGGGGCATTGGCAGTGGACATCGAGGAAATCAAGAAAAAACTGGACGCAAAGGATAGCCCGGACAAGAACGAGGCATTGAAAAGACTGGAAGCGAAGTTGGAGCCTGTTATACGGTTCTTCAATGGCAATGCACCGGAAAATGTCAATGCCATTTTCGGAAGCAAGGAAGCCATCGAGAAATACAAGCAATCAATAGGTGATGAAGCGGTAGCAAGTCTGCGGTTATACACCGAAGCCAACGAGAAGGATATGCGCAAACATGGTGTTCTCACCATCAAGGAACAGCTCAACAAAATATTGGAAAGGCTGACAAGCCACATTGAGAATGACAAACTGACTTCGGAAAAGTCACGCCAAAAGCAAAGTTCCATATCGGAACTATGGCAGATAATCCGCCCGGACAAGGCAATAAGCACAATAAGGCTGTTATGGAGCAAAGTTCCCGATGGCTGGCACAAGAACCCTTACGCATGGGCTGGTATTGGTTGTATGCTCGTATTCTTTGCCCTGTTTGCCGTAAGTTGGGTACAATGGCATGAGTACCGGGAAGAAAACAGGCGGTTGAGAACGGTTGCAGACAAACACCATGTGACTACAATCATGCTTAACGAGTTGCACCCAGGACTGGCTGTGACCGTCGGAGCTTACGAGAAACTGGTGGATGTTGTCGGTGCGGATTCCACTTTAGTCATATTCAACAGGCAGGTCAAGACAGTGAGAGAAGAAGAAAAACAATCCAAACAACAAAAATAAAGTGAATGGCATCCATAAAAGTGAAATTTCGTCCTTCCACCGCAAGCGGCAGGGAGGGCAGCATCTATTATCAGGTAATCCACGGGCGCATAGTCCGCCAAGTTAAGACGGACTACCGCATATTTGACACGGAATGGGACAAGAGAACTTCCTCTGTGAAAATCCTGTCCGAAATCGGCGAAAACAGGAAACGGTATCTCCGAGAAGTGACGGAACATATCGACTGGGACACCAGACGGTTGAAAGCCATAGTCGCCCAATGCGACAGGCAGGGAGGAATTTATTCCGCTGACAGTATCATCGAGAAATTCAACAGGCAAACGGGCGAACAATCGCTGTTCCGCTTCATGCAGGGCATCATAGGACAGTTGAAGCAGCTTGGCAAAGTCCGCACATCAGAAACCTATACGGCGGCATTGGCTAGTTTTATGAAGTTCCGTGAGGGGCAGGACATACTCTTGTGCGAGATAGACGGCAACACCATGATGCTTTACGAGGCCTGGCTCAAAGGCAAGGGCATCTGCCCCAACACGGTTTCCTTTTATATGCGCATACTCCGTGCCGTTTACAACCGTGCCGTGGAAGAGGAACTGACGGAACAGAAGCATCCTTTCAAGCACGTTTACACGGGCATCGGGAAGACGGTAAAACGCGCCATCCCATTGAAGTCCATCAAGCACATTAAGGAACTTGATTTGACTCTGAAACCGCATCTGGATTATGCAAGGGATATGTTCCTCTTCTCCTTTTATACCCGTGGCATGTCATTCATTGATATGGCCTATCTGAAAAAATCGGACTTGAAGAACGGAACCATCACGTACCGGAGAAGAAAGACCGGGCAGCAGCTCACCGTCAAGTGGGAGAAGTGCATGGAAGACATCATCGCCAAGTATAGAGAGAATACGGCCACCCGTTACCTCCTGCCGATAATTACAAACCCCTGTTCCGATGAACGGACACAATACCGTAATGCCATCTGCCGCATCAATGTGGCGTTGAAGGAAGTTGTCGGTCTGGCAGGATTGAACATACCGCTGACCATGCACGTTGCCCGCCATTGTTGGGCGAGCGTTGCCAAGAGCAAGAACATCCCTCTTTCTGTCATCAGCGAGGGCATGGGACATGATTCGGAAGAGACTACGCGCATCTATCTCGCATCGCTTGACA
The DNA here is from genome assembly GCF_023656785.1 of Parabacteroides caecihominis. Taxonomy (NCBI): domain Bacteria; kingdom Pseudomonadati; phylum Bacteroidota; class Bacteroidia; order Bacteroidales; family Tannerellaceae; genus Parabacteroides; species Parabacteroides caecihominis. Next base: position 9,270 of record NZ_JAMOKS010000016.1, read on the forward strand.
CAAGCGTGGTGGACAAGGCAAACAGCCTTATCCTGAAAGATTTTTGACCGGATATTTATGGTGAAATGTGTTGAGCGAAAAGACGAATCTCTTGATAAGAGTTATAGTTGATATTGCAAAGGTACGCATAATATTTCAAATACCGTGTTCATTCCTCATTTATAATGATATATGAGAGGTATTTTGTGAGAATCTGTTTTGCAAATGCGTCAGATTTTGCCAGTATAACACTGATTATTAGAGCCCGTTCCTTTGAAATATATCTCTTATCAAGAGATGAATTTCAAGGAAATACTACATAAATTTCGTACCGAATCATTCACAGAAAAGGAAAAAGGTACAAAGTTCGAGCGACTGATGCGCTCATGGTTATTAACAGACCCACGCTACAATGAGCTTGAATCGGTCTGACTATGGGAAGATTTTCCGGGGCGAAACGATTTTGGAGGTAATGACACAGGTATCGACCTTGTGGCCAAAACTGAATTGGGTGACTATTGGGCTATCCAGTGTAAATGCTATGCTGAGAATACAATCATAGATAAACCTGCTGTAGATTCATTTCTCGCCACTTCCAGCCGCACGTTCACAAACGAGGTAACATTCCAAACAGTCCGTTTTTCAAATCGTATTTGGATTTCAACCACAAACCATTGGGGAACTAATGCAGAAGAGGCTATCCGAAACCAGGAACCGCCTGTTACGCGCATCGGTATGGCAGACCTTGATTCATCTCCTGTGGACTGGCAAAAGCTGATGGACGGTCTAACCGGAAATTCTGCACTGGTGGAGGGCAAGAAGCCTCGTGAACACCAATTGAATGCCATATCAAAAGCATACGTTCATTATATGGCAGATGGCAACGAGAGGGGCAAGCTCATTATGGCTTGCGGTACAGGTAAAACCTACACTTCGCTGCTCATTGCAGAACAGTTGTTTGACAACAAAGGCTTGGTGCTGTTCATGGTTCCGTCCATCGCCTTGTTGGGGCAGTCGCTCAACGCATGGTCGGCAGATGCGAAGAAGCCCATTAAGGCTGTCTGCATCTGTTCCGATTCCAAAGCCTCACGCAAAACCACCAAGGGATCTGACGATACGGACGACAGCGTGGTTGACCTTGCCGTACCAGCATCCACCAATCCACAATCCATTGCATCCCAATTAAAGAAATATCGGGATCATGACGGCTTGGTAGTCGTGTTCTCCACCTACCAATCCATAGATGCCGTTTCTGCAGCTCAACAGGAGATTTTATCCGAGACAAACGGAGAATACGGCGTGTTTGATTTCATTATTTGTGACGAGGCACACCGCACTACCGGCGTAAAAATAGCCGATAAGGATGAGAGCAACTTTATCAAGATACATTCCAATGAGAATGTACAAGGTCGGAAACGCCTTTATATGACTGCCACACCGCGTTTGTATGGGGAATCTGCCAAGATAAAGGCATCGGAAAAGGATTGCATTCTCTGCTCGATGGATGATAAAGCCATTTATGGAGAGGAATTTTATCGTGTGAATTTCTCATACGCCGTTCAAAATGGCTTATTGACGGATTACAAGGTGCTTGTCCTTACTGTTAGCGAAGATGATGTACCTGCCAACATAAAACAAGACATCACCAATTCTACCACCGAACTGAATTTTGACGACACATCCAAGCTCATTGGGGTAATAAACGGATTGTCAAAAATGATACATGGCGACGACCATCGCACATGGGATGCCGACCCACGCATGATGCGCCGTGCCGTGGCGTTCTGTTCAGCCATAGGCAACGAAACAAAAGCCGGAACGTCAAAATATGTAGCTTCGGTGCTTCCAAGAATATCCGGGAAATACGAAGAAAATCTTGATTCAGAAAACCTTTCGCATACCGTTTCAGTAACGACACGGCATATAGATGGCTCTATGAACTCGCAGGAGCGTAATGGAATCCTGCAATGGCTGGCGGAAGAGTCGGACAATGAACGTGAATGCCGTGTTGTAACCAACGTGCGTTGTCTGTCCGAGGGTGTGGATGTGCCGTCTCTCGATGCCGTATTGTTTCTTTCTGCCCGTAATTCGCAGGTGGATGTGGTGCAGTCGGTTGGCCGCGTGATGCGTACATTTCACAAAGGGCAATCCGATGAAAAGAAGTATGGATATATCATCATCCCTATTGTAGTGCCATCCGATATTTCGGCGGAGGAAGCTCTTGACAACAACAAGACATTCGATGTGGTGTGGGCTATCTTGAACGCGCTCCGTTCACACGATGACCGTTTCAACGCAATGGTAAACAAGATAGCTCTCAACAAGCAGAAGCCGAACAAGCAGACAGACACACCGTCTGTTACCATAGGCCGACCGGGATTGGGTACAAATGACGGAGAAGCGGAAGCGCAACAAATTGAGAATGCAGAAATTGCCAGACAGTTGGAACTTCGTTTTGGTGAGATACAGGATGGTATGTATGCCAAACTGGTAGAAAAATGCGGTGACCGTCTTTATTGGGAGAATTGGGCAAAAGAGGTCGGTCTTATTGCGCACAAATTTATTGAGCGTATTTCCAAACTTATTCAGTCCGGCGTACACAAAAAGGCTTTCAATGAGTATTTAAAGGGATTACAGCGAGACCTTAATCCATCGGTAGATGCTGCCCAAGCCATTGAAATGCTGGCTCAACACATCATCACCCGACCTGTATTTGATGCTCTGTTTTCAGATTACCAGTTTGTCAATAACAACACCGTGAGCCGTTCCATGCAACGCATGATAGACCTCTTGCAAGAACAGGCTTTTGAAAAGGATACCGAGGTACTGGAAAGATTCTATCGTTCGGTAAAGACCAATGTAGGAGGGATTGACAATTTGGAAAGCAAACAGACCATTATAAAGAATCTGTACGAAAAGTTTTTCAAAGGTGCATTCCCACTTACCGTAGAGAAACTGGGCATTGTTTATACACCGGTGGAATGCGTGGACTTCATCATCCGTTCAGTGGATGACATTCTTAAAGCAGAGTTCAAGACATCTTTAACCGAACAGAATGTACATATCCTCGACCCGTTTACCGGAACCGGCACCTTCATTACTCGTTTGTTGCAATCCGGCCTTATCCGTTCTGAGGATATGGAGCGTAAGTATCAGAATGAAATCCATTGCAATGAAATTGTGTTGCTGGCCTATTATATTGCCGATGTGAATATTGAATCGGTATTCCATGACATTACCCATCGGAAAACTTACCTACCATACAGTGGTATCTGCCTGACCGATACGTTCCAGTTGGCAGAGAAGAAACACAACGAACTTTTCACGGAGTTCTTTCAAGACAATTCCAAACGAGTGAAAAAACAGATGGCAACGCATGTGAGGGTGATTGTAGGGAATCCGCCGTATTCCATTGGACAAAAATCTGCACATGATGATGCTCAAAACCTTCAATATCCAAATCTTGATAAAAGAATAGCAGATACGTATGTAAAATTTACCGAGGCTTCATTAAAGAAATCTTTGTATGATAGTTATATTAAGGCTTTTCGTTGGGCCTCTGACCGTATTTCACAGGACGAAGGCGGTGTTGTAGCATTTATTAGTAATGGTGCGTGGCTTGATAGCAGTGCAGGTTCTGGTATTCGCCGCTGCTTTGAGGAGGAATTTACCTCCATATATGTACTAAATCTTCGGGGGAATCAACGTACATCTGGCGAACTATCGCGTAAAGAAGGAGGAAAAATCTTTGGAAGCGGTTCTCGTACTCCCATTACGATTACTTTCCTTGTTAAGAATCCGGTAAAGAAAGGACAGAAAGCTGTTATTCATTATCACGATATAGGTGATTACCTTACTCGTGAACAAAAACTCAAAATGGTAAAAGACTTCCGTTCCATTTCTTCGCAGAAATTGGAATGGCAAATTATCACACCTAACGAAAAGGCAGACTGGATAAATCAAAGAGGTGGACTATATGACACTCTGATTCCATTTGTTCCTGAAAAGAAAAAGAATATAAATGCTAATTCTGTATTTTCAAATTATTCAACAGGTGTCATAACAAATCGAGAGTCATGGGTGTACAACTCAAATTTGAATACATTAACCGATAATTGTCTAAAGCTCATATCATTTTATAATTCTGAAACAAATCGCCTTATAAATGCGTTAGGACAAAATAATAATCTTGTTGCGTCACATTTTGTAGATAAAGACGAAACTAAAATAAAGTGGGATGAAGCTTTATTTAAGTATGCGCAAAAAGGTAAAGAACTACAATTTGAGCCAAAAACAATAGTGGATGCAATATACCGTCCCTATTTTAAGCAACATCTTTATTTCAATAAAGAACTTAACTGGAGTAGGTATTTGATGCCATCATTCTTTCCAAAAGGTCATGATAATATTGCAATATGTGTAAATGGAAGTGCTGGGCAAAAAGAGTTTTCTGTATCAATTACTTCTCATATTGTAGATAGGAGTTCCATTGGTGCTGGTCAATGTTTCCCTCTTTATTGGTATGAAGAAAATAAGAATCCCCAAGCTACACTTTTTGATGATGCAGAAACAGATAAATATATTCGTCGGGACGGAATAACCGACTGGATTCTGAAAGAAGTCCGTAGTCGTTTCGGAGGTTCAAAAGCCATTACTAAAGAACACATCTTTTACTATGTGTATGGACTACTTCATTCCCGGCAATATCGTGAACGATTTGTCGATGACTTGAAGAAATCTTTGCCTCGCATCCCCATTGTAGATAATGTGCAAGACTTTATGTCTTTTTATAAAGCAGGCAAAGAACTTGCCGACCTGCATCTAAATTACGAACAAAACATAAACGAGCAGGCTGTTAGACAAGATGGAGATTATCTGTTTTTCGCTGCAATGCCAATGATTGCCCATCGTACTTGTGGTGTCAGAGTAAATGGCGATATGGACATTTGGCAAAACAACTGGACAAACGAAAACTACCAATACTTTGCCGTTGATAAAATAAAGTTTGCCAAAGTTCGTGACGAAAATGGAAAGCTCGTTGCTGATAAAACACGCATTATCTATAATGACCATATTGCCATTGAGAACATTCCACTCAAAGCATACGAATATGTCGTTAATGGCAAATCCGTAATTGAATGGATAATGGAACGCTATGCCATCACCATTGATAAAGCGTCCCAAATCAAAAATGATCCAAACGACTGGTCACGAGAACATGAACAACCCCGTTATATCCTTGACCTGCTTCTGTCGGTAATTATGCTCTCTTGTCAAACAGTAGATGTGATAAATACTTTACCCATATTAAAAATTTGAACATCAAAAACAAAATAAAGTGTCGTATCATTCTAAAAATAGATTTGATACGACACTTAAAATTATTTTGGTTGACTTATATGCCACCAATTTTCGGAGTAGTCATTTCCGTTTCTATATCCTCATAATTATAGACTATTCAATCTTGTACATTCAATAAGTTTGTATGTCGTTTTAGGCTTTGCCGTAACAGGATTTGTATCTTGATATTCCATACATTTTATTTTATATTGATGGCGTTCTCCTAATGTTATACCATTGAACATATTAGATTCATCAGTTGTTCCTGTTATTCTTTTTTTATCGCAAATAAAAATCCATTTTCCTTTGTTCAAGACAGTGCCAGAAGCGAAGTAACCAACAAATTCAGTTGTTACTTCTTCCAATTCTGTATGAGTGTTTAAATAATCATAGACTCTTGAAATCGCATTTAAAGATATTGTAGAACCAGATGTACTTTTTTCTAATGTTGATTTAACCCATTTATGTTTAAATGACAACTTGTTTTTTTCCATAACCTGTAGAAAAGAACGCATACTACTTAGTGTATGTCCCTGTAACTCTTCAATCTTTTCTTTCAATTCGTCTGACGAGTCTATTGAGAAAATTTCGTCTATTTTCTGTAGGGTAGATGAAATCCTTGATGCTTCTCCAAACATATCAAATGTTTCATTTAAAATAAAATGCACATCAAAAGACGCTGCCTGTAATGCACAAGCTCTCATATTTGCTTCTGAAGCATATTGTTTGCCAAACCTTTTAATATGACAATTACGTACCATGGCTTGGTATCTATCTAAAGCATTTGTTAAAACGTTAACATCTATATTATGAGAGTTTTCAATATCACTGAATGCAATACAAGACATTATTTTACCACTTTGTAAAGAGCGTGATATGAGTTCTTCATTATCAATTGCATCATAATTACAATAGAATCCATCATCTGGCAGCATAAAAGGTTGAATCTGATTTGCAGGTAGAGGCGTAGCAATAATATCATTTGCATCTTTTACCACTACATCAAAATAGCAACCATCCTCAGGATCTTGATATATGGACAATAAATCAATGATTTGACCCTTGAATAAGTTTAAACGTTTCTCGCTAATCCTAACAGCAAGATACTTGTAACATAATTCATCATCATGCGGATATAACAGACACAAATATTTTGTGTCAAAAATATCTGTCGCTATGAAGATTTGTGGTACTTCATAGAAAACAATAACCTCTATAAAATTTAATCGAATCATATTGCTTTCGGTTGAAGGGTTATTTCTCTATATTGGATTTCTGCATTGTTTAAATCAAACAATGTAGTATGCCACCAAGTATAATGATTTGCACAATTATTACTCGGAGTTTTGAGCATCACACCATATTTAGGACTCATTGTTATTTCTGCTATGCCATGTAGGTGTTTTAAATATGGCAGCTTAGCCATAGAACGGGCATCTTCTAATGTGCAAAGTGAAGACAACCCAGAAGCTTTCCACAAATTATTCCCAAAATTTCTATTAGGATATAATTCTGAATGAGTTTTTAGGTCGTTTTCTGTCATTATTTCCTCCTTTTGTATAAGACGAAACAATGGTTCCTTATTATATGCCACTACAATATCTTCAGGAGGAGTGTTCTCGGGAAGTGTTTTAGCCCAAGATACACCATACTTATCAAGATACTCTGTCAATTTCGTTGGAGTGTACATATATCATATATTATAGTCTCAATTATACATTTGCATATTTAATTTAGCATTGAACTCCACTATTATTAAATTTTAAAGTGGCGTTTTACTGAATGTGTCTGAGGCGAATCAAGCCTACAACACTCAAATGTTTTTGCAAAATTAGCGAATTATTTTCATTGTACCGCTAAAAAAACGTTTTTAATGTGCTGATGAAAAGAAATCAGATTTTATGATGGTTAAAAGTACAGCAGAAAAATGTATGAGATAAAGTTTAAGGAAATTATCACAAAAGTGATATAGTGATACCAAAATGATACTAAATTTAAAACTGCTCTTTGATATACATTATAAGTTACAGTAAACCAATATGTTATAAAATTACATATCTTGTTGCCCACCGTGACGGCACAGGACTACAAGCGCAGGGGGCCGGGCAGCAGGCAGCAGGGACTACCGGAGATAATCCATGGAATGCTTCTGCCAACGCCAGTGGCAACAGAGATACACCATGCCGAAAGAGTCAGGAAATGGAAATCGATGAATTTATCCTCACCCCATGCCCAGATAGCCGGAGAGAAGAATCCCAACGGCCTGACGGATTTTCTGGACTTTTACGGGATACTACCGGAACCGATACCGGACAATACTGAGCTGGAAAACACGGACGGGAACAATCTGGAAGAATCGATCCTACAATGGCTGGCAGAAGGACAAGTGATGCCGACACCGACAGCGCGGGATTGGAAAGGCGCACCTTCACTGGAGAACCTGAAGAAACGGGGAAAGATACCACAGAAGAACAGCCTTCCGGATTTCTTCGCCCGGACTGGAAAGAGTTTCCAACTCAATCCCCTGTTTGTAGCCGAGATGATGGGCTTTCCACCCGATTGGACGGTATCTCCTTTTCTCGGTGAAGACAGGCATCCATTAAAGGATACGGGAACGCTATCGTCCCCCAGGTAGTCTACGAGATATTTAAAGCAATAGAAGAAACCTATAAATTAAACAGTCATGAATAAAGTATCGATATTTGAACATCCCGAGTTCGGACGCATCCGGACACTGGAAATTGACGGGAAAATATGGTTCTGCGCCTCGGATGTTGCCGCCGCACTTGGCTACTCCAATCCGAGAGATGCCGTCGTAAGACATTGTAAACCAATGGGTGTCGTGGTTTACGACACCCCTACACGCAGTGCCGTCCAGAAAATCAAGTACATCAGCGAAGGAAACGTATACCGGCTGATTGCCGGTAGCAAGCTGCCTTCCGCTGAGAAATTCGAAAGCTGGATATTTGATGAACTGGTTCCCGAAACACTAAAGAACGGTGGCTATCTTCTTAAGAAGAATGGCGAAACGGATAATGAACTGCTTGCGCGTGCCATATTGCTCGCACAGAACCGTATAAAAGAGCGAGACAGCCGTATTTCAGCATTGGAGAAGGAGAACAACTATGCTATCCTGAAACTCAAGCTACAGGCCCCAAAAGTTCAGTATTACGACAAAGTCCTGCAATCCCAAAGCACCTACACGACCACACAGATAGCGAAAGAATTGGGAATGACTGCCGGAATGTTGAACAAGCGGCTCCGATGGGCAGGCATCCAGTTCCGTCAATCCGGTCAGTGGCTGCTCAAAGCTCCTTACCAGAATCAAGGCTATACAGCAACCCGGACCCATGTATGGGAAAGCCGCACAGGAGAAACAGGCACGGCCATGTTGACGGTCTGGACGGAAAAGGGCCGGTTATTCATACATTATCTTTTTGAGGCTTATCTGGTATAGCCGGAATATAAGACCGGGATAAATAAAAAAGCTACTGAAACAAAAATTCAGTAGCTTTTTTATTGCTTTCAATTGATACTATCTCAACCGTGGTCCCGTTTTCTTCTTTTCTTTCACAGGCACAATTTCTTGTCGGGGTGCTTCTTGCGGCCTTATTCTTTCACTTACAGTCTCACTCTGAAGAAGCCTGTTTAAATACCGGAGGTCCTTCAGTAACTCCTGTTTGCATTCCATCTCCAGGGAATGGGCCATATTCGACATCGGGTTGGTACTTTTCTTGACAAGCGGACCGTTCAGGAGATCTTCTTCTACATACAGGGTACAACGCTTCAAATAGCCTTCAATGTCCTTCGGCGTTTCAGCGGTATCAATCGCCTCCTGAATGGCCTTATAATTCTTATCCATATAACAGGCCTTATACAAGTCATCGGCATGCCAGTCAAAGAAATGAAGATAGTTTTTTCCCAGTTGCTGGTTATACTCTTTTATATCGCTTTCCACAACCCCTTTCTTCTTGTCAAGATATTGCTGCAATTGTTCGATCCTTAAATCACTTTTATCCATTGTTGTCCGATTTATAGTTCCATGTCCGTTTCAGTTTCGCTCTGAAAGGATATATCCAGTTCTCTTTCCTGATGGAAATTATCCGCTATCACGAATTTAATTTCCGCATTCTTGCTGCTTCGGTTATGATAGAAGAGCGTGAATACCTGGCGGCAGGGATCGCTGTCATCCAACTCCGCTATCGAATCCAACGGTTGCATCTCCCGGTTCACCAGATAGACCTTCTTCTTGTCGTACACCTCGCCGCTACCCTCCATCTGTATATAACCGATTTGATAGCCGGCTTCCTCATAGTTTCCGCTACGATTGAGTGTCAGACGAATCTCCACGGTCTCATCCGGGGAAATGGTCTTCTGGAGATACCAGGACGTTAGCGAGAAATCATAAGCCTGCTGTACTTCCAATTTATCATCACAGCCACCCAGCAGGCAAAGCAATGTGAGCATGATACCACTTATTATTAATTTCATCTTCATGATTTTACGTATTACTAAATGAATAATTTACTTGATTGAGTCCGTTGTCGGCTAACGCCTGATGCCCGTTTTTATCTTTCTTTCAGGCGGCTCTTCTCTCTTCTTTTCTGTTTTATTAGCCGTCTGTTGCAAATTCTCTTCGGGAGGCGTTTGCGCAAGGATATTCGCGAATTCCCGGTAATCCCTAACTAACTGCTGCATACACTCCAACTTCAGGAAATGGGCAACATTCGTTGTCCGGCTGGAACTGTTACAATCCACCTGACCGTTCAACAGTTTGTTCTCACAGTAAGCAATGTTGTCCTCAACAATATTCCAAACCGTATCCATGCCCTTTGCCCCGTCCACCGCCTGCCGGAGTATCTTATAACACCCGGACATAAAATGAGACTTATACAGGCTCTCCGCATTCCATTCGAAAAAGTGTAGGAAATTCTCATTCATCTTCTTGCTTTGTTCACGTATGTTCCGGTCTTCCCGGTTTATTTTCATATCCAGCCAATGAAGCATCTCATCCACGTTCCAATTGCCTTGTTCCATACTGTTGCTGCTAATTGAAAATGTACTTGACACCGACAGCTGCCACCGTGTGGAAATTCCCCACGGATGATCCGAAGAATATCCTCTGGCGGACATTGAAAAGAAAAACCAGCCTGTCGGAAAGGAACGCCTCCATCTCGAAAGCCGGGGCAAAACCATAAATGAAGCATCCGTCATTCTTTAAAGTCGCCCCGTCATAGAGCAGCTTGCAGTTCCAGTTGGTCGTCTCATAACCCGCCAGAGCGGAAAGACCGGCAGAGAAGAACACGTTCTTACCACGGTCCGAGATGAACGGCACGAAATAACCTACCTCCCCGGTAAACTGCGCTTTGGGGATCGCAACATCCTTATAGGAATAGTGCTTTTTCACATAATCCGCCCCGAACAGCCAGCGGGAATGGTTCCGGTTATACCGACTCAGAGCCAGTCCGACCTGGAAATTACCATGCAGATGCTTCACATTTGAACCGAAGTCGTCTACACCGCCTAACGTAAGCTGGATACCTTTCTGCCCCGGCAGGTAACGCTGGGCAAAAGATTTGCCTGCCACAAAGGGCAGACAAATGCATAACAAAATAAATAAAACTCTTTTCATGATTACTCACCGATTAATTCATTCACAATACGCGCGTCCACCAGGTCACTGTTCTCAATATAGAACCGCTGGTGACGGCCTCCCCCTTTCTCGTAAATTTCCACTTCCAGCAACTTGTCGTCAGGAATGACAATTTTCGGAAAGGCATACACGATCCGTCCCGTGCTCTTTCCTTCGATGCGTGTCAGGGCATTGAGCGTGCGTACCGGTTCAATATAAGTTTCCTGCTGAGCCGTCCTTTTGGCTATCTTCTTATCCACTATCTTAAATCGCACGAAATCCACATCGAAAGGCACATTGGAATTGTTCGTCAGGGAAACATGGAAGAAGATCAGGTCCTTATGCACATAAATGCCCTTTAAAAGAGCCTGCATCCCGAACTGCCTGCATCCGATATGCTTCACGTCCCTACGGTCCAGCCGGTGGATGGTGTACATCACGCTGGCAATGACCGTCGGATCTTCCTCGCCCAGTTCCGTGACACGGATGGAGCTGCCTCCTTTCTTTTCTCCCTCGTCCGGGTTCATCCACTGGTCCATATTGATATTCAGTGTGGAAGGCTCTTCCTTATAAACGACATTGAAGGAAAAGAAAGAGCCGTCTCCTGTAATCACGGAGAAGTTCGTCTCTCCCGGAAACTCCTTCACCGCCGCTTTGACACGTACCACGTTCTCGACTCCGTCAGCCTTGCCTGCGATGATATTGTTACTGCCCAAATCCACGTAGCGCACTTCCGAAGGGAAGAGGATATGCACCGTCTTCCCAAAAGTGACCTCTATTTTATAAGGGATGATATGCTGGCCCGCCGTCAGAATCCTGACGGGATTTACCGGCCTTTCCTCCTGTGAAAAACCGGATACCGAGGCCAGAACAGCCATCAAGAATGCTATAACTATTTTCATTGTCTTGTCTTTTTTATTAAAGTGAATAATCCGTTATTGTCTCTTTGTGACCAGCAGCACCTTATATCCGGCTTTCAGTGTCACCTTGACCGCGCGAACCCGTCCGGCGATCAACCGCGTGCCGCCCTGCATGACTCCGCGCGTCAGGTCCATGACCACCTGCTGTCCGGCAGAACGTGCAAACGAAACGCTGTTTCCCATGCTCTCGCTGACCGTTCCAGCCGCATCCTTTGCCGCATTGCGGGTTTCCGATCCGGGAACGAAAATACCTTTCTGCCCGTCTATATCGTAAGTCGCCAACTGAACAGGAATGATATTCCCGGCATACTCGATGCTGCTGATCAGGATATCCAGACGCTCTCCCTGTATGACCGCCGCACCTGTTACCAGACTGTTCTCCGGAACGGTAATGTTGCCGGCTTGTAGAGGTTGCAGCAACCGGAGTTTTACCCTGCCTCCCTGTTCAATGATCTGGTTCTCCGAAATGCAGGCGGCGATGGTATTCGTCCCCATTTGGTAGCTGTTCCCGACAGCAGTATTAAAACCGTAATTCCTCTCGACAGTAAGCGAAGCGATATAGGCGGAATCCGTAACAGGTTGTGAAAGGCCGGAGGTCGTCTGATACTCCGCCCGCTGAACCGGAACAGTTTCCGTGGGTTCTTTTCCGACAGCTTTCTCCTGGACCGTATCCTTATCCGGGTTCAGATACTTTGCCGCCATCTTGTAGGACCGCTCCATCAGTTCTTCTCGGGTAGCCGCCTTGTTCTTCTCCTTTTCCGCCTCTTCCAGCTTTTTGTTCAGTTCATCTACTTTTCTTTCCAAATCGCTGTTTGCCGTCTCTTTGGGAGTCTCATAGAAGTCATTCAACTGCCCGGAGATTTGCTCGTAGGTATTAACGGACTGTTGCAACCGGTCTCCGTCCTTTTCTTTTTCACCGGTATCGGATGCCCCCTTTCCTTCGTTCATTAATGTCCCGGCAAGCTGCTCCAACGACTTCATCCGGCTTTCTTCCTCCACTTCCGCCTGTTGCTTCTCATAGGCAGCGGTCTTCTTATCCACCAGTTTGGCAGTGGTAGGTTCGGGTACGTTCACATTGAATCCTGAATTTCCGGGGGCTTCCGTCTCGTTTTCCTTGCCGGAGGGGGCAAATATTCAGTACATGACTCCCAGGAAGACCAGCACAAAGGCCGGAATCACAATGAACTTCCTTCTTTTTTCCATCTCTTCCGGTGTGAGCACCTTCTTCTCTTTTTCAGGTTCTTCCTTCAAGGCTCTGCCGTTTTCCGGCTGTACCGCCGTTTCTTCTGCCGCTTCGGGCTTTTCCAAATCTTTATCTTCCATTACTCGTTGGTTTTAGGGTGATACATTATACTGTCTTTATCCGCCCGGTGGAGGGAGTCCACCGGATGGACAAACGGCAACTCCTTTTGTGTGCCGTGAGAGAGAAAACGCCCGAAAGCGCGTGCTACGGTGATACCACATAGAACGGTACTGGTAACCAGCATGCCCACAAGCACTCCCTTACGCTCTTTTTCGGACAGCTCCTCGCAAACGTTCTTCAGTTTTTCGCTGATCTCTGTCTTTATCTTCCTGCTTTTCATTACCTTAATATATTAGCGTTCAACGGTCCTTATATCCCTGTTTTCCAAAATCTCAAAGCGTTCCGCCATGAAGCCTTGCGGATTATTATCCGACCTGACCGTACTCTGCAGGAAGCAACGGGTGACCAGGGAACGCTCGGTGATATTGCTGTTTCGGATAATCATCTGCCGGGCAAAGGTGGTGATCCGGTACGGATAGTTATCGAAATCACACTGCATGCTGTCTACCAGGACAGTCTGGTTAATATTACCGCTGATCAGACGATTATAATAGCCTTTCTCGTTCCAATCCCGGTAATAACTATAAAGACTCTTGTCCGCCAGATACATGGCCCGGTTGATATTGGATTCGATAGCGGCCTTATCGGGAGCCAGCGTAAAGAACAGTTCATGCATGCGGCGCACATGCTCGCGGGCCTCCACCGGACGGTTCAATGCCGCATCTTGGGATAACGCCACTATGAGTGACTTGCCCTGATCCAATACATATACTTTCTCCCGTTGCTGGTTAGCAAAGAGGTAGGACTTTCAGATGGCATACGTAGTCAGTGAGGCACAAATACCCAGAAAGACCAACGTGAACAGGCGGATCTGCCTGAACGAGGATTCGATGTTTTTAAAACTTTTAAATTCCATAATTTTATGTTTTTTCAATTTCTACTTTTTCAATAATACGGCACCGACATTTCCCGTCGAAGCACCCGCCGCAGCACCGGCTACATTGGTCACCTTGGATGTCGTATTGTTGACATTCCGGTTATAGGCACTCATACCTCCCGCTTGGACAATCCAGTTCGAAACAGTGGGCACACAAAAATATCCGATAATGCCGATGACCATGAATATCAGATAGATGGCCGAGGAACCGTCCACGTCAATGACACTCATCGGATCGGCCATCAGGTTCATCTCTTCCTGCAGGATTAGCGTCTGTATCTTGGCAAGCATCGCCCCGAAGAGATCAGCCACCGGTAGCCAGAGATAGACACTGATATAGCGTGCCAGCCATTGGACAAGCGTGTTCTGCAGTCCGTCAAAAACACTCAGGGCAAAGGCTATCGGTCCCAAAATGCTTAGGACTATCAGGAAAAAGGTACGGATCGTGTCGATGACCAGCGAAGCGGACTGGAAGAGAATCTCCAGCAATTTGCGCATGACCATCTGGACAATACCTTGCAGGGAGAAGGCATACGAAACCTCATACATGGTCTGCAAGGCCGTATGCTCCTCCTCACTCCAGCCCATGTTATCCAGTTCCGCATCCAGCTCCTCATTGGAAGCAAAGACACGTCCGGTCATCATCGTCTTAGCCATCATGTCCGCACGGAGCTTGTCCTTCTCCTGCTGGTACTTCTGCAAGTCGAAGGTCTGGTCACGGAGCAGCATTCCGGTTCCCTGAACGATGGGGCTAAAGATACCGTTGAGAGTTCCCAGCACCATCACGTCAAAGAAAAGGATACACATGCCCAGGACAAAAGGCCGTAACATCGAAAAGACATCGATGGGCTCCGCACGGGAGAGCGACTGCCAGACACGGTAAGCGATATAGAACAAAGCTCCTAATGCAGCGAGTGCCATCGCCATGTCCATCATCGGGTGGCAGAGTTTGGTCATCGTATCATAGAGATTCCGAAGAATCTGGTGCATATTTTCAAATGAAATGGATAATAATACCATAATTGATTCTTTTAAAATTGTAGACTACCAATAACGCTCATCCTTGCCGTACAGGTCAAATACCTGTTGCTGCTCGTTCTTCTCCTTGGCACGCAGGTAGGATACATGCAGGTTCTTGCGGGTGTAGTAGTTGGCCAATTCCTTGTAATGTGTCATTTCCCTGTATACCCGGTTCACCAGGTCAATGCGTTCCTTGTCGTTCATGGACATGCCGGTGGGATTGATGATATTCTTCAGCTCGGTAATGCTGCGGCTGCTCTTCTTCATGATGGTGTTATAACCGGCAGCTATCGCATTCAGCTCCCGCTGGCTGAAATTCTTGTCGGTTAGCATCTTGCCGAAATTGTTCACGTAAATCTCGGAGATATCACCGAGCATCAGGACGGACTCCTTGACTTTCTCGCTGCCGCTGATCAGGTCGTTCACTTTGCGCAGCTTGTCGTAATACTCACGCCCCTGCTCGAAAATCTTTGAGGTCTCCTTCCATGTGGAGAGGGCATTCTGCGCCGTTTCCGAGGTCTCCACTATTTCGTTGACACTGTTCACGATACCCTGGACGAGGTTGCCCGGATCGGACACCACCCACTGTGCCTGTACGCTTGCCGGTACTATAAAGGCCGACAGGACAAACAACATGCTTATAATTCTCTTTCTCATTGCTTCTTTATTTTAATCGTTTATTTTTTCTTTTTCTTCTCACTTGCCAACATTCGGATAGCCTGCTCCATATTGCCGCCCAGCTTCTCTGTCATTTGTGTGACTTCCAGTTTTTCGGTTTCTTCCGTGGTATAGGTGAGATACTCCTCGACAGAGGTTTCTGTGGCATAGACAGCGGACCGGACACCTCCCAAGCCTATTCAAACCTCCTTATACTTCCGTGCCGGATCGTTGGACTGATTGATAGACAATATCTGCCCTTTCTCTTTGTCGGTCAATCCGAGCAGGGACTGTACGGAGTCAAACTTGTTAATATACTTTCGCTGATCCAGCAGAATCTTACAATCGGCATTGTTGATAATGGTGTCTTTGATAATGGGACTTGATACAATATCGTCCAGTTCTTGAGTGACGACAACGGCCTCACCAAAATACTTTCTAACCGTTTTGTGTAGGCTAAGCACCCAGCGCCTTATCATATTTCTATGGTAGGTTTCCAAATGCTCGCCCCCGAACCGGACTTACACCTCTCAGCGTATCCGGCTCTCCACTAATTTCAGTCTATCTTTCCGTCATGTATCTTCTTGTGACAACTCCTGCACACGGCAATCGTCTTGCGTTTACGGGCAATCATGTGTCGTTCCCAGCTTTCCTTTCCCTGCAAGTTCTTTAGTTTCCTTACATGGTGCATAACAAGGTCGTCTGTCGCTCCACATAATTCACACTCACGGGCTTTCAGCCTTTCAACAAGGCTTGTCCGCCCCGCAGTATAAATTGTTCGTGGCATAATGTCACATTCCGATTTATAGGTGGGCTTCTTTCGTTTGAAGCCACCGTCGTAAAAGTATCTTTCCTTTACACCAGTTTTAGTCATGTGCGTTACGATAAACCTACCGTTCTTACGATATTTCTTGTTTACCTTACGTGTTCGGCACTTATATTTGCCTGCAAACGTTTTGTACATGCTGTATTCCATGATGTACTTGAAATTATTCAAGGCATGGGCGCAGTTGTTGGCTATGGAGTAGTAATTATAGAACCCCACGATTTCCCGATTATAACTATCAAGGATTTCAAGGTCGTCATTGAATATCAGTCCCGATTTACATTTCGGTTTCCATATTTCCTTTCCGTTACGGTTTGTCAGTTCCAATACTCCCCAATCGAAAAGTTTTTTACGGACTGTTTCCGTACTGACATTCAAGCAGACCCTTTTACCATAGGTTCTTCTCAATCTACCCCGTTTATCCCGTCTTTGGTCATTGGACTTTCTTACAGTGATTTCATATCCGAGAAACTTGGCCGGTCTTTCCGTGTGAGTGACAAGTGTCTTTTCATCGGACAGCTCCAATGCCAGTCTGTCAGCAAGGAAGTTTTTAATATCTTCTTTTATCTGTTGCGCATCCTGCTTGCTTCCGATAATTCCCACAAGAAAATCATCTGCATATCTTGCATATTTCATTCTTCTGTAATCGGCATCCATTTCTTCGCCGTTGGGATATTTAGCCCGTCCTTGTTCTATTGCTTTCAGTTCAAGGATTAGCTTTGTCCTTTGCCTTTCGTCTTTTACGAACTTCAATCTTCGCACAATACGTTTTCTTGCATTGCCAAAGTCCATACTTTCTCTACTGAATTTTCGTTTCTTCCCTTTGTCGAATTTGGCTGTGTATTCCTTTATATACTTATCCAGCTTGTCAAGGTATATATTAGCCAATATCGGGCTGATGATACCCCCTTGCGGTGTGCCACTGTAAGTATTGTGGAATTGCCAGTCTTCGATATATCCCGCTTTCATAAACTTGCGTATCAATCGGATGAAGCGTTCATCCGCAATACGCTCCAAGAGAATGTTTATCAATACATCATGGTTTATATTATCAAAGAAGCCTTTTATGTCTCCCTCCACAAACCATTTTGCACCATTAAACTCCTTTTGGATATGAGTTAATGCAGTATGGCAGCTTCGATTGGGACGGAAACCATGCGAGGTGTATTCAAAATTTCCCTCGTATATGGCTTCCAGTACCATTCTTACTACTTCTTGTATCAACTTGTCATTGAAAGTCGGCACGCCAAGAGGTCTTTTCTTACCGTTTTTCTTCGGTATGTACACCCTCTTTGACGGTTGGGGCTGGTACGTTTCATCTTTTAACGTATCAATCAACTTTTCAATTCGTTTCAGGCTCATGTTGTCAATGGTCTGACCGTCTGAACCTTTAGTCATGTTACCCTCTTTAGCGTAGATACGCTGATAGGCAACGTAGAACATTTCCTCATTGAACAAAATTCTGTAAAGACGTTCAAACTTATAGCTTGCATCCTTACTGTGTTCTGATAGACTGTTTAATACTCTTTCTGGACTTCTCATAATGTCTCTCACATTTTCCGTTAATTGTATTAATAATTAGCTGCTTCCCTTCGCCATGTACAAGGCGTTACCTTGCTCAAACTACTATGGAAGCTCCGTTACCACTCCGAATTTTCATAGGTCGAACCTAATAGCCTTTCGGCACTTCGGGATAGGTAATCCCCGTTTATTACATCGTAACTGTTGGCATGATAGATTGTCGGATACGACTTCCGTCCTTTACTCGCTTACTGCGGTTGTGTCGTGATAAGTTCTTGCTACCTTCATTCCTATACACTGAAGTAGTATCACGATATGGCGATTGATAGTTACCTTACGCCATAGCCTCAAGGGGGACCATTCGGACTATCGTTCAATCAATTCGGACTTTATCCTCATATCTATCTTTTCATCTCGCCATTCAGTCGCAGTTTGGTAACTAACTGACTTATGACTTTTCCGACATGCTACACTCCCTGCTCGGTTAAGTTTTCCCTAAACAAATAAGTCGGCTGATGATAGGTCATTTTCAAAGAACACTTTCCTAATCTCTTGCCAAAGAGATATTTACGATGCAACCTTTACGGGCGCACATAAAAACTTTATATAGTCAGCCATGCCTTCACGTGCGATTGCCTTCCAAGCCTCCTCTACAACTATCATCTTTCGCACCCCATGCAAACGTCTCATTTTGTTTATGAAAGCCTCCATAATGATGACAGTGACTACCGGAAAAAGAATTTTATGCTCCTTAATTTCGTCAATTTCAAATACCACAAAACGCTTGTTCAAGAGGTCGAGCTGCTCGTCGGAGTTCAGCAGATAATCGTACTCTCCACCACGATAATAAGGAGCCAATACATTCAGAAAGTTAGTGAGATCGAAATCCTTCTCGCGGTAATGCTTCTCCTCCAGTATTCCACGGAACTCTCCCTGTACGAACTCGTAGAAAGTATTAAAGGAAGGAACCAGCTCATTGTCCTCCTTTATCTTTTCAAGGAACAGGTTAACCGCCATTGAGAGTGCTACTTCCTCGGCACGGGTAATGACTTCCGTATCCCTTTTCCAGAGCGACATGATCAGCGTTTTAATGGACTCTTTCTTTTCCAGGTCAAAGACCTTGTCTTCGGTGAAAAATGGATTAAAAGCTATCGGATGTTTTTCACTATACGTATAATATATGCCATCCCCACCGTTTGTGCGCTGGTGAATCAGGTCACATAATCCCTTGTAACTGTTACCGATGTCGATCAATATAATGTGGGTATTCTGTTCCCAATACTGTCTCACAAGATGGTTCATAAAAAATGACTTGCCCGAACCGGAAGGCCCGATGACCAGCTTGTTACGGTTGGTTGTAATACCACGACGCATCGGTTCGTCCGAAATATCCAGATGCAGGGGCTTCCCGTTTGTCCGGTCTGCCATCTTGATACCGAATGGCGACAGGGAATCCGCATAGTTCGTCTCTTCCGTAAAGAAGCAGACTCCCTGTTCGACGAAAGTGAAAAAGGACTCCTCGGAAGGGAAATCGCCCTCGCCTCCCGGAATACCTGCCCAATACAAGGCAGGTGCGTCAATGGTATTATAACGGGGCTTGCATCCCATCAGGGCCAGAGCAGAACCGGTATCGTTCTTTATCACCTTGAGCTTCTCCCGGCTGTCCGACCATGCCATGACATTGCAATGGCAACGGATGGCGGTCAGCCCGAAGGAATGCGCCTCGTCCAGGTAGGCATCAATCCACTGCTTGTTAAGTTGGTTGGCTCGGCTGTATTTGGAAAGCGAGTGCATGTTGCGTGCCGTCTTCTCAAAGCGTTGCAGGATTTCTGCCGAATCATCGATGAACAGGAACTGGTTGTAAATATGGTTACAGGAGAGCATTAGCCCCACCGGAGCGGCAAAACTTAGACGGCAGTCGCTGCGGTCGGTGGAGTATTTCTCATACCGGGTATCCGTCTGGACGGAACCGGGAAGATCATCCACATCGGAAAGCGTATGTACGCAGAGGATATCATCCCCGATGCGCATCTCCGACGCGCTCATCTGTATATCCTTCAGTGTGGTCGTGTCCTGCTGCGAAAGAGAAAAATACTTTTCAATCAATCCGGCCTGCTGCGGTGTGCCGACTATCTCATCGGTGGTCAACCGCTCCAGACGGATAAAGGCCGAGTCATTCAGGATGCGCTCGAACTGGTCGACACTCTCCAAAAACAGGCTGACCGTTTCTTTGTCCCGGACTTCCTTCGGAATTATATTCCCCCGGCAGAGGATGGAGAAATTGCTCTGGCTGCGGCTGCGTTCCTTAGTCGTCTTGGTGATAAACAGGTAAGAGAAATGATTTAGGAAAGGCCGTTCATTAAAATGAAGTTCGAAAGAACGGTCCAAAAAACTCATCCCGTCTTTCTGCGTGTCGGCCTTGTAATTTTCTTTCAGAAACCAGTCCTGGCGGTGTACTATCGTATAATTCGGCAGTACCTTGACTGCCTTTGTTCATGTGCCGTGCATGGATGCATAATCTGCGGAAGTGACCGTGAACAGCTCCGGAAGAAAGACCTTGAAGCCGATGGTCACGTCCGCGTCTTTGGAGAGAATGCACCCTTCCTCCACGGACAGGATTGGAAACTTACTTTCCAGCGTTGCGGCTTTTAATATATTTCTCATGAATGCGTTTTTTAAATAAGGAAGATATACGTTTGCGATTGATGATATAGGACGGGTGGTACTTGACTGCGGCCAGCTTCATCAAGCCGTTGGGACCATACTTCTTGTTCAGGTGGAACACCCCGAAGAGCAGAGAGAAAGCGGAGAGGACACCGAAACCGATACAGAACCACCGGTCAATACCTATCATATAGAAGATGACGAACAGCAGGAAAATGGCCAGCAAGCCCCCGACAAAAAAGTACAGGTATTGTGCCTGCAAGCCGTTGAATTCCACGTTGCGTCCGATTCCCTTGTTGATATTGTATTCCATAGCCTGCTATATTACAGGAAGAAGGAACGAAGGACTGTCGCCGCGACGATGAGGAAGACGCAGGCTCCAAACCAGCTCCCGGCGGTTTTACCGGTGTCGGGGTCGCCGCTACTGAACTTCGAATATACCTTAATGGCACCTATCAGCCCCACAATAGCCCCTGCCGCATATATCAACTTGGTGGCGGGGTCAAAATAACCGGTAAGCATGGATGTGGCCTTTGTTATACCGGCACTTCCGTCCCCTTCGGCATAGGCACTCAGGGTGGAAACAGCTATTCATGCGATAAGAGCAACCGTCTTTTTAAAATGTCTTTTCATATACAATCTAATTTTTTAATGTGAATAAAAACCTTGTTTCAAACAAACCGC
Source organism: Parabacteroides caecihominis (assembly GCF_023656785.1). Lineage (NCBI taxonomy): Bacteria > Pseudomonadati > Bacteroidota > Bacteroidia > Bacteroidales > Tannerellaceae > Parabacteroides > Parabacteroides caecihominis. Next base: position 30,753 of record NZ_JAMOKS010000016.1, read on the forward strand.
AGGAAGTTTCCTGCCTGCGGATTTGTCCTTGCAACCACGATGTCTTTTTAGGATCAACCTGAGTCATAGTAACCAATCATAGATACCTCCGTTTTTAAGGGGTTAATCACTCTTTTAATGTTCGCTCCGGTAAAGGGTAAGGATCAACCGGAATCATAGAAGCCTCTCATATATCTATATCTTCCTTTTAACAGGTTATACACTACGTTTCAAGAACCCGTCCTGCCCGGATCAACCGGAGTCAAAGAAATCTATCATGCTTTTTCGTCTTTTTAGGTTATACATTCTGTTTTAAAACTCGCTGCACCCGGATCAACCGGAATCATAATACTGTCTCATATTCCTTACTTGTTCTATTTTATTGGGGCACATGCTCCGTAATATCAAATTCCCGGAGAATGTCGTCCCTATTCTTTCCAGTCAATAAATGGGGTTCACCCCGGTCTACATACAAACGCATATAGCGTTTCAGTTTATCGCTGCTTCCCAAGACGCTCGCCTGCAGTACCCTTTCCATGTTCGTGCCTTCCAGCTTTTGGAAAGTCTGCCGGGCCTGTTCCTGTTCCGCTTCCGTAAGTTCGTCCGATGCCATTGCTTTCTCAATCATATCCATATCGTCAAAGGTGACACCGGTTGCCCGGTGGGGATTGCTCCGCTGTACGTATCCCGTAATCTCGTAGCGTTCGGGAATCTCCTCTTTTTCTTCACCGGAAGAAGGAGAGGGCTCCTGCATATAATCAATTTCAGGATAATTCAGTTTTTGAAAAAGAGCCGGAACTTCCGGGAATTTCGTATTCTTATCAAGGGGTTCGTGTACTCGGAGAACCGGCTCTGTTTTCTTTTCGGGAGTAAAGGTATCACTCTTTTCTATGCCTGATTCAGGCTGTCCGCTATTGTCATCTATTGTCAGTGAATGTCGCATTTGGTATCGGCTTTTGCCTATTATTCCCGCCTGAGACGGAGCAATTGCCGGATGGATGGCGGCAGGTGCAGTCCGACGTTCCTTCTTGTCCTTTCTGCCTCTCCATGTGAAAATGCTGCCTGTATGCACATACTTTTCAATGCTCAGGTAAGAGGCATAGATGAACAGGATAATAAAAAGGTATTCCATGTCCTTATGATTTTAGTGATTGGTAATACTTCTCCAGCACAGCGTTTATCAATCCGCCGTTCTCTTCGAAATGATGTGCCAGCACCTGGTTTACAAAACCGGCTACGGTCACCTCGCCACGTCCCACCGCCCATACCAAGGAAGAGATGCGGCGATGCAGGTCGGCATCGATATGCAATGATTTACGGGATTTGGTCCTGACCGTATTCAGGAAGGATGCCCTGTAAGCGTCGATTTCCCCGGTGGTAAAGACCGGAGCTTCGCTACTCCCGGCAATCTCCTCTGCCGTATCCTCCGGCTTAGGGGATACACTCGTTGCAGGGGAGTCCGGTCGTATCGTCCCTTTCCTGGCGACAATATCCAATATGGCCTTCTCATCAATGCTCCGAGGGTCAAATTTCTTTTTTCCGCTGTCCATAATTCCTTTTATTATAAGGTATGGGAGGCATCCAGATGTGTTACGGCACATAACTCCTCTATCAGTTCACAGAGACCCGAACCTTTTATCTGGCGGTTGTCGGGAGGGAACAGTGTGGAACGGAAGATACTGTTCTTCAGGGAGCTCAACTCCTTGTTATAGCGTTTGGTATCCGGTATCCGTGACTCCAGCAGGTGTAACTCCGCTTTTTGTATGACACGGTTCCAGGACTCGTAGCTTTCTGTCCGTTCACGCTTGTCGACCATGTTCCAGAAAAGATAGATGCCTTTCAGGTTACAGTTGTGCCTGGCAATCAGTTCTTCCTCCACCACCTCGGCAAACTGGAGGGAACTCTGCATGACGACATTATCGGCCTTTAGGGGGATGAAAATGTAATCTATTGCGGAAATGGTATGGACAACCCCTTCGCTGCGGAGGGTTCCCGGAAGGTCGAACAGTACGACATCAAAGACGGCATCCTGCTCTTCGATGTAGCGGTACAGGTCTTCTATCGCTTTCTCCGGATTGCTTTTGATTACCGGATAGGAACGTTTCCGGATTTGTTCATGCTGCCGGTAGAGGACCACTTTGAGAAAATCACTTTCCTGCACGCTTTCTATGTCCCGGTCACGCATCCGGGAGATGCTGTGCTGGGGGGAGTCGCAATCCACGACACCCACCTTCAAACCTTTCTGGTAGTGAAGGATACTGGCCACCAGAACTGTGAAGGCAGACTTTCCGACTCCTCCTTTCTGGCTGGCAAAGGCAATTAATAACGGTTCTTTTTTCATACGCTTTCTTTATATAATCAGATAAAAATATAATGCTGTAAAACTGTAATGCTTATAATTGTATATCGTTCTACACTGCAAAAGAAAGGAATGCCGGGAAAAGATGAAATACCCTGTCACGGATAGTCATGGATAGTCAGGAATTGACAGGAGGAAACGCCGTCAGGCAGACAGGAAAGGTTGCAATGAAAAAAGAAAAATCCCTGCCTCATCTTTGAAGCAGGGACTAATAATAAAGGAGCGATACCGGTTACCGGACGTAACCGGCGGCTTGCAAGTCCGTCAGGAAATGTTCAGGGGTATCGGTGGCAACTGACACGCCATGCAGCTCCCCGTAACGCCGGGCAAAGTTCTCCATATACTCCTGATCCGTGCAATCATAGTCGAACCGGCTCCCCTCACGGAGCAGCCGGACGAACTCTTCCGGGCTGGCGGCGGTTATCTGACCGCCATCCAGCAAATGATAAGTCTGTATCATACCGCTAACTTTTTAGTTCTAAGTTTAAAAAATAATTTCTGTTTCCCGTCCAGGAAGGGTAACTCCTCCAATGTCATCCGGCTGGGAAGGCTGGATCTTTTCGCAAAGGTAATTAATCCGTTCAAGAACCGGATCCAATTCTCCATCTTTGTGAAATTGGTCGTACCGGAATGCTGGCGGAACTCAACGGTCCGGTGCCTAGAATAAGCCTCAAAATTGACCTTGTGGTATCGGTCATTATTAAAGACCTCCCGCAGGCCGTCTATCGTCCTTACCGATTTGATTCTCTCGTCGGAAACACCGGAGAGGGTTTTGCAGTAGGTATTGTTCCGGCGTGTCCTTGGCATAAAGGCATCAATCAGGTGTTCGAGATGCTTGTAGGTCAAAGTCAGATTCTTCCAGGTGTCCAGATTGAAACCAGCCGCATCCATATGGACATGGAACCCGCAACTGTCATTCACTTTTGCATTACAGATGTCAAGCACCCAGCATACCGTTTCCAGCTCTTTCAGGCCATTCTCACCCACCAGTATCGGGCTGACCAGCTCGAAAGTATTATTTCCCTGCAGGCTGCTGTCCGTCACCAGCTTCCAATGATCCCTGGTCGTGTGGTTATAACCCTCAACGGCAACATGGATACCGGCCTCCCTCAATTCGCGTGCCAGTCTTTCCATATTACAGTTATAGGCTTCAATCTCAATACCGAACTTGTGGGTGAAGGTGTAATCCATCAGGGTGGTTGCTGCCCTGTTCAGCAAGACTCCACCTTCTCTTTCAAGCATTTTCTTCTCAACATTATATACAAAACCATAGTTGCCACGTGTCACCAAATCGGCAATTTCCCTGCGCATCAGGCCCAGACGGAGCAGCTGCTCAATCTTGCTCGTCTTGGTGGTACTCTGTTCTAAGATATTTCTAACTTGTTCGTTCATAGCTTTTTATCCTTTATTATTATACCACTAAGGTAGCATAATAAACCCACATGTCATAGTATTAGAAGCCTTATTGTCAGACTGTTAGCTTAGTTTAGCTAAGGCTAAATACCCTTATTTTATGTATCCGATTATAACATTGCAGCAATCTACAAGGACAGCAATACAGCAATCTACAGTTCAGGGAACCTGTCTTTTTTTCTCATCGTTTCCCCGGTTAGGGAGATTAGATAATTATGCTTATTTTTGTGCATTGAAAACTTAACCCGTAACGAATAGATTATGATGAAATACCTGATTGTGTCCGACATACATGGCTCGTTACCGGCACTGGAACAAGTGCTGGCATTTTACAGGGAGCAGCAATGCGGAATGCTTTGTATTTTGGGAGATATCCTGAATTATGGTCCCCGGAACGGGATACCTCAAGGACTTGACCCGAAAGGGATCGCAGAACGTCTCAATGCGATGGCCGGTGAGATTGTCGCCATCCGTGGAAACTGTGATTCGGAGGTGGACCAGATGCTGCTGGACTTTCCCATCCTGTCCGATTACACCCTGTTGGTGGATAATGGAAAACGTTTCTTTCTCACCCACGGACATATCTACAATGAGGACAGACTGCCGAAGGGAAGGTTCGATTGTCTTTTTTATGGTCACACCCACCGGTGGAAACTTGAACGGACTGAGCATACAGCGGTCTGCAATACCGGCTCCATCACTTTCCCGAAGGACGGGAACATGCCAACATTCGCTATTTACTGTGACGATACGGTATCCGTTCACCGGCTGGACGGCAGCAGGCTCAAGGAACTTTCTCTCTGATGGGGAATGTATAATAACAGCCTATTATAATTGTAGTCTTTTATAATTGCTTATCCATTATACAAATATAGCAATATCCAAAACGCCAATTATTCAGTTGTCACTGTGTAACATTCCAAGAGACTACAGATATAATAGTATTCGGATTATCCGATTATCAAAATATTCAGTTCTCTGAATATTCAATTATCACGAAAAAGAAGCCATCTGATGTGTCGGATAATCGTAGAATGCTCTACTATTACAGGAAGCTACAGCCTATTCCGCCTCCGGAATATTGGTAAAAAACGCCAACTTTCCTGAAGAAGCAGACCGAAATCGGGAGAGGTTGCCATCGGGAGGGAGGCACCAGTCGGGGCAATCTACAGTTCTACTTAAAAACGTTGTCCCCGTAGAGGGGACAGCAAGTTGTGTTTTCGTTTAACGAAAACCGGACGGTTTAACGGCATATTCCGCCGCCAAACCGTTCCTCAGAATATAGCTCCAGAGTCGCAAATTCAGCCAGAAAGAAACTGCATGTTGCAAGAGTTATTTATTGATATCTTCCTTTAAAGACTTGATTCTTTTATTATTAATCATTCTTCCCGGCTTGATTGAACTAAAAATAAAAAATAACTGTTACCCCAATTCCAATTGCAATGAATTTGGTTTTGGCATTTATCATCTTTAGTAGCTGTAATACATCCTTCTAAACTCTTCCCCTTGGTCTTGTTGGTCTGGTAACATGTTTGGATGGTCCCTACCAGAACTTATAGTTAAAGTAAAAACGGAATTGTTTTTTGTAATATCCCTTACAAAAAATAGGAAGTCCCAAATTAGATTCTGAATAATTAATTTTAAAGGCATTCTTTATGTCATCTAAAGAATTAAAAAATAGATTGCCATCTCCTTTTGTATCATCAGAAATAAGATATAATGTGATAATTGATTTTTGTAATATTTCTGTGTCTTTAGGGGAAAAACTTTGAAGACTTGACTATATCCTGTATTTTACAGGAAAGTATAAATTTGGACTGTGAACTAGAAATAAATTAGGGGATCTTTTTATTGGGGAGAACGTATGAACTGGTATATATTGGTATTGATAATTGACGTACCAGCTGTGCATCTGTCCATTTTCTATCTCGGTAGCGATATACAAGGTTGGAAGATGAATACAGAAGGGGTTGCACAAATGAGAAGAATTTAGTGGCTATACTGTTTTCGCTGTGCTGTATGCTGGCGGGAAGGATACTCCTTTTGGGAAAGTAGAAAGATAAAAGGCAGTCGGGCACTAGAGATAAAAAGTGAGAGGAGCTCCATAGAACGGAAGCTCTCCTCTTTTATTTTTTTATTTTGTACTAAGTTATAAGATTCCGGCTTGTCACAAGCAAGAATAATATAAGCAGATTCCTGTTTCACAACAGATATCTATGCCGCAAAGATACATGAAATATATATTAACACAATGATTTAACGGGTTTTGTTGGGGAAGCTGTCTGTGACGGGGGAATGGACGCTAAGGTGCTTGACATACTGGAGAACTGCTTCGAGTGGAACAGGGACAGGAAACTGATACGGAAAATAAGGAAAGAGGTGGAGGACTTCGAGCGTTGGACGGAAATGAAGGCGGCAGAAATGCTGCGTGCCAAGAGGCAGCAAAAATAAATCTCATTTATATCATATTATGCAATATACAAAGCTGATAAAATATTCAAAAAAAAATATTTTATCAGCTTTCAAATAATGAATTACTACATAACCTACATTAAGAAGTGCATTAGTATATAGAAAGTAGTGAATATACACTAGTTACGATAAGCCGAGTTTTTTTTACTAAAGATGGTGGCGAAGATTCTTGTTTCATTACTTCTCTGTCATCGAAATATGAAGTTAAAAACATAATTGTCAAAATCAACAAACGTGTATACTGTTTTATAATTAATATAATTAAGGTTAATACTGAATACGTTAAAAGTCAAAAGTGCCATGTTTATAAGAGGACCGGGAAGGTTTATAATAATCCTCACCCGGGGTCTGGGGTTGTATAAAATCTTGTCTGAATATTTCTGTAGGATTATCTGTAATTAAATCTGCATCATGGGTATATATGTTAAAATAGCACTCTGGATCTGTTTTTTGGTTATATGGTCCTTCTCCCACAAAAGAAAATTTGTAAAAACCAATTTTTTCTCCGTCTTTTCTGACTGTAAGGAACCAGACATTACCACTACTTATCGTTTTAAATCTCAATCCGTTTAATGATGAATAAGTTTCCTCTATAAACTGGCCATTCAAATATGTCTGTTTTTTACAAGTAAAAGGTGACTCAAATCTACCACCTTCAGCTGGTAGAATAAAAGGATTCTGTTCCGAATGGATTTTATACACAAATGTCAACTTTCCTTTATCTATAATTAGTGGAATTTTTTCTACTTTTATGCCATTAATAGTAGAGTAAGAAATCTGTAAATCAGCATTCAAAATTTTATCTTCTTTATTAATATTTGAGGTTATATTTAATACTACCTGATCGCCCTCCACTTTTGTTTCTATATCAGAAAAAAGAGTTTTATCAAATTCTACCGAAACATCCCTGGGAATAATCGGAACCTCTGAACTTAAAACATCATCTATTAATGTTTTTTTTATAATCGTAATCGTAATAATACGTTTCTCTCCAAGACAGCTAAACGGTTTGGATGCGTCCTTACTTGTTAATACTTGATACTCTGTTTTTCTATTGTTTTCCTCTTTTTGACAGGATAACAATGCTAAAGAAATAAACAAAAGAATAAATACCTTTCTCATATTAATGCAAATTAGTTACTATAAATAAAAGTAATATTTAATATTGTTGAAACCTCAACATCTGATACAAACTCTTTTGCGGAATCAACAAATTCATTTTTACTATTATAAGATAATTGAACAACAAGTATTTTGTTTTGAGAGCTTTATTTTGACCATTATCTTTTTTATCTTATTGGTATGATTATAAAACATATACTACAATTCTGGAAGAAGAATTGAATGTCCTTATAATGCAAAAGCTTTTTTACTAGATAAAATCAATAATATCATATTGTAAATATAAGGCTAAATCTGTATTTTACAGTTATAAAAAAAAACTTTAAATCTAACAAATAAATTTATATATGTATTATAATCAAATTCTTAAGATTAAAGTATCCGGAATTATCTAACATAAAACTAACATTTATATTTTAAAATAGAATCAGCTCACAAGCTATTTCTAGCTAAGCATTTCCGGTACCGTGAATGATGATTTCGGTCTGGTTACCGGTGCGTCAGTCTTCGTAAAAGGTACAAGCAACGGTTGTATCACCGACTGCATTAGCCAATGTATCTTCCGAAGAAACCTTGGTCATTTCATTCATTGGTTATCAAACACAAGAAGTTCCGGTAAACAATTAGCGGAAGTTTTTCATCAACTTAAGAGAGGGCTCACAACAACTGCAAGAAGTAGTGGTAATGGCAATGGGTTATGGTGATGTCCGCTGCAAACACCTAACAGGTTCTATCGTTAAAGCAGACATCAAGTTATTTGGGGATATTCCTAAAAAAATAAAATGTAAGAGGGTGCACTTCATCTTGAACAAGTATATGACATGCTCGATAAAGCATTTGATAAGTGTGATAACCTTGACGGACTCGTACTTCATTCTGATCAAGGTTAGCAATACCAACACTTCGGATATCGGAAAAGGCTTGAAGAGCATCATATAATTCAAAGTATGTCGAGAAAGGGAAACTGTCTGGACAACTCTATGATGGAGAATTTTTTCAGAATTATGAAATCTGAACTTCTATACGCTGAAAAGTTCGAGTCTCCGGAAGACTTCACAAAGGCTTTGGAAGGATATATAGATTATTATAATAATAAAAGAATTAAGTCCCGGTTAAAAGGAAAGAGTCCAGTACAATACCGAACTCTTTCTATAACTGGATAGTGTTTAACCAGTCCAAATTTTTGGGGTCACTTCATCAGTCGGACACCCTCTTTATTTTTGGAAGGAGGCTATCCCGAACTCGCGTTATAAGTTTAGTTGCCGAACCACTCTATAGCCATGGGATTTCCTATGGTGGTTATCATAGGAATAGGATTAATCTTATCTGTCTGAGGATTGAGATAATAGATGCCTTTTGTTGTCGTTGAAGCATTGGCGATTGCCAAACCGTCTTTATATTTAGACACTAACACGCCATAGCCATTGGACAAATCCAATCCTTCTATTTTCTTCATCTTCTGATTGTATAAATCAAAGACTACAGCTCGGCTCGCTATAGCGCCATGTCCCGTTTCTCCTGGTTTGTAATAACCGGGAATATCAATGTATCCGTAGGCTTTGCCATTGGCTGCATAACAAATTGAAGCGGCAAAACCAGCTACTTTCTCTTCTCCTTCGATAGAAGCTCCGGTTATCGTCCAATGGTATGTTGGATCAAAGTCTGTTTCTCCTTTCTTAATCCGAAGTATGCCGGCCTTATGACCTGCCACCATTCCGAAGTTCCCGAGACAAGAAATGTATATATCGCCTTTTTCATCCATGAATAAAGACCTGGGGTCGATCGGACGTGTGGCTTGAGAAAAACCACTGGTTTTCTCTGAAATCATCTTGACCAACTTGTCCGTCTTGGTGTCAATGACGGCTACATCTGCTTGTTTGTAATTCTCAGGGCTTGTCCAACCTCCCACCATCTGGCTTAGACCAGCAAACACATATCCGTCACGCTCAATCATGATTCCGATGTCCGGATTATTATCTTGAATACCCAAAGAGGTCAGGTTGATCTCTCCTGTCTTCTGCATCGTTTCGGGATTAAATATGTAAATCAGTCCTAGTCCGGCAAGCGATAGATAGGCTTTTGTGGAAGATAGTTTGACAAGATTGTTGGCACTGTTATTGGCAGGCAATTGCAAGCTTCCCTCTCTTTGTAAAATTCCATTCGTGCGACGGTATTTAATCAGTTCGTTTTTGTCCATTGTCAAATGATAGCTTGGGAAGACATAGACTTCCTGACCTATTATCATAGGATAAGAACTGCCAAAGGGAACATTTATACCATTGTTGTTATTGGTAGCCATCGTCTTGCCTAATACAGGCTCATCAATGAGTTGCATATAAACCGTTCCATCCATACCTGTTGCATTGGGTAGGGCTGTTGTTAGGAGAATCTTTCCCGAACCTCCTGCAATAGGATTGTCCGGATCATTCTTGTCACATGAGTTAAGGCACAATGCAGCGAATATCGCTGCTACAAAAAATACATTCTTTTTCATTTCTTTTTTTGTTTAATGATTGTTAATTTGTTACTTAAATACGTATCTGAATCTGATAGTGAAGCTACGTCCGGGTAAAGGACGGTTAAACTCGCTGATCATTTTTGTATCGGTCAGGTTGTTTATTTTTCCCATAATGAAGTAGCGCCCATTGCCAAAGCTTTGCTCAAAGCCTATATTGCACGAGAGGGCTCGAGGTATGCGATGCTGCTGGAATTGGCTTTGTTCGAAGTCGTACAGATATTCTTCCACAAATGAAGCATCGGTGAATATGCGCGTATTCATCCCGCTGCCTCCGAACAGATTTTCTTTGTGAAACTCCAATCCTGCGTTTGCCATCAGATAGGGTATATTGGGCATACGGCTACCTTTGGTAGGGTTGGCAACAGTTGTATTTTGTTCATACTTACGCACATCTCGCAGATCTTGGTAAGTGGCGTTCACATAGCCATAGAGCCACCGTGTCATGTCGGCTTTCACCTCTGCTTCCATACCAAGAGTCCGCATCTCGCCGAAGTTCTGATACTGCGACTGCAAGAATCCGCCCGTAAAGCGAATCATGTCTTTGAGATGCATATAGTATCCGTTCAGTTCAATCTGTAAGTTAGAGGAGGCTTTTCCAGTTAAATCGAATAACATTCCTATGTTGACACTTATATTGCGTTCGGGAGTGAGATTGCCGGCAGGAGCTATCACGTATCCATCACCCAACAGTTCCTCTTCCGATGGAAGCCTTACATCATATCCGAACGAAGCTTTTGCCATCAGACTGGGTGTGATGCGGTAGCGAAGTGCATTGCTGATGCCGAAATCATTCTTGTGTGTGTCTATATCCTCTGCTGTCTTTACCAGGACACTTGCCATCCGCGTTTTCATCGAGTAGTAGTAATACTTGACGTTGAAAGAGTTAAGGAACTTATCGTTCGAGGTGCGATAGTCGTAATTCAAGCCTGCCACCCAACTGAACATATTGCTTGGAAAGTCGGTACGATAACCTATGACCTTGTCCTTCATCCCATCACGAGGGTTGGCATGAGCGTATTTCAGCAAAGAGTTGAAGTTTACCGAATGGTTCTCATTGACAAGATAGTTGAGATTCAATTTGTGCTGCAATTGATGCTTTTCATTCGTCAATAATGAAGCCCATTTGCCGATTTCGCCGCCGAATTCGGAAACTGCCGGATAATGCGTTCCATCCCAATGTGTGCGGTGCGAGGCGGTATCGGCAAAATGATAGTCGGTATAGATATACCCCAGCTGCCAGTCCAAGTCCAGGCCGTCTAAGAGGAAGTTTTCTTTCTCCATCTTATTGGCGAAAATAAAGGCGTTGGAATGGCTGTGTGCATGCCGGATGTTCGATTCTATCCCCTGTATATCTTTGTAAGTATGTATGAAAACGGGTTCAAACTCCACCAAGTCAAACCACCACTTCCGTGCCTTAAAGCTACCGCCGATGACTGTTTTTTTAAACTTGTCGTGATCGCGGGTTATAGTAAGCCCCTCTTGAAAAGGAGACTTCATCTTGTAGTCGTTGTCGGCATAGGTATAAAAACCTCCCAGCCCGAACTCGATTCCTTTTGGGGCAATGTTCATCTTGCTCACAACGGATGCATTGTGCGTATTGAAACTGCCGTAAGAATAGTTCACGTCCAAATATTTAGGCGGATACTCTTTGATGACAATATTGACCGCACCACCTACGGCAGAACCTCCGAACTTGGCAGGGACAACTCCTTTGTATATCTCGATGCGGTCGATCATTTCGACCGGAATATCATTGATGTCGATAAAATCGGAATTGTCGTTCATCGGATTCCCGTCAATGAAAAGCCCGATGCGTTTGCCTTCCAGTCCGCGCACCGATATGCGAGAGGTACTGCCCGTTCCACCCGTGGCACGCACGGTGATTCCGGCGGTTTTTGCCAGAATGTCTTGTACATTGTTAACCGTTCCTTGTATCTGGTTCATGCTGATAACGGATATGGGCATGGCCTGCTCCCGTAACTTACGGGCTTCGCTCTTACCCATCACTACCACCTCGTCCAACGATTTTGCTTCGGCTTTTAGGCGGATGATGATTTTTTTCCCTCTCTCTTTACCCACCGTGAGCTTGCGGGTTTGCGTGTGGTAGCCTATAAACCTTACAGTAAGCGTATAAGTGGCTGCGGGAACATCGGAAAGTAAGAACTCGCCATGCCCGTCTGTCACAATGCCCTTTTTCAGCTCTTCGATGAAGATGGTTGCGCCGGGCAGTGGTTCTTCGCCTGCATTGTCGATGACCACGCCTGCAATCCGTCCTCCACCTGTTTGGGCGGACACGCTGATACCTGTGAGCATCAGCGTGAAAAAGAAAAATAATACTTGCTGCTTCATTGTTTCTTGTTATGAATATTAAAGAGCAGAATCGGGTGCTTCGGGCAAATCTCCGGGATTCGGACTCGGTTTAGCCGATCCGGCCTCGCTTTCACGTATCACCACATGCTGTACGTTTTTTGCCTGATTGCGCATTTCGAGTTTGGGAAAAAACTGAATGCGTGGTGTTTTGAGAGTTTCGGCGGTAACGGCTTTTTCCGTTTCCACGCGTTTCCCGTTGGATACAACCTTAAATGACCCGAGGTTGGCCAGGTCAACGGTTCTGCCGCTGAGCATCTCTTCACGTACGATTTTCGCCAAGGCGGTGATGGCTGACCGCACGTCGGCACGGCTCAGGGCTGTGGCATTGACAATCCGATCCTCTAGCTGCTTGGTGGTAATCTTGTCTTGTGCAATGGGAGAGGCGTAATACATGGTTTTGCCCTTGTGTTTACCGATGCGCATCTCTTCTTTTTTTACGTTGTATAGTAACATGACTTTTGATGTTTTTGATGGTTATACTTTGAATAATTTTGCTGTTCTACTTAAACAGCTTCAGTAAACGGCTTTGATCGCTCCATTGGAACGTCTTTCACCGTTTAACTTAAACGATTCCGATTGCTTAAGTCCGCATTCTCTTTAACTGCTGTCGTATGTCTTCTTCATAATCTTTTCAAATTTTGTTTATGGTTATTAAAATGGTGTGGATCTCAAAAGCAGTATTTAGCCTTTGCCCATACTTCCGAATTGTGCTTATACGGGCCGAACATACCCTCGCTTCCTCCGAACCAGTCGTAGCCTGCCAAGAGGTGGATGTGGTCGTTCAGGGCATAGTCAGCCGTGAAACGGCTGAACCAGCCCTTGTGGTTGAGGTCGAAATAGGTGAAGTCGGAAAGCTGTAAGTTGCTGTCCAGTAACTTCTTCGACACGCAGAGCGTAAGGAGCGAATTATGGCGGGGCTGTGCGACGTAGCTTTCGTACTTGAAAATACTCTCGGAAGAGAACTGAGCCATCACTGTCCATTCATGAGGGGCATACCAGTCGGCCCCCACCAACCAATTGATGGTGTTGAATCCTTTTTGAGGGGTGGAGGCGGCTTGCTGTATGTAGCTGAAATGCTTCCCGAGGTTGAAGGCCGCTTCGCCGCGCAGCACGAACTGTCCCAAGGGCTTTGAGACATCGCCTCCGACGAATCCCATGCGGTAGTATCGGGGCGAAACCGTAAGTTGGGAGCCCGATGGTTTGTACTCGATGACGGGCATCTTGTTCCACGTATGCAGCGCGGCAAGCGAGAAGTCTACCCCCGGCAGGGCGAAAGAGAGCCTGCCCCCGTATTCTACGTTGGAGAGGCGTAGCTCGGGGCGGCTTCCCTCCGCGTCCCAGACAAGGGACCGGGGTGTTTCTTTAGGCAACACGCTCCACGGATTGGCGGCATCGGTGGGCAGCTTGTATCCTTCGAAAGTGGGAACGGCAAGCAGTTCGAGCTTTATCTTGTCGTTGAAGACGAAGAACCGCAGGGCATTGACGGGCATGCGGATGTCGTCGTAGTCTTGCGCCAAGAACTCGGTCATATCCATGGGTGAGACGAGGTCGGTGATACGTACGCCGTCGGCCGCACCCCAGATGACAAGTTGTCGCCCGAGACGAAAGCCCCAGTGCTCCTGCCGATGGTCAAGGTATGCTTCCCGCAGTTCAAAGCCGGTGCGCTCTTTCAGCAAGGCGTTGTAGGTAGCGTTGAACGAGACGAAGAGCGAAGAGCCTGCGAAGTTTTTGCCGACCTCGCCCCTGAGTCGGGTACGGGAAGACATCCAATCGTTCGGCTTTTCGGAGCGGAAGGCGTGGTAGGTGTCGACAAGGCCTTTGAGCTGCCACGACGATTCGCCCGCTCCTTGTCCCCAAACTCCATGCACGGGGCAAAACAGAAAGACCGAGAGGCAAAGCCCCGCGGAAAGACGATTGAACGCTTTCATCAGAACCTGCCTTTCTCTAACGTGGTCACGTTAAACTTGCTCTCCTCCATGGGAATGTTGTACGTCGGATTCTTGATTTCGAGAACCGTCTGATGCTCGGTTTGCACGTTGGTCATGTGCATCTTCCGGGCTACCCAGAAGCCCTCTACCTTGGCAATATCCGACATCTCGAGACGACGGTGCAGCTTGCCCATCTTGTCGTAATATTCCACCCTGACAGGTATCAGACAGTCCTGACGTATCAGGGCCGTTTTCCTGGAGTAAATATCACGCTTGTCCTTAGGCAAGGATTCCAGTTTCCAGCACTTCTGTCCGTCGACGGTTTCTTCGCCCAGGAGCGTGTGCGTATCCTCGTCCACGTTGCGGCTGTCCATGTCGTCGTAGGTAAAGTCGCTACCCATAAAGTAGTCTTGCTTGGCAGACGAACCGCTGATACGGCGCGTTTTCTTTATGGCGGGCAGATAGAGCCATTTGTCATCGTCCTTGTTTAGCTCATCATAATCCCACGTCAAGAAGCCCGTCCCCTTTACATCGCCGGGATATTGGAAGAACATGATGCTCTTGCGGTCTTTCTTTTCTTTGCCCACATCGATGGAGTAGGAAATGAGCTTGCGTTCGCGCACCGCTCCGCGTTTGTTGATTAACGTCATAACCATTTCAGACCGACGGGTATCGCCGTCGGGACGGTCTTTTACCTTTTGGGCAATCTCTCTGCCCGTTTGTGCGCATGTTGTGGCAGCGAACCCCACCACAAGCATGGCTACTACTGCGATTGATCTCTTCATTTGTCCTTTTTCTTTATAATTGATTCTGATTGATTCGATTTATATTCCGGTCTCCTTCTGCCGTGCTACCATGCGGGCAAATTCGCCGTTTCGGGCAAGCAGTTCGTCGGGTGCTCCTTGTTCTGCGACGGTTCCGTCTTTCAGCACCACGATATGATGAGCGTTGGCAACGGTGCGCATACGGTGTGCGATGATGACGACGGTCTTGTTCTTGATCAACTCCGATATACCGGCCTGTATCAACGTTTCGTTCTCTACGTCCAGACTTGCCGTTGCTTCGTCCAAGAGGATGACAGGAGCATCTTTGAGAAGCGCACGGGCAATGGATATGCGTTGGCGTTCGCCTCCCGATAGCGATTCTCCGTTTTCGCCTATCAAGGTGTCGTAACCGTTGGGCAGCCGGGCGATGAACTCATCGCAACGGGCAAGACGTGCTACCGCTTTCACCTCTTCCTCGGTAGCGTCTTTCTTCCCGATTTTGATGTTGTCCATGACGGAAGCGTTGAAAAGCAACACGTCCTGAAAGACTACGGCATAGTTTTTCAAGAGCATTTCGGGATCTATTTTTGAGATGTCCCGTCCGCCAAGTGTGATCTTTCCGCCATGAATATCCCAAAAGCGGGCAGCTAATTTTGCCGAAGTGCTTTTGCCTCCCCCCGAAGGTCCCACAAGTGCCGTTACTTTGCCTTGCTTGGCAGTGAAAGAGACGTTGCGCAGCACCTGCTTGCTTGTCTCGTAAGCAAAATCGACCTTGTCAAAACAGATGTCGTAACCCTCTACCGTGCAATCCTCATCGCCTTGCTGTGCGGGCATGTCGTTCATCTCACGTATGCGGTCGATACGCACATCGAGTAGTATCAGTGTCGCCATATGGTTGAACACGTCCATGATGGGGTTGTAGATGCTGGCTACAACGAGCAGGAAGACCAAGTAAGTGAACATGTCGATGCTGCCCAAACCAAGTAAATAAGCTCCCGCAATGATAACGCTTGCCAAACCAAGTTTCAGGATAGACTGTGCACTGCCCACAAGCCCCGCTCCGAGAAATTCGCCTCGCTGCAGAGTGGCTTCATATATCTCGAGCTGTTTGTCTAAACGGTCGCAATAGGCTGCCTCTCCGTTGTACGATTTAATCTCCTGCGCCGCTTCAAGCCCTTCCTGTATCTGCTCGGTCGTATCACGCCTTACGTGATAGTACTCCTTATTAGCTTTATCCATAAGCCTTTTTCCTAAGAAGATGACCGTTGTCGCTACCGGTACGACCCCAAAGAGAGCAAGGGCCAGTTGCCAGTTGTAGAAGAACATCCCGGTGGCAATCAAGATAATGCTGATGACAGAGGCGAAGAGTTGTGGAACTGTGTGAGAGAAGAGGGTTTCCAACATGTTACAATCCTCCATCATCGTAGCGGTGAGATCCGAAAGATTCTTTTCTCCGAAGAAAGCCAAAGGCAATTTACGCAGCTTCTCGGCAATGCCAATACGACGGTTGGCACTCTCGGTATAGATTTTCGTGTAGGTGCTCTTGTACTGTATCATCGCAATCACAAAGAGTACCGTCATAAAACAGAGAGCCGTCAGCACGTAGTACCAGAGCCCGTGCGTCGTGCTGTTCCCGGCTTGGATAACAGGGTGCAGGTAATCGGTGATGAACAGAAAGATGAAGATTACCGGCAGCATCAGTGCCAGGTTGAGAAAAAGAGAAGCTATAACCCCTTTTATAAAGGTCTTTGCCCCGTCTTCCGATAAGGTGAATCTGTGTTGAAAATATTTACTAATATTCATAATGTTGTCTCCTGAGGTTTATACCGTCCATGTCACGGTTCGTTGATATTCATTCCACATGCTGTTATAGATGCCGTTTCGGGCTATCAACTCGCTGTGTGTGCCTTCTTCGGCAATCTTGCCTTGTGCTATCACCAGTATCTTGTCGGCATCCTGTACGCTAGTCAGATGATGGGCGATCATCAACACTGTCTTTCCTTTTCTCAGCTCGTGCAGGGCTTTTTGTATCAGGTGTTCGTTTTCGGGGTCGGCAAAAGCTGTTGCTTCGTCCAGGACAACAATCGGCGCATCTTTCAAGATGGCCCGGGCCAAGACAATGCGTTGCTGTTCCCCTCCCGAAAGGAATGTTCCATCTACTCCTATCTTCGTGTTCAATCCGTTGGGTAGCCGGTCGATGATCTCCCGACTTTGGGAAAGGTCTATGGCACGTTGCACGGCTTCATCACTCGCTGCCGGATTACCGTATTTGATGTTCTCCAGCAAAGAGGTCTTGAAGAGTTTTGTATTCTGGAAGACGAAAGCGATGTGGTTCATCAGGTTGTCTTTGGCAATGTTTTTCACATTTATTCCGCCAATCGTCACACTACCTGCTGATACGTCCCAAAAGCGGGGAATGAGTTGGGCAATGGTGGTCTTCCCTCCTCCCGATTGCCCCACAAGGGCAAAAGTCTTCCCTTCGGGGAGGTGGAAGCTGATACCGTCTACGGCATTTTGACCGGCATTGGGATAGGCAAACGAAACGTTCTCGAATGTCACATCGCAAGCGGTGATTTTCTCCGGATTTTCGGCTATTGGGAGTGGTTCGCTACTCGTCAGGTTTTCCACCCGGCTTATGGCTTGATCTGCCAGAAACATATCTTGTTGCAGATACATCACTTTCATCACATTGGTTGCTATCACCGGAGTAATCAGCACATACAGGAACATATCGGTGATGATGGGGGCAATGTTTTCGCTTTTGTTGCCGATAAGCAATATGACTACGGGGACAAGTAGGAAAGCAAAGCTATTGATGGCCACCGTGTAGAGTGACATCGGCTTTTGCCAACCCAGCGTGTATTTGGTAACTAAATCCCGGTAGGCGATGATGCTGTCGTAAAAACGTTTGAAAGAGAATATCGTTTGCTGGAACACTTTCACCACCGAAATACCACGTACGTATTCCACCGCTTCGCTGCTCATATGCTCTTGTGCTCCGAGGTATTCATTTTGGAACGCCTTCTGAGCAGTTGTATTCATCCGTGTCATGATGAAGACAGCCGCCGTGAGGGGGATCAGGCACGCCAGACCAAGTTGCCAGTTGAAGACGAAGATCAATATTATAACCGACAGCGGGGCTATAAAACTCCCCGCCAGGTCGGGCAAGAGATGTGCGACAAACGTGTGGGTTTCAGAAGCATTTTCATCAATAATCTTACGCATCTGTCCGCTGGTATTCCGGTCGAAGAAGCCAAGCGGCATCTGCATGATTTTTCTCATAGCCGTACGTCGCATATTGGTTTCTACCCGGAACGCCGCTAAGTGCAAAAGCATCAGCCCGGCAAAGTAAATGACAAGGCCGGCAACGGCTGTGCCTACCGCCCACCATGCATAGACGTTGATAGGGATTCCTGAGGCAACGCTGCCAGTCAATAGTAGCGAGCGTACGATAAGCCAAATGAAGATGAACGGCATAAGCGAGAGCAGACCGCTTAATCCCGACAGTGTCAGGGCTATGGGCATAAGCACCTTGCGTTTGCCCATGTAAAATTGAAGTTTCTTTAATGTATTCATATTAATTGATTGTTTCATTGGTTTCTATCTCTTTCCCGAATAACCGGAACTTTTGGAATAACACGGGTGTAACGCAGAGGTCGGCCACGAGTGCCGATACGATACCCGCTACGGAGAGCAGACCCATGTGTATAAAAGAGAGGCCTTCGGAAGTCATGTAAATAGCGAAGTTCGCACATATCACGACACTGGTCAGAATGATTGGTGTCCCGATCGTACGGAACGAGCGGAGAATGGCATCCCGATAATTACCTCGACGGTCGAACTCCAAATGCCCGTGGTTGATGAAGTGAATGGTGTCGTCGACAGCCAAACCGAGGATCATCGGCATAATGGTTGCGGTCATCATATCCAACGGGTAGCCCAGCCATCCCATCAGTCCGCCGACCACCAAAGCCGGAGTGATATTGGGTATCAAACCGATAAGCCCGATGCGTACACTGCCAAAGACCAACATCATTAGGATGCCGATAATAAGGAGAGAGATGGCAAATGAAACCATCTGCCCGCGAGCCACGTACTGCATCATCACGGTAAATTGCGGAATACTACCCACTGTAGTGACAGAAGCTTCGGGGAAGAGCCTGGCGGCATTGGCTGCAATATCGTTCAACTCTCGTTCTACCTCGCCGGAGTCAAAACTGCTGATCTCCACCATCAGGCGCAAACGTCGATAGTCGTAATCGATCCAATATTCCGCTTCGCTACCGCCTGCATTCTCGTAAAGGAGCAGCAGTTGTGCCACCTCTTCCGGATTCGTCGGAATACGATAATAAGCCGCATCTCCTTCGTGCAGGGTTTGATTCAGGTCTTTTAGGATATTCAGCACTGTAGTCGTTCGCTTGGTTAGCTTATAGCTTTCGGCCTTTTGTGCCAGAGAGTCTAAGCGTACAAGCATTGCCGGCGATTTTGTCAAGCCGTCTTCGGGCAGGTCTATCATGACGTCGTAGGTGTAGATGGATCCCAGTTCGCTTTCACCTACTTCCAGCAGATTGTTTACATAGGCTATTTTACGTCCCATGGTGCGTTCTATGTCAAAGGCGGTCTCTATCTTGGTGAATTGATAAATGAGTGCTGCGGTAAGCAGCCCTGCAATCCATAGGATCAATGTGCCATGCCGGAGTACGCTTTCTCCCAAACGCCCCAGTTGATGGTCGAGCCACCGTCCGCCGGTTTCCTGCACTTTGGGATGAGGTTTGCCGTTCTTGCCAAAACTCAACAGCACGGGCATCAGTGTAATGGCAATGAAGAAAGCCAGCATCACGCACGAGGAGGTAGCGATACCAATGAACCGCATGGGCTGCATCGGAATAGCGAGAAACGACAGCAGGGCGGCAAAGGTGGTGAGTGCACTGAACAACACAGGCCAGCCCATTTCACCCACGGTCTCTTCTACGGCTCGTCGACGTTCTCCGTGTAGAAGGAATTGCCGTTTGAAATAGGAAAAGATATGTATGTTATAGGCTATCGAGACGGCAAACGCCAACAGCATAGGTATCATCATCATACCGCTGTCTATCGTCATGCCGACATATCCCAACAGTCCATACACAATCACAATTGAGCCTGCCGCCGTGATAAGTGGAACGACAACGCCCCGTAGGGAGCGTGTTATGAGTAACAAAATAAGAATGGAAACGAGTGCGGCAATGCCCATCACACGGGGCATCTCTTTGCCAATCCATTTCATCTTCATGGCGGTAACGTAGGGCAAGCCTGTGCCTTTGGGATGGAGCTTTTGGTATTTGTCTTTAGTGATGATATGCTCCAGCTCATTCCCCGTTAGCACTTCAGGAGAAACGGCATTCTTACCTTTATTCCACACTGAATCTTTAGGAAAGGTACGCAACTTGAGAATAATCCACGAGAGCGTACCATCTTTGGAGACAAGCCGCTCGGCAATATGTGGCTTCATATAGGCTTTGCGACGTATCGTTTCCAGACTTGCCGCATCAGTGGGAATAAGGTCAGGCACTATCTGCTCGATAGTCATTCCTTCTTCATTCCCTACCATAAATTCGATGTCAGTGAGCGAAGTGATTTTGTCGGCGTATGAAATGCTATCCATCATTTCGTTCGTGAGTTCGCGGATGAGCTCTAAGTTCTCTTTCATAAACGAATTGTCGCATTGGGTCAGTACGGCGGCAAAATTGTCATTGCCGAATATATCCTTGAATTCTTTGGTCTTGACAAGCATCGGGTCGTCTTCGAGGAAGTAGTTTTCCCACGAAGCACTCACCTTGAAATATCTTAACCCTGTAAATCCTATGGCGAAGACGAGGATAAACAAGCTTAGTACAAGCCATCGTTTTTGTACCATCCATCTGCCCTGACGGGCAAACCAGTCATTGATTCTTTCTATTTTCATATCGTTTGTTATTGGTAAGTTCATTCATTTCAACACATTCAGCAGCGTGACGAGAAATAGCTTTCCACTTTGGGGCTACATATGATAATGGTGACAATGTGCGTGGACACAAGAATGCTCTTTGTGGGCATCATGCACGTGACAACGGCAGGAGTGAGAAGTGTTCATATTCTTTCTTTTTTTTACTTATGTTTTTTATATTACTTAGTCTTGCTAACACAACATCAGCAGGTTGAGTGCCATAACCGCCATGCCTGCTACCAAACCATAGATAGTATGATGGTGCTTACCGTATTCTTCGGCAGCGGGTAGTAACTCATCAAGCGAGATAAATACCATGATACCGGCAATCATCCCGAAAATAACGCCGAAAACATGGTCATTGAGGAATGGTGCCAAGATAAGATAGCCGATGACGGCTCCTACCGGCTCGGCCAATCCCGATAGAAATGAAAGCCAAAAGGCCCGTTTACGATTACCTGTAGCATAATAGATCGGAACGGAGACGGAAATGCCTTCGGGTATATTATGTATGGCGATGGCACAGGCAATAGGTATAGCAATGTTTATATCCTTCAATGCTGCAAGAAACGTAACCATACCTTCCGGGAAATTGTGTATTGCCAGCACCAAGGCTGTCACTACATCGACGCGTAATAATTGAGGCTTTATTTCAGTCTTTCGTTCTTCCTTTAAGCTCATTTCTTCCACCCGATGCATTTCGTGTGGATTTTCGTAGTGAGGAATTAGCTTATCAATAAGTAGAATCAATACGATTCCCCCGAAAAAAGAAAGTGTGGAATGAAGAGTTCCGTCGTCCTTGCCATGTATATTGGCAAGAGTCTGCAAAGAAGAGGCAAACAGATTGGCGAAAGACATATAAATCATTACTGCTGTTGAAAATCCCAATGAAAGAGAAAGGAATGAAGTATTGGTGCGCTTAGCAAAAAATGCAATCGCACTGCCTATCCCTGTGGATATACCGGCAAACGATGTTAGGAAAAATGCTATAAGTACTGGTTGAGACATGGCTATGATGGATTGGAAGTTAGTGCGTCAAAAGAGAACAAAAGTTTGTTTTGTTCAGAAGCAAAGCGAGCCGCTCTTTGCAGGCGGCTCGCTCGGTAGGAGAAACAGTTAGATTTAGAAATAAGACGTTTCATGCTTTTGGCAACTAAGTTTAGTTCGGTCAGTCTGCGGATGTACGATGTTGGTACTTTGATCTTTCGTCCCAATAATTTCTTTGGGCAAAACCTTTCCGATACGGGAGACTGCCCTGCTTTGCGTAACCCATGACTCCTCGCAGAAGAAAAGCCCGTTGACTCCTTGTACGAGTGTTAATTCGTCGTTGCTGATGATGTTGATGATACTCATATGCTGATTATTATTTAGTGATTCTTCTGGAATGACTCGGCGTTCCAACTCCTGCATCAAACGAAACGCTGCCTGACAAGATTGCAGCATCTGTCCATGCAGGCTATAGGTGTGGAGTCGAGCAGAAGGTAGCTGATGCCTATTGTCTCGGAATCAAATACAAAAGAGATTCGATTGTTTACAATCGTACAATCATTTCCGCAAGGCTTGCATTGCAGACAAGACGAGAAACGGATGTTTTGATTAGTTATCTCTTGACAGACAGGATGTTTCAATAGTTCTGCCTTCATCTTTCATTCTTTACATTCATGAGTTTCTTCCATCCTCCCGTGCTAAAGCGAATATACTCACTGATGAAACACTCTATCTCTTCGCAGGAAAGTTCCTTATGTTGCACCACCTCTTTCATCATATTAATCCACCAAGAGCAGGTGAAGTGCATGAAGAACGGAGAAATATCGGTATGTAGTTCCGGATGGAGTCTTCTCATCTTTTCCATATATTCCATCCCTATTGTGGCACTCTTCTCAATCCACTCTTCCAAATAATCTTTGAGGCGAGAATGCTGCGTAGAGAAAAACAGCAAATTTAATTCACTTCGGTAACGAGTTATAATGCCCATAAGCTCCTGCAAAGATGCACGATGATATTCATCTGAGATAAATATGTCAAGGGAGAAATTCTCCAGTCGGTTGTGATCTTCCAGCATCCTGTACATAGCAGCCAAAAGAGGACGCAACACATCAACCAGTAAATCGTCCTTACAGGGATAGTAATTGTATATATTGCTCAGACCAATGCCCGACAACTTAGAAATCTCACGCATAGACACCGACTTGAAGCCCTTTTCGAAAAAAGCTTTCTGCGCTGTTTCCAGCAATAGCTTACGTATATAATCCTTCGTTGTTTGCATAGGTCAGAACATAATTCTTTATTTTATAACGCAAAATTAGTCACATATTTTTTCGGTTGCAATACCTTAAAATGATGATTTTTTTACTTACCATTCCCCATTTATGGTAATTCAGCAAATGAAATTTATAACTTTCAATATGCTACTCCTAATCATATCAAAGCTACAAATACTCACTTATTTACAATCTCTAGCACTCACTTTTTTTTGTTTACTTTTGTCTGTAAACCGCTACTGACGTCATTAAATACATAGTAATATGAGCAAAAAAATCAAAGACCAAGAAGTTCTTTTGGTCAAAGATCAGAAGGACGATAGCCTCCGAGCCGTAGTCGGAGCAGATGGGAAAAGCGGACTGAAGTTGCATTCTTTCAAAGTCTCCTTTGAGAGTGTCGTTGCCAGCGTGCATGTATACCAATAGACGATTACTCACTACCAATATAAGGAAAAGTTGCATGCAAATGAAATTTATCATACGCCATGCAACTTTGGAGCCAATTCATAAGAAGAGGAGCTAACGGAGAAAAAGAACTTTTTCAGTGCCCTCAGATTTCGGGCTTCCTTTTTTATTTACCTTCAACAACTCCAAATATTCTTATTACATCAATCTTCGATAGTACATACACTTACACGGTTCCAATCCGGTTCGGTAAACATGTCACCTACTCCCTGATCTTCGGCAGTAATACGAGACGTATTAATCTTGTATTTATTAACAAGGATTGTTTTTACAGCTTCTGCACGTGCGGTAGCAATTTTTGCGTTGATCTCAACATTGCCTTCTGGAGAAGCGTACCCTTTAATAATGACTTTTGAATCGGGATATTTCTTCATGTAGGAGGCTACACGTTCCACATTCGGTAGCTGTGATGCATCCACTGATGAGCGACCTTGTCTGAAAGTAATGATAGATTCCGGAACGCGGGCAGTCTTGACTACTGTTTCAATGGGAACGACCTTTGTACGACATTCTTCCAACTCTTTATGCAAACCGCTAATTCTTTGGTTAGCATTGTTTAGTTCTCTGTCACGACTGCCCACCTGTTCGCGAAGTGCATTAATAGCAACATTCAAATCATCAATTTCGCTCTGATTGTAGACTTTTACTTTAGTAAAGTAATGATTCCCAGTACTCATCTTGAAGTGATAAGTCAATCCGGCAGTCAGTTCAAATGTTGCATTGTTTGCATTGAAACGACTCTTTGCCTGATTAAAATCACCTTGCATATCATATACGATAGCGGGCTTAATTCCCAATGTCCATGCTTTTGTTTCACCGAGGTTGAAATTAAGATTCAATCCGAGACGGGTAGACCATGAATTGTCATCTCCTTTACCATTTACATAATAATGCAACCACCCCATTCCGGCAATAGCTTCTATCTCAAACAAACGAGGTTTGCCCCGATAGCTTGCAAATAGATTTATTAAGTTAATTTTACTTAACAAGCTGACATCTAAAACATCAAAAGCTGTTTTACTCGGAGTTGTATTGATATATCCCATTCCCTGAAATTCCAAACCGAAAACTAGGAGTTAATTGTTTGGATATTCCAACTCCGAAACCGGGACGCATCCCTTTAAAGAAAGAGGCGTGAGTGAGAGGGGTAACTGCTCCTGCATTCACTCCTACAGACCAATTGTCCATAAACTTTGTTCCTTCTACAACTGATTGGGCATTTACAATAAATGTTCCCAAAGTAAAAACTAATAAAATAGCAATTTTCTTCATAATCTATTGTTTTATTTTTTTCGAATGCAAAAGTAAAAAGATTGCAGAGCTTTTTAGTTGTAGGACAAAAGAATAAATCTAATACATTGATTTTTATTTTACTTATAATCAGTAGTTTGCAAAAATGGTTCAATTAATAATCTAACACATATCTAACACCCTTGATAAAATTCAAAAAAGCACTTACACTTACACCTTTAGGGTAGTCAAGTTTATTTTTTAACAACAACGAGTGAACTGATACTTTTACTCTGAATAGCAATAACTTACTGCTATTTTGTACTATTACGATTATACATATTATATAATATGCTAATAAGCAATTATATATTGTTAGGCCCAATAAAAAATATATATAAATAGCGAGCGATAATCATATAAGTTAAAGAATAATTTATATTGGTAAAATATTCCTAATCGCCCATGCAAAAAATAAAACACATTATTATATTCGCAATATGAAATGTAAGATTATAATTGGACTATCAGCTATTCTCTATTTTACAGGTTGTTATAACAGGGAACAGACCCCTCGCCTTAGTGAGGCTGAAAAGCTAATGCAGAACAACCCGGATAGTGCATTAGCAATACTACAAAAACTCAAACCAGAAGGCAACCGGGCTGAACAGGCCAGATATGCATTGCTCTATTCCGAAGCTTTGGAAAAAAAACAAATGAAAGTTACTGACGATTCATTGATCCGCCAGGCTTGGCAATATTATAAACATTACCCCAAAGATTTACGTCACCAGTGTAAAACTCTATATTATTGGGGAAGAATTAAATTACGCACAGGTGATAAACCGGGAGCATTACGTCTTTTTCTCAAAATAGAAGAGAAACTGACAGATACCGATGAATCTTATTACAAAGGGCTTTTATACAGACAGATCGGTGAAGTATATTATAAACAAATGAACTACAGCCGGGCATATCATTATTTCCACGAAGCCAGAAATAATTTCCGCCAATCGGGTGATATCCAGGAGGAGACAAAGGCAACCCTTGACATGGCAGCCGCTACTTTTCACTCAAAAGATATAGAAAAAGCAATAAGGCTGTATTCGGCGGCTCTTGACTTGGCCGATGAACATAATAACAGTAATCTGATAGAAGTCAGCCTTACTAATCTTGCATCACTATATGTGATATCCAAACGGCATATATCCAATGACCTGTTACAGCGAATCGAACTTTCCGCCCGACAGGATACGGTATATGGATATCACACATTGACAGATGTAAGTCTTTTGAAGAATCATATAGACAGTGCACGGTATTATCTGGAGCTTGCAAAGGCGCACACTACTGATATTTGCGACATGGCAGAACTACAATACACTGCATACCATATCGAAGCGCAGGCTAAAAATTTTGAAAAAGCAACGGACAATGTACATCGCTATATCTACTTGAACGATTCAATAATGCGCTCAAACATGCAATTCTCCGCCGGTATGGTCGAGCGGGACTATTTTAAAGAGCGAACAAAATTCGCCCAATACAGAATGAAAAACCGGACTGTCTGGGAAATAGCTATAGCAGCCGCTACCTTTTTTATTATTGGAATTGCCTGGTATATCGTCCGCCAACGTTTACGCATGCAACGTGATCGTACCAACCATTATTTGTTATTGACAGAGAAAGCCAATTCCGAGTACAAGGCTCTTACTGAACGCGTGAAAGAACAGCAGACTACGGAAAGTTATTTAAGAGGATTGGCTGCTTCACGCTTTGACATTGTCGATAAACTTGGAAAGACCTACTATGAACGTGAAAATACAACATCGCAACAGTCAGTCATATTTAATGAAGTAAAGCAGATAATTACAGATTTTGCAGAAAGCAATGAAATACTGCAAGAATTGGAAAAAATCGTAAACACTTGTCATGACAATGCCATGTACAAGCTCAAGGAAGATTTTCCGACCATGAAAACTTCTGACACCAGGCTGTTATGCTATATTTTTGTAGGATTCTCACCACAAGTAATTAGCTTATTCATGAAGGATACGGTGGCTAACGTATATGCTCGAAAATCACGGCTCAAATCACGTATCAAATCTGCAAAAATAGTAAATAAAGAACTGTTTTTAAATCTTTTGGGATAAAACGGTACATTATTTACGGTAATATATTTTTGACAGGTAAAGGCGCATTTCAGTAATTATATGGATAAAACAAGGAATATGCTTGGCGAGATGAAATAACTATACACAATCCATCTTATAAGTTGTGATCAAGAAAAACAATATCAAAACAGATTTGAACAGTCTTCTTAAAAAGGCAAACAATCTACTTTTGCTTATATATTTGGAGAAGTAGCTAATTTGAAACATAATGCTTTAAATATATCTGACGGATACAATTCAGGAACAGATAACAGTTTATTTTTTTATTATATAAGAACATGCAAAAAAAGAATTTATTCGGAATACTTATTTTAATTGCTTATTTCGCTTCCTGTAATCAAATACATAAAACCCACTATGAGAATGGATGGTATCACATCCTATCACAGCAAAAAGACAGTATTGCTAAAGAGTCTATTGTAACAGTAAAAGATTTTGTTTCGTTACGAATGGATTCTGATGAAAATGGGACATGCGTAATTGTGGGGCAAATAAGCAAGCATAAACTAAAAAAATGGGCAAAAGAAACAGAAAAGGCAATTGGCAAACATATAGCTTTTGTACTTGACGATACGGTAATCACAAATCCAAAGGTGAATGCAAGAATTGAAAACGGTGTTTTTCAAATATCGTTACCTCATGGCTACGATTTAAAAAACATATATAATAAAATTAGGAAAGAGAAAATAGATTCTATTGAAAGTATATTCAAAGGTTGGGAGAAAGATTCCATCTATTACTCATCCAAAGAGAAAGCCGATTCAATTGTGTTTGCGATAGACTACTGGGAGGCTTCTGAATGGGTGGATATGTCGGTCAATCCCGAAGATCATTATTGGTGGGGAGATTTAGATACTGCCACCTACAGCAAATTAGAATCTGCCTTATGCGAAGAAATTGCCAAGCCAAATTTCAGCAGCCGTGCAGAAGATTATATGAAGTTGGATACATATAAGAGGTACAAGGCGTATCTTTGCGAAAATGCAGACTATATTAATCTCATGTTTCAAGGTTTCTTGTTTACAGAACCGGCTACCGGACTATGCGGGTTTCTAGTGGATGATATAGTGAGAAGCCGATATCCCACTGCCCCAAGTATTCGGGTAATGACCTTAAAGATAGATAACCAAGATGACGAGATGTTCGCCAAGTTGAAATATCAGAAAGCTATTTGGCGGTTGATGAATAAAGAAAGAGATGCGAAGAGTAACAAGCAATGAGAATGGTAGCTATGAGTAATTTGAAAAACAAAGTATTAACAGCAATGGGTATCATAAAATACTCATTTGGTTTCTGACGATTATTCCTGTCGGTATTCCTTTATGTGCTATTATTGGGCTTATGTATGGTATTAAAAATAAAGATACAATATTTACCAAATGCTCTGCCGTAGCTTTATTTGTTGGAATAGCTTGTATTGTTTATACTCTATTAGTTATAAAATCTACGTAGATTGAAATATTTACCAAATATGTGAATAAAAGATTATCAATAAATATAGGGAAACAAACCAAAGGTGTATGGATATAAATAAGGTTATTAATGATGTCTTCAAAATTGTACTAAATATTTTATTTGTATTTACAAAGAGTTATTTGACAACATAGCACCGCAAATCGCTGAAATTTGCACGGTTGCTAATTCGTTACCTCTATTTCTCAAATACTCTGCTAAAAGTTTATTCTTCAATCGGTTAAATCCAACCGATGAAAATCTAAAATAAAAATACACGATAAAGATATAAAAGAAATCGTGTTTTGTTTAGGTAGATTTTACACCGCTCGATATGCTTAAAAATTATCGTCAAAGTTGTAACGAATAAATCAGCAGCTTCCATACTCTGTTCACTTTCTTGGGAATAACCCAACAGATGCTTGACATCCTCTCCTTTTTTTGGGGGGGGTAAAAGTTATTTTTTTCTCCTGAAAATAAAATGGCCTTGGTAGTCTTGAAGTCCTATATCAACTTTTCATATTCATAACTGATTAAATATTTAACTAGTAATATTCGTTACCAGTTATTTAGTGGTGTTCAGATTGCCCCTCTTCATTCACTAACCAATCCTAAATCGTTAATGTGATTCGTCAGTAATTAGCAAATTTCCTTAATATTTAGTCCCTCCAGACTATTATTAAGGCAAGAAAAAACAAATCCGTTTAATTCGGAGGCAAAGTCAACAGTATACAGATAGATGAAATCTCCTTTATAGAACATATCTCCTTTACGGCTTTTAACGAAGTAATACATTTGAAAGACTGTATTCATTTACAACAACTGATCAAAGTTAGGATTAAGGTACTTGCTGCGGATTCAAGCTACACTAATAATATCAATTTAAAAAGTTTTACAAAACACTTCTTTAAGTACAAGGTCTGAGCTATCTAAATTGCTCCATTTCGTAAGATTTGATGGTCAGAACTCAGCCATGAAAGTGCTACCAGATTGAAAGGAAGTTTTAAAATGTAGAAATAATATTATTTACAGACCAGAATAAAAAGCCAGAAACAGGGAAGTGGAAATATTTTGGATTTTCTTTGGAGTACATACGTTCAATGCGGTATGTATGATTGAAAAGGTCACGAAGAAAAAAAAAGAACGGCAGCATAATCTGACTAAAATAAGAGGAGAGAGTGGGTGAACTTCACCTAAAAATGAGGTATATAATGCATGGATGGAAAAAATAGGAATATGTAAATGATATTCTATAAAAAATGGAAGACTGGGGCTTTTCGAAAAAATGAAGAGAAAAAAAATTATATAAAGTGTTTTTTTTATTAACTTATAGGAAAGAACATCTTATGAAAGAGAATCAATTTATTTTTCAAATCATTCGTATTTGTTTGTGTCATAAAAAGTCTTAAAACAAAGTTTATTTGAATATTAGATACTCATTATATCTTTGTGCCTTCAAACAAAGAGTACATTAAATCAGAACAAACAGCCGTTTGCACGAGCATTGAATTTAACTTTATAATAAATCTAGCTGTGTGGTGAGAGATGAGACTGCTAGCGAGATAATCTATTTATTAGAACTTAAGTGCCCCTATTGCATGAGTGAATGTTCAAGAGTATGGCCTGAATGATATCAAATGAGTACAGAAAGCGACTCGAAACGATATGGAAGATAGCTATATGATACCCTCTAAAAGTAAATCTATCAAGAGACGTCAGACGTTTATGACAATGTTTTTTTAACAATACGATGTCACAACACATAGCTTTTGTAGATGAGTTATTTTAAGATAATATTGGTGACAACAACCGACTTTTGTATGGTACCTCATTTCAATATCCTTAAGTTCGTCAGTATCCCCTCGGAAAACGTTTTGTCGTGGACTTGCGAGTACCTATCTCTTGCTGTTCAAGAAATCTTGTGCTATAGAAGATTTATTGTGTATGGTTTGAACACACGTTTTTGATCATCCACAATTATAGTTGAGTGATACCACCTTCAACTTGTAAAAAGAATGTTCCGTTTGTTGGATAAAATACTTTTTGAATTGGCCATCCTTTCTTGATTTTTATAGAATATGCTAAAAATACATTCAATTTTTACTTTGAATGGCTCATTCACTAATTAAGAATAATATTATAGGGAATATATGGTATTTGTGAAATATCATAAAAAGGGTCTTTTTCAAACACTGTTAGGGATACTGTAACAGTTGGTGTTATAATAGTGTATCACTCTATTATGAAGATTGACCATATAATCAGAATTAGCAATGTGAAACATATTTTTTTAAGTTTGATATTGGAATAATATTGTTTTTTTATGCTTTTCGAACAGATGTTAGTTCAATGTGAGATAAAATAATGTTTCATAACACTAAGGTGTTGATTGTTAGATGTATATGAATTGAGGTGTTAGATTTTTAAAATCATTTTATAATTCAAATACAATTTCGCTTTATTATTTTTGCTGACAAAGAAAAAGTAAGAAAAATCTGACTTTTTTATTTATGAGTACTCATTAGCATTTTATCTATTAATTTAAATTTATCAAAAATGAAAACTAAACCTTTTTTAAAATCGATGGCATTAGTGATTTGTTGCTTAACTTCTTTTGTATTGGTATCATGTGATAAGGATGATGATAAGCCCAATTTAAAAATCAGTCCTAATAAAGTAGAAGTTGCAGTTGGTAAAACGGTTACTGTGTCTGTTAGTAATGGTACTGCACCATATACGACGAAATCAAGTGATGCAAAAATCGCAGTTGCGAAATCAGATAAAAATGCGATTGTAATTACCGGTGTAAAAGATGGTTCAGCAATGATAACTATTACGGACCGGAAGGGAGTTACAGGAAAAGTTGCTGTAACTGTAAGAACTGTAAAAGAGACCCCAAAAACTCCAAAAGGACTGGATTTTGATAAACAATCTATTACTGTGAGTGTTGGAAAAGATGGTATAGTAACAGTAAAAGGTGGTGCACAGCCATATTCTGCCGTTGCGAAAGATGTCAATATTGCTACGGTATCAGTCAAGGAAAATAAAGTCAACATAAGAGGAGTTAAGGCAGGAAAAACTACTATTACAGTTACAGATAAGGATAAGAAAACGGGAACTATCAATGTGACGGTTAAATAGTTTTCTTTTTTTTCTAATTTTATTGTAATGCATAGCGAGTGAGACGAAGATAATTTCGTTATATACTGCTATGCATTTACAATAAGTCTTTGTATATAATGATCTTGCGAGTTATAATTAACCTCAAATTATATGTTAAATATTTTAAATTATGAAATTGATTAAATTGCATTTATTGGTAGCAGCCATGATAATAGTAACATCAGGCTGTGTTGGATCTGGGAAGAAATATAAACAACAAGAAAATAGTGCTGCCGGAGTAGTGGATAGCAAAAACAAAGATTGTTATGGCACCTATGAAGGCATATTACCTTGTGCCGACTGTGGTGGCATCAAAACGACATTGAAAATTAATAGTGATGCAACTTATGATTTGCGGAGTGAGTATCTGGGTGAGGAGAATGGTATTTTTGAAGAGAGCGGTGTATATAATATGATAGGCGAAAACATCATTGAACTGGTTACTCCTTCATCGGGTGCCAAAACATATTATAAAGTTCTCGACGACGCAGTGGTCTTGTCTGACAGTACGGAAATCTTCAACAATAGCGGGCGGCTCGCAGCACAATATATATTGAAAAGACAGTAATGTTTATGTGTGATAGGACATGTGATTTGTTTAAGGTAGGAAATTTTAACATAAAAAGGTGCCTATTATTTCTTGTCTGTATAATGTTATTAGTTGCTTGTGGTGAGAATGATCCGATTGAATCCCGGAATCGACATCCCAGGCAACAGGAAGAATCTCATAGTGAACAATCCGGATCAGTTCCCGCTGTGGCTAAAGAGGATGTTGCAGCTTATTTTAGATTTGATATGTCTAGAGATATAAATGTTGCGTTAGGACTTGTTGAAGCACAGAAAGAGACGCTGCAGATAAACGGGAAAATGATAAAAATAACTGAGGCTGTAGTGAAAAGGAAAGATTATCAAAAAGGCTCATTTGTGCTATATGTTACAGGCACGGTAAATGGTTCACCTTTTAAGAATGAATTCACTTTTACCGGCTTTGTGAGCAAACCTGACGATTATCAAATGGTTAATGGTGCACAAGCTGAGTGGAAAGCAAATGCTGATTATTATGCAAAGCTTGATTTTGATAGCTTTTACAGATTACATAAAGTGAACATGTTTACAATTGAGAATTTAGGCCGGTTAGTGGACTTTTATTCTATAAATGTAGGGGGAGAAAAATATCTTTTTACTCTGGAAGATCTTGAGAAGACGGTTCTTGAAGATATAAAATATGAGCAAAATCAGCTTTCTTTCTATCTTAGGTACAATAATAGTAGGTCTAAAAAAAGAATATCACTTCTGTTTGACAAGAATAAATACTATGAAGGAAAGGCTACTGTAAATACAGATTTTATAAAACAGAAGTATATGAGAGGGATATATGAAAATCCATCTCTATTTAATGGTCACATTTTTTCATATGATGAAAGTGCGTATGCTGTGGAAATCAGTACAACTCTGAAAGAAAAAAGCGACACAGGCAACATGCTTACACTACATTTAAGCATGTATGCAAAGGGTAATGGTGGCTTGTTGCTTGCAGAATTTGATAAAATATTCACCGGTTTTAAACCCTTAAGTGAATTGAAGAATGAGTTGATAGCCTACTCAACACCGGATTTGCATGAGTTTGTGAAAAATAAACTTAAGAATAGTAATTATGGTGATGTGAAAAATAAGTTTTCCAATTCTATAGATAGATGGATACAGTATGTGGAATTTGTAATTAAGGATCATGATTCATTGCAATGGGAAAAGAATAAATGGAGCAAGAACGTCTTGAATGGTCTCTTTTCTTCTGTAAAGGATATATATTTGGATAATGTAAGATTTGAACTTAACTCCGCCCAATTAAAGGAGATTGGCGGAAAGCGTTTTTTGTATATTGTTTTTCAAATGATTGGTGCTAATGATTTGGTATTGACGAGTGACGCTATTCTTTTTAATATGTCCATACACATACCTTCTTCGTTATAAAATGATTTGTGACAAATTGATCCGGTCCAATATTGTGTTTATATTTAAATTGAAATTCACAATGATATCTAAGACAAAAATATTCCTTTTTTTTCTTGCAAGAGCTTTATTTATTAATGCACAACAATAAGAAAAAAAGAGGAAGTAAAAAATGATTCCGTTTACTAACTTCAGGAGGGTAGTAGTAGCCTCTCTCGACCAATAAATATAAAAAAATCTTTCTATTGGAATGAAGACAAGATAAAAGCTGGCATATCTGTACAAGGAAATTGGCGTAACCAAAACTTTCCAGGTACACTTCCGCAAAGAAAGAATATGGTAACCGGAACATTTGAACGCGATTTCGACATCAATCCTTTCTCTTATGCTTTGGGAATGAGCCGTACTTTGCGTCCTCGAAATATCAACGTGAACTGAAGTATTATCGTAACAATTGGACACCGTTCAATTTTAAACGAATTTAAAAACAATTATATGAGAATCGAAGTACTTGATTTTAAAATAATAATGCTCATCGGTCAAAACTTATCAAGAGATCATTACTGAATATTTTCTGGGAGAAGAATCATTTTGGTTTTAGGGGGCATCTTACACAGGCCCTCCAATATGAACAGGAATAAAAATAGGAAGATTTATTATAGCCTGTTATCATACAGCCGGTAACGATGTGTCGATTTATTTGATTCCCATATCAAAATAATCGGGACAATATATTTAATCGTACTTGATCGTAAAATCATCATTTATAGGTATTGCGTACAATTATGCAATCTGCTATCTTTACAACCTAATGGATAATGCAAGAAAAAAGCGGAAATACAGAGCCATAGTGGCATGCTTATTGTTGCTGACTATGATGCCTTTCTTCTTTGTGAAAGCCTTTCATGTTCACAAAGAAGATTTATGTATATCTCATGATGAGCAACAATCTTCCCATCATGATTCTGCCGATAAATGTGCTATCTGCCTGTTCACTTTATCTTCATTTACCGAAGCCGAGAGCTTTGAGTACAATTGCGTTCAGACAGAGAACCCCGTTGAATATCTTATCCAAAAGGAGAAGGACATTACTGTTACTTTTCCCCTATTGTCTCTCCGCGCTCCTCCTGTCCAACTATTACAATCCCTCTCATGGGTTGCATGCATTATAAGATGACATGTGAAAGAGGGATGCTGTGCCCTTTGGTTATCTTAAACAATTTATAACTTCATTACAATTTTCGTAAAGTATGACATTTCATGCATATTTCCAATATGTGTGTCTATTCATTGTCTGGCTGTGTGCAATATCTCCTACAAGGATGTATGCACAGAAATACCGACAGCAATCAGATACACATAGGACACTGTTGGTTGTAGATAAGGAAACCGGACGTCCGATTGAAGGAGCTTACATCTTATTGGAGAATCAACCCCTTGCCAGTTCAACCGGAGGAAGAATCATTATCCCTTGGAAGACAAATTCCAAGGATACAGTTCTTGTACAGAGTTTGGGCTACAAATCTCAATATATATATTTGAGTGAGGCATTCAAAAAGGTGAATATTCAAACAGTATATCTTTATCCGGAGATAAAAATTCTGGAAGAAGTCATTATTACCGGTGAGTGCTCCGGAGTGACTCGGAATACGGTAAGCAACAACCTTACTTCCTTCGCAATCAATCGCGCATTGGGAACTTCTCTCACCTCTCTGCTTGAACAGGTCAGTGGCGTAAGTTCCATCAGTACGGGGACGACAGTTGCCAAACCTGTCATCCAAGGAATGTATGGCAACCGGATATTAATCATAAACAATGGTTCCCGCCAGACAGGCCAACAATGGGGAGTTGATCATGCTCCTGAAGTGGATATGAACGGAAACGCTTCCATTCGGGTGATAAAAGGTTCTGACGCGGTACGATATGGTTCAGAAGCTTTGGGAGGAATTATTGTCATGGAACAGGCTCCCTTACCCTTCCGGAAGAAGGCCTTGAAAGGAAAGACTTCCATACTTTATGGAAGTAATGGTCACCGTTATGTGCTGACCGGACAGTTGGAAGGCACTTTCCCTTTTCTCCGTGACCTTGCCTGGCGAGTACAGGGGACATATTCAAATTCCGGAGACCGTTCCACCGCAAACTATCTTCTAAATAACACTGGAGCCAGAGAACATCATACCTCCGCTTTACTCGGCTATGACCGTGGACGTTTAAGAATAGAAGGATTCTACAGTCACTTTTACAACCGGACGGGAGTAATGTTCAGTGCCCAGATGGGAAGTGAAGATCTGCTGGCAGAACGTATCCGATTGGGACGTCCCCTGTACACAGATCCTTTCACGCGAAGTATCGCATACCCATATCAAAAAGTTACCCATCAGACAGCCATTGGTAAAATGAAGTTCAGTATGCGGAACGCAGGAAATCTTTACTGGCAAAGTTCCTGGCAGAAGGACGACCGACAGGAAAACCGCATCCGGCGTCTGGGTTCCGACATTCCAGCTGTTTCCCTGCACTTAAACTCATTACAAAACTCTCTCTGCTGGAAATTGAATTATAATTCATGGCAAACAGAGGTTGGGGGACAAATTATGTTCATTGATAATCACAGTCAGGCAGGAACAGGTATTGTTCCCGTTATTCCCAACTATACGGAGACACAGATGGGAATATATGGTATCGGGAAGTATAATTACAGTAAAGGAGGAATTGAAGCAGGTATTCGTTTTGACGGACAGGAAACCCGTGCCAGTGGTTATGACTGGACAGGAAGTCTCTATGGAGGAACAAGAAAGTTCAATAACGTATCATACAGTCTGGGAGGTCATCATCATTTCTCTGACCAATGGAAGCTCACCACTAATTTCGGGCTGGCCTGGAGAGCTCCTCACGTGTATGAATTATATAGCAACGGAAATGAACTCGGATCCGGAATGTTTGTCAAAGGAGATTCTACCATGCACTCCGAAAGGAGCTATAAATGGATATCTTCCATCAGTTACAGCAATAAGGTATTCAGTGCCCGAATGGACGGTTACCTGCAATGGATAAGCGGCTATATCTATGATGAACCGAAGAAAGAAACCATCACTGTTATTTCGGGGGTATACCCTGTATTCCAATACAAACAGACCCCGGCTTTCTTTCGCGGAATGGATTTTGACTTTCACTTCATGCCCATAAATTCATGGGATTATCACCTGATTGCTTCTTTTATACGGGCAAATGAACAGACGACAGGAAATTACCTTCCTTATATCCCCTCTTCCCGTTTCAGCCATGACCTCTCATGGCTTCACGAAACCAAATCGCATTCCAAATTACGTTTGAGTATCAGACATCGATTCGTGGCAAAACAGACCCGGTTTGACTCGAATACGGATCTTATTCCCTATACCCCTCCGGCATACCACCTCTTGGGGTTCGCTGCTAGCTTTGAGTGTCCTGTAAAATACGGATACAAACTACAATTCATGATAGCGGCAGACAATATCTTGAACAAAGAATATAAAGAATACACTAACCGTTCACGCTACTATGCACATGACATGGGATCTGATGTACGTTGTGTAGTGAACTGGAGTTTTTGATTTATAACAATTATTATTAACCAAATAAATAAAAAATGAAAACAAATGTATGTAAAATCGCATTGATGTTCCTGATAGGAACAGCTCTTTCGTTGTTGTTCAATTCATGCAGTAAAGATCCTGTAATTCCTGAAAATGAGACAGATAATAAATTGCATGAAGATCCTTCCAAAATGACTATCCGTCTTGTGGAATGTCACCTGCATGCAGACTGGAATGAAATACAGAAAGTCGGTGGACCTCACCAGAATCCGGAATCTCCGGCCAAGCACATGAAACGTATTCAGGAAATAACTTATGAGCTGAAAGCCGGCAAGGGTTGGAGGCTTGCCGAAGGCAGTCAAAGCAAGTTCTACGTGCAGAAAAATGGAGACTACTATACTTATGGGAAATACACCCCGGCTCCCGTTTATTTGATGTTCATCTATTACTATAACGCCAAAGGAGATTTGATGAACAGCCAGTTTATAGAAAACGGGCAGGATAATATTCATCAACATTTCTTCACGCCTGAAAATGTAAAACCCACATTTGACGGTCAGCCGGAAGCCGATGACAATGAACCGCAGAAATTGGTGGATTATCTTTATGTGGACACTACCCCCTGGGACAAGACCAAACATAGCAAGGAAGCTGAAATAACAGGAGACAGTAACCCGATAGGTTTGAAAGGAGTTATCCGTTTTTTGAAAGACCGTAAGGAATTCGACCTGAAAATTCGTCTTTATCACGGCTACAAATCCAAGGGCAATCCGGAAACAGGTACTTTTGATCCGTTCTATAAACCTTCCGGAATATTGATCCAGCGTGGTACATGGGATATCAACCTAAACATTCCGGTAGTGGTGTTCTGGAGCCGTGAAGAGACTGTGGGGGTAGACGAAGACACGAACCCCGAAGGGGTGGAAGAAGACGGGCTTGATGAAAAAAGTAATCGTGCCATACATTCAATTATGGGAACCTTCAATCTTACATGGAAAGAAGCGCTTGAAGAGTTTATAATTTACACTTATAAGTCAGGGGATGTGGAAGCCGGAGCGATTTGGCTTTGAAAATCGGTTTGGACTGCCATAAGTAACCATAAAACTGCCTGTTGTGACATTGGTGCCGGTATTGTTTCAACAGGCAGTTGTTCCTGTTAAACCGTTTCATCTTTTTTTGCAAGAATGAAACGGAAACAAGTGCCATTCGGCAGTGTCTCCAATGAGAACTGCCATAGGGCATTGAAAAGAAAATCATCTCGTGTTATAAACGATTAAATTCATGCTGTTTATTAGAATATTCAATATATTGTGAGATAATGAGTCATAATATTGTAAGATTATAAGAGGATTTGATTCTATGAATATCAGGAAATGGTTATTTACAATTCACATTTAAGATAAAATAGAGATTTTACAATGGAAGGCTATAATAAAAAAGTAATAATGAGTTATTGGACAATTTGCAGGATGAAAACAACGAAAAAAATCTACGTAAAGGTTAGCATTATCTTTTTATTGGGAGGAATTTTACTTTTTTCTTCATGCGAGAAGGAGGAAAATCAAAAGATAGAAGCCAACCGGAAAACATTATTCATGTATTTGCCATGGTCCTCAAATTTGACGAACTATTTTTATAATAACATATCTGACCTGGAAAAATGTATAACGAAAATAGGGCTGAACAATGAGAAAGTAATTGTTTTTATTTCTACCGGTAGTACGGAGGCCATGATGTTTGAAATTGTGTCTTCTCACGGGAGATGTAAACGTGAAATACTTAAAAAATATAAGTCTCCGCCTTTTACGACAATCGATGGGATAACAGCAATTTTAAATGATGTAAAGGCATTTGCTCCGGCTTCTGTTTATACCATGATTATAGGATGTCACGGTATGGGATGGCTTCCTGTTTATGAGATGAAAGTGCGTTCCGCACCTCACATGAAAATGCATTGGGAATATCAGGGTGTTCCATTGACACGTTATTTTGGAGGACTGACCGCCGAATACCAAACAGATATAAAATCTCTAGCCTCCGGTATTGCTAATGCAGGCATGAAAATGGAATATATTCTATTTGATGACTGTTATATGTCATCTATAGAGGTTGCCTATGAATTAAAGGATGTTACAAAATATTTGATTGGTTCTACCAGTGAGATGATGGCATACGGAATGCCTTATGCCGCTATTGGGGAATATTTACTGGGGAATCCCGATTATCAATCGGGATGTGAAGAATTTTACAATTTTTATTCAACCTATGAAATAATGCCTTGTGGGACATTAGCAGTAACGGACTGTTCAGAACTGGAGAATATGGCAGCCATCATAAAAAGTATCAATAGTAAATATTCTTTTGACAAATCCCTGAGGGGAACAATCCAACGTTTAGATGGTTATACTCCTGTAATATTTTATGATTTTGCAGATTATATAACCTCACTCTGTAACGATCCTATATTATTAAACCAATTTAGAGAGCAGCTAAATCATCTTGTTCCATATAAAACCCATACAAAAAATTTCTACACTATGGCCAAAGGTATTATTCCTATCAATACATTTTCCGGTATAACAACATCCGATCCGAGTGACAATCCTATGACTGTGCTGAAAGAAAATACATTATGGTATAAAGCAGCGCATAATTAAAGTTGATAATAAGATGAAGAATACTAAACTCCCAAGCCTGCATATTTTATAACTTTTTGGTTATTGTCTGTTTTTGGAAATGGTATATATAGGAATTGAGAACTATCATGCAGGGAATCATGCAAAAAAAGTATTTATGGTTTCTGTTGAGATACAAAGAATGTAATAATAATTATATTTCTTCTAATAAAAGCTTTCCGCATCGAAATGTGTTTGTTACTCCTAATATTCGCAATATGAAATATAAAATTATAATTGGACTATCAGCTATTCTCTATTTTACAGGTTGTTATAACAGGGAACAGACCCCTCGCCTTAGTGAGGCTGAAAAGCTAATGCAGAACAACCCGGATAGTGCATTAGCAATACTACAAAAACTCAAACCAGAAGGCAACCGGGCTGAACAGGCCAGATATGCATTGCTCTATTCCGAAGCTTTGGAAAAAAAACAAATGAAAGTTACTGACGATTCATTGATCCGCCAGGCTTGGCAATATTATAAACATTACCCCAAAGATTTACGTCACCAGTGTAAAACTCTATATTATTGGGGAAGAATTAAATTACGCACAGGTGATAAACCGGGAGCATTACGTCTTTTTCTCAAAATAGAAAAGAAACTGACAGATACCGATGAATCTTATTACAAAGGGCTTTTATACAGACAGATCGGTGAAGTATATTATAAACAAATGAACTACAGCCGGGCATATCATTATTTCCACGAAGCCAGAAATAATTTCCGCCAATCGGGTGATATCCAGGAGGAGACAAAGGCAACCCTTGACATGGCAGCCGCTACTTTTCACTCAAAAGATATAGAAAAAGCAATAAGGCTGTATTCGGCGGCTCTTGACTTGGCCGATGAACATAATAACAGTAATCTGATAGAAGTCAGCCTTACTAATCTTGCATCACTATATGTGATATCCAAACGGCATATATCCAATGACCTGTTACAGCGAATCGAACTTTCCGCCCGACAGGATACGGTATATGGATATCACACATTGACAGATGTAAGTCTTTTGAAGAATCATATAGACAGTGCACGGTATTATCTGGAGCTTGCAAAGGCGCACACTACTGATATTTGCGACATGGCAGAACTACAATACACTGCATACCATATCGAAGTGCAGGCTAAAAATTTTGAAAAAGCAACGGACAATGTACATCGCTATATCTACTTGAACGATTCAATAATGCGCTCAAACATGCAATTCTCCGCCGGTATGGTCGAGCGGGACTATTTTAAAGAGCGAACAAAATTCGCCCAATACAGAATGAAAAACCGGACTGTCTGGGAAATAGCTATAGCAGCCGCTACCTTTTTTATTATTGGAATTGCCTGGTATATCGTCCGCCAACGTTTACGCATGCAACGTGATCGTACCAACCATTATTTGTTATTGACAGAGAAAGCCAATTCCGAGTACAAGGCTCTTACTGAACGCGTGAAAAAACAGCAGACTACGGAAAGTTATTTAAGAGGATTGGCTGCTTCACGCTTTGACATTGTCGATAAACTTGGAAAGACCTACTATGAACGTGAAAATACAACATCGCAACAGTCAGTCATATTTAATGAAGTAAAGCAGATAATTACAGATTTTGCAGAAAACAATGGCATACTGCAAGAACTGGAAAAAATCGTAAACACTTGTCATGACAATGCCATGTACAAGCTCAAGGAAGATTTTCCAACTATGAAAGCTTCCGACACCAGGTTATTATGCTATATTTTTGTAGGATTTTCACCGCAAGTAATTAGCTTATTCATGAAGGATACGGTGGCTAATGTATACGCTCGCAAGTCACGGCTCAAATCACGTATTAAATCTACGGAAACAGCTAATAAAGAATTATTCTTAAGCCTTCTGGGATAGGTATTTCAACTTTATACTAGGTTCCAATGACTAATGCATCATCCGGTAATTAAATCTAGAATATGTTCAGATTGTTTTTGCCATAATACCGGAATGATGTAATTGTAGAATGGTTTTGTCATGGAGGTAAGCCATAACAGGTTTAATTCTCCTGGGAGGTATGTCCGGAAAGTATGAAGATGCTTTCATTATAATATCTGTTACTATTCCAGTCAATTGTCAGAAACTTATTGATTGCCCTATATTTTTTAAGGTTGTAAATCATCTGTTAGCGTCGTGTTAGAAAAATAAGAAGAACGAAGTCTTTATGTTTCTGTATTATAATGTTTTATGCAATGCGGACGTTAGATTTGTGGTTTCATTTTGTAACTCGTGATTTATGTGTTATTACTTTTGCAACCAGGAAAAACAAAACAGATGTGATAATATAAAACTGTTTCTTGTTCATTAAAATACTTCATTTTTACAGGTTGCACGTAGAATAAGAACAGTCTTATTATGATGACACAGCTTTTCATCCGTTTACTTTGGGTGCATGTTTTGTTTATCCACTTAAAGTTTGAGTTATCCTAGTTTGAATTATGAATTTGAATAGAAAAAAGTACTTTTTATGTTTTGCCTGTGTCTTGGCCTGCCTTGTGTATTCAGACAAGGTTTCCGCGCAGTTTTATTCTGTCAGAACCAATCTGGTGGGTTTAGGTACGGGGAATCTGAATGTGGAGGGTTCCATGGCTTTTTCCACGCATTGGTCCGCCTATCTTCCCGTACAGTACAATCCTTTCCGTCTTTGGGATGACGGCAAGCTTAAAAACTTCACAGTCCAGCCTGGTGTGCGTTATTGGATGCGCGAAACTTACGGAAGGGGTTGTTTTATCGGGCTCCACGGTGTGTTCTCCATATATAATGCGGGTGGTCTGTTCGGACATCGCTACCGTTACGAAGGCACAGCTTTCGGCGGCGGGCTTTCTGCGGGGCTGGT
The DNA here is from genome assembly GCF_023656785.1 of Parabacteroides caecihominis. Lineage (NCBI taxonomy): Bacteria > Pseudomonadati > Bacteroidota > Bacteroidia > Bacteroidales > Tannerellaceae > Parabacteroides > Parabacteroides caecihominis. The sequence continues at coordinate 73,434 of NZ_JAMOKS010000016.1, forward strand.
GCGCCCCCTTTCGCGTCGCTGGAATCTGGAGTTCGAACTGGGTCTCGGTGTTGTCTGGGCCGACTGGGAACGTTACCGTTGCGTGAACTGCGGTAAGCGTACCGGCAAGGGCTCCGGTGTCTATGTGACACCCACACGTACCGCCGTTAATCTGGTTTATCTTTTCTGAAACCATCTTATCTGTTGAAACAAGATATAAAAAGTTGAATGATGAATAAGTATCTCAAATCCCACATAACGGCCGCCGCTTTCTGCGCGGGAGTGTTACTGGCCGTGTCCTGTTCCACTTCCCGCGAACCGCGGACTATGCGGCTGTTTATGCAGTCCGGCCGTCCTAATATTTTTCTTCCCCACGAGGAGAGCGCACCTTCCGGAGTGCTTGCCGAACAGGTGGGGTTCACCACTTCTTCGGACACTCTTCCCGGTGAGTTCGAAGAGGTCTCCGACAGTACGGATGACGTATGGAAAACCATACACCTGGGCGGTGTTGACATCGTCGCTGCACGCACGGTCGTCAAGCAGGTCACCATGCGGGAAGGTTCCGTGCGTTTGGAATTCAATATCCATGTCCCTTCCCTCCTGATTGACAGTTGCTGGCGTGTCACACTCACCCCGATGCTCTGCACCTCTGACAGTTCAGGCTTCCCGCTACCACCTGTTGTGCTTTCCGGTTCTTCCTTTACCCGCATGCAGGAAGCGGACTATAAGGCGTACAGGCTGTTTCTTAATGGAATTGTCGATCCTTCGGCTTATGATAGTGTGTATCTTGACCGTAAAGGCATCAATAAGGATATCGCCTGCCGGCAGAGGTTCTTCTATGAACTTTACGGCAAGGAGCGCGACCGTCAGCTTGCCTACGAGAAGTGGAAACGCCTTGCCCTTGAACGCCAGAATTTCTGGAACACGCGTACGCAGGCCAACCGTGCGACACTCCGTCACCGCCTGGAACGCAAGCAGATCGAAGAAAGCGTACGGCGCTATGTGGCTGGTCGTGACACGCTCGGGTTGTGGGCCTCCTATGACCGTAAATATCATCGTACGGCCTCCTTTTGGCCGATGTACCGGCTGGAACGCGAGCTTACCGCCGATCGTGTACCTTCGAAATTCCGTGACCTTTATAACGGGGGGGCGCAGCCTGTCCAACATACACAACTATGTCCTCACCGCCACCGATTCGATGGACATCTCCCGCCACCGTTATTTCTACGACCGGATTGCCGAAAATGAGATGAATGACCGTAACCGTGATGAAATCCGCCGGCGTATGATTCCCTTCCCCTATATCGACTCCGTGATGGTCCGCCAGAATTCGGATTCAGTTTCCGGACATGATTATATCTACAACTATGTATATTCTCTGCCCGTCACCGATGGAATGAAAAAGCTCCGTGTGCGGCTAGAGTCTATCGTGGAAGCCACCGACCGCAGCACATGGCGGCCTGCCGCCTCGGACACGCTGCTCTTCATTGTGGCCTCGCTTAGCGACCTGGTTGACCGTTCCGCTCTGGACCAATATGTCATAGCTTCTGCGGAGACAGACTCTCTTGCGGCAAGCGGTCCCGTATATACTCCGCAGGGAGAAGAGTATGCCGAAGCCTTGCGGCTCCTTTCAGAGCGACAATACCGGCAAGCCTTGCCGATATTGGAAAAACGGCCTGACTATAACACCGCCCTTTGCCTGACACAGCTCGGTTATCATAAAGAGGCTTCCGCTCTTTTAGACCAGTTACCCGTAGATTCCCGCAAGGAATACCTGCATGCTGTGGTAAGCGCCCGGCAGGGCGATGATTACTTAGCAGTGGAACATATGCTTGCGGCCTGCCGCATGAATCCCAATCTTGTCCTGCGTATTCCCCTGGATCCGGAACTGTCGGACCTCATTCCCAAGTTCTTCGGGCTCCGTATGGAACTGGACAGGATAGCGGAAGGGAAATAGTAAAAAGTAGAAAGAACAAAACAGGAAAAAAAGTATAAGTACGAATTAAATATTAACAAGTGTTTTATTAGTGTTTATTTTTTTATTAACAATTTAATTACAATGATTATGAAAAAAAGTTTGTTAAGCGTGTTTACAATGGTTGCTATGGCTGCAGCATTCACCGCGTGCAGTAACGATGACATCGAAGTGCCTGACGTAAAGAACGGGGAAGCGAGAAGCGTATTCATGAAGCTGGAGTTGCCGACGCTGACGAGATCGACCGAGCCTCCTGTAGCCTCGGGAACGGTTGCTACGGTAAGTAATCTGCATGTATACTTCCATGACGGGACCAGCATTCTGAAATATGTGAACGCGACTACAACCACTCCCATCACGATTGCGAATCTGACTACCGGTACCCAAATAACGGATGTACCCGCGGCGGCTACCACTGTAACGGTATGTGGTAATATTCCTGCCGGAACTTCATTGCCTACAGGTGGAACCGTAGCTGCATTGAAAGCTGTACAACTGGAAATCACAAGCCAGTCTGCAGTTGCGGATGTGGTGTTGAGCGGCGATGACAAACCCCTGCAGACATGGACTACCGGTAGTCCGGCCCTGCCTTATGCCCCTGGAATAACGGACGGTGACAAGTATGCCGAAGTGGAAATCGGTCCTGCCGTGGCACGTGTCGAAATCGAAGGTCTGGCGACTACGGCCTCCAGTGCGGTGGATGGTTTTACGCTGGAAGGAATCTATGTGAATAACTTCTTTGAAAAGTTCAACCTGGCCGGTACCGTTGTGGGAACGAAAGTACAATATGGTGCTACTCCTGCTGCCTATGCTCAAGGACAGGGGCTTTACACCCCTGCTAACGCTGGAAAACTCTTTGACCAGTCTGCCGTCGCTGCTACAGGTATCCCAAAGGAAGTCATTCCGCCAACTGCAGGGCAACGTTGGGCATATCAGGTTGTTCCTAACGGTAACAGTACTGACGCGAACGAGCAACTCCAGCTCGTATTTAAGTTGAGTAATTTGGCTGCTAAGGCCGGCAGCAGCGTGAATTTCGGCACAGGTGACCAGTTTATCACCGTGAGAGGATTCAAAGATGGCAGTGGCAATATTGTAGAACTGGAAAAAGGAAAGATTTATACTATCTCGAAAGCCGACTTTACATTTGACGAGAGCAACCTTTCCACAATACCTAATACCAGTGCTGTCAGCGTTTGGTTGAAGGTGACGGTAAAAGCCTGGACGGTCGTTCCTGTCAAGCCTAATCTCTAACTGTCATACCATCAAGGTATATTGTATTTGTTTGTTTCTTTTACAAGTCCGTTTGCGTAGAGGAGATTTTTAGCTCATTTTACTAGTTCACCAGTTCCTCTCGCACGGCGGAATGTAAGCAGGTCGTGGGTGTCTTTTGCCCTGACCTCACGACCTGTATTTCTATAACCTGTTAAATCATAACACGTATATTCATATAAAGTCATAACCACAGTTATTCACCTAAAAGATACTACGCATGAAATTGTATAAAGCTATACGCTTCCTGATGCTTTCCGGTATTTTAACCTTAGTCTTGTCGGGGTGCATCAGGGAGTCCCTGGAGGGCTGCCCTCTGGATACCCTGTTACGATTTACCTACAAGCCTCGCGGCTCTGCCGCTGACCTTTTCGGAGAGCGTGTTCAGAGGGTGAGGCTGTGTGTGTACCGTCCCGATGGCAGTATTGAGCATATGCAGACGCTGGAGAAGAGTGAACTTGACCGTTTGCAGGGTGTTGAGATGTATCTGCCGCAGGGAAACTACACTGTCGTGCTCTGGGCGAATGCTTCGGATGCACAGACCAAGCTCGGCGGCTTTTCCGAAGGAGAAACCATAAGGAACCTTTCCGCCTCACACCCGCATGCGGAGACTTCCGCTTCCATCCCCACGCTTGATCGGCTTCTTTTCGCTGTCACGCCACTTACGGTCAGTGAGCACGAGACTGGAGACCATACTGTCAATTTCAGCCCCGGCACTATCCGTGTAAGTCTTCACCTTGATGGTGTGAGCGTGCAGCCTGTGGTACACATCACGGGCATGGAGTCAGCCTTGCGACCGGTGTTCGACGAAACCTCGGGCACATGGCGTCTCCAGTCCGTAAGCCGGAACAAGACATTCCAGCCTGCCGTAGCATATGATGTCACCAACCGCCATGCTAATGCCACGACTGACATCCCCCGTTTCAAGGCCGATACCCCCGGCATGGTGGAAATTATCGATCCCACCACGGGAAACCATATCGTGCCCCCGATTTCGTTGGCAGGGCTTATTGCCCGCTACCACATACCGATGGAGGAAGATATTGAAGTAACCATTCCTATCGAGATTACCTTTACAAACGGTCATGCGAAAATAACGATCAGGAATTGGGAAAATCAGAATGTAAAACCCGGAGGAGTGTAAAAAACGCACCGGTCAATCATGAAATGCAAATCATAAAACAATATATTATGCCAAGTAGTTCAATCATCATACCGTTCCGCAACCTGCTGTCGGTCCTGTTATTACTGCCGCTCGTACTTTCGTGCCGGCAAGACGAACTCATTCTTCCTGTTCCGCCCGTGTCCGGCAAAGGTGAGACGGCCGAAGTGACACTTTCTGTCAGGATTCCCGATTTCCGGGCGGCGAATACTCGTGGTGTAGACGAGAAAGGGATAACAGAGATTACCGTACTGATGTTTGCCGATGAAGGCGGTACGGAGAAAGTCAAGGTGAAATATGATATTCTGGGCAGCTCGTTGCATACACTTTCAGGCTCTTCGGATACGAAATACTTCTCTGTGCCCGTTATTGCGGGCAGATACAAACGTATAGCTCTCATAGCTAATGCCCAAACAGAACTGGCAAATATAACAGCCGGTTCCACCTATGATGCTCTTAAGCAAGTGGAAGTCGTGGGTAGGTTCGGACAAGAAGGTACGGGCACATACATACCCATGTACGGCGAGCATGCCCCGGCGGGAGGCTTTGAACTGAAAGCCGGTGTGTCGCAAACCATTGCGCAGGAAATACCGCTTATCCGCATGCTGGCGAAGGTGGATATCATCAATCCTACAACTTCGGGAGCCACGACAGCTGCGGGAAAGGTTTACTTCGTCAATTCCGTAGGCAACGGACGCGTTTGGGTAGATCTTGCTACATACAATACCACCGCTTCACAGTCGGGATACATGACTCCCACACTGCCTGCCACATCGCAGCCAGCAGTCAGTGGCGGGCACCCGCTTGAGGGAACTGCAAACACCGCATCTCCGAATGTCATCACTTATTATTTGAATGAACAGTCGGCTATCTCCGGCGGCAGCCGTCCTTGTATAGTTATAAATCTTGCCTATCAAGGAAGAGAATACTACTACTGAATGGATTATACATGGGACGGTATCAAGGGCGGTGGCACGAGTCCTTACGAAAAGGGTAAATACATGCCCATTCTGCGCAACCACCGCTATATTTTCACCATCAAGGAAGTGAAAGGGCCGGGGTTTGCCACTTTGAACGAGGCTGTAACCAGCCCGGACAACTTTACCAACCATAACATCGTAGTAGTGCCCATCGTGATAGACGCATTCACAGATATAACGTTCAATGAATCGGGGCATTTCTTGGCAGTGACCCGAACGGCGATGACACTTCAAGGCAAGCACGATGCCACAAGCACACAGAACAAATTTTCTGTGCGCACCAATTACCCCAGTGGGTGGAAGGTCGGTGCCTATAATGCCGACGGAACAACAATTTCAGTTTCTAATTCATGGCTGAAACCCAGTCAAAACAGTGGGGCGGCTGGCGCCACTCTCACCAATCCGGTTACGGAGGAATTGCAGGCCATCACGAATGGCAAGGGATTCAAGGATGGTTATCTGTAGATACGGGCTGGACGACTTTATACTAAAATCAATATTAAGCAGATCGGTACGCCTTTGGATTATGTTGCCGAATATAACCTCGCCGGTGGCTCTATCTATAATTCTCCTTTCATTTCTTCCGTTCCTCCGGGTATTTCTCCCACTGCAGCCCAGACTGACCCTAATCTTCATTGGGCTTCGAGCCATAGCAATGACCAATCCGGTTATTATAATTGGTACGTGCTCACAGGAGAGAATAATGATACTTACAATCCAAATGCCAAGAAGCTCTTTGATGATGTCTTTTTTAAACTGGGGCATCCCGGTTATGGTTACCACCTGCCTTCCCGCTGGGAGTTGACGGGCGTTTTCTCCTACAGCGGTAATACCCAATATGATTCCCCTACTAATACTTCTAATGTCAACGAGGCTATTGAGTTCGGTGGCATCAAAAAAACTTTCGCCAACGATTATTTCTCTTCGGGTAACGGTGTTTGTTACGCTCTGCGTTTCAAACAAGGTACCGGTAATCCTATCGATGATTCTTCCCTATCCGATTTCCCTCTTGCTACTGATAATAATATGGTTTGTGCTTACCGTTACACCCGCGTGGGTTCGTTTGCCAACCATGACTTTACTTCCCTATTGAAAGTGGATTGTGTTTACTTGGGCAGCGCATTTACAGGAAACATTAGCACTATCAATAATGATTCTTGGTGGGATAGCCATACTTCCGAGGCTGTCGTTCGTATTTTTCCGGCTGCCGGTTATATCTCCTTCCCAACGTTCATTTCGAGTGGTTTGCTCGAAGCCCGAGGCGAATATGGTCGGTATTGGTCGAGCACGGAGTTTCCCAGCCTCCTCGGCAATGCTTGGAACGTGTCTTTCTACTCGTACTCTGCGTTCGCGAACTACAGAGACGTTAAACACCACGGGTTTTCCGTTCGTCTGTTCGCCGATAAATAAGTAAGACGGTATATGACCGATGCAATTTAGTTTGTAAGAAAGTTGATATAAAAAATAGATATATTACTAAAAAAAGAAGAAAAATGAATATAGGATTTCAGACTTCCGGTTTATCCGGTTTCACCCGTGTGGCATATCTGTGGAGGCGACATGCCTCAGCTGTGCTGTGGATTGCAATGGCGGCGCTCCTTCCGACCGCTTGCAGTGATGATGCGGAGCAGTCGGTGCCGCAAGCGAACGGACATACAGCCGTTATTTACCTGAACTTTAAAACCGGTGCTTCAAAACAGGCTGCTGAAATGAACACCTCGCAAAGTTCCGAAACGCGTGCGCCGCTGACACGTGCTATAGATGAAAATGGAATCAATACTGTAGATGTACTTTCATTCAAGGTTGATCCTGCAGATCCTACGAATATAAAGAAAGGTACATTCTTCTACCGTGCACAGGGTACATACGATATCGGCACACAAACCGTACGTGTACAGCTGATGGGAGCTCCCGAACATCAGACACTCGTGGTGCTTGCCAATGTCCGTGAGCAGGTGAATACCCTTGCTGCTGCATTCGGAGAACAGAAAGAGGGGGTAATGAACCGCCTGGCATTCGATGTCGGAACGGATGCCGCACCCGACTTTACGAATGGCATACCCATGTGGGGCGAGCTTCCCAACCAAGCGGTGGGCGAAGGTTTCTCTCCCTCTGGCGCTCCCCAAGAGGTGACGATGATACGTGCGGTAGCTAAGTTCACGCTTATCAATCCTCTTGAATCCGACCTAAAAGGCTTTTTCTATTATTACAACGATCTGCGGCTGTACAATTACCGGGCAAAAGGACGCATTGCACCGGACAACTATAATGTGACGGGCAAGCAAGTGAATACTCCCACCGTACCCGTCGGGGCACGGCAGACACGGGGTACATTCACCTCATTGAACAGCGATGTGTCACCCGGGAATATCGGTATTTTCAACGGCTCACAAAAGACGTTCTACCTGTGCGAGGTGGACAACAAGAACCGCCCCTCGGGCGGGAATGCGCTGGACGACCTTTGTCTGGTTATGCACGTGAAGCCGTATCTCACCGGCTCTAAGCCGTCGGTAGACGGTTACTACCGCCTCGACTTCAAGGACTACGGTTCGGGAGTGCCGATGGATATTCTGCGTAATCATGAATATAAAGTACAAGTGGAAAGTGTGGACGGGTTGCCGGCCCAAACTCCCGAGGAAGCTTTCAAAGGAAACCATACCCTTAAATGCCGTATCGTGCCGTGGAACGAGGTACAAGAAGAAGTAATAGTACGAGGGAACAAACGGCTGACGGTGGACAAACGGGTGTTTGCTTTTGACGGTGATATCCAAATAGGTGTCGCTTCATTACCCGTAAATATAACTACAGAGAATACCAATTGGCAAATAACCGGAAAACCTTCATGGATTTCACTCAGCCAAACCTCGGGTACAGCGGGAGTACCAGCCACGGTTACTATTTCGGCAAACAGTAAGAACTTTACCCAGAATATGCGTAGTGCTGTCCTTTCCATACGAACAGGAAATTCTGCTAACGAATTGGAATATCGTTTGCATGTAAGCCAGCAACCGGCTTGTGGTTTCGGAAATTCCATGAAACTTATGCGTATCGGTGGCAGTAACTATCAGACTACCCGTATGGGTAATGGTGGTGTTTGTTGGATGATAGACGCCAGTAGGGAAGGAGGTCCTAATATGGCTGCTCGTCCTCGTTCATATTCTTTGGCACCAGCTATGGTCGGACCCATTTATTATGGCAGTATTCCCCAACGTGCCTGCCCCGATGGCTGGCGACTCCCTACGGCTTGGGAGGTTATTAATCTGATACAGTCTATAACAGGCTCTTATCCTGTTGTATTTACTCGATTGATAGAAAGCGGTGCGGGAATAGCTAAGTCTTTTCCAGCCATATCTGCCCCCGATGGTGGATATGAAGAAGGCGTTTTAGCTATCTGGACACAAACTCCAATGATATATTCATCACCTCAACGACATTCTCCTGCCTCTGTATTACATACAGGAATATATTGGAATCCTGATATCGGAGCTGGAAAAACAGCGCCCACATATAGGGTTAATCGTAATAGATGGGCCTTAATGCATGGTGCCGGTAATGACATTCATAGTCCGGCCGGGTTACCTGCAGGGTTTAATGAATATTATGGTTATCATTATCTGCTGGGCGGTAGTGTCCGTTGTGTGCATGACCAGTAATTTAACCATTAAACAAACAGCACCATGAAACGATCAACTGTTTTAGTCTTTTTGTTTGGACTGTTTTTGGGGGGCTGTGGCAGTTCCCGTCAGGGCGGTGAAGAGGCGGAAGTTGTGCGACATTACGAATGTCTGCTGCGCGCCCTTGCAACAGATGATTCATAACTCTGGCGTTATTTTCATCTATTACATCTTGATATTCACTTCTTTCTATTACTCTGCCATTTTGATTTTGAGTACATTTTTCTCTTATTGAGCAATTTACACAAGCTGATGTTTTATATACTTTTGATCTATAATTGGGACGGATTCTCCATTTCCCTGTTGTTGTCATTTGTTCTCCACAAGGGCAGATATAATAATCTCCGTCATTTATATAATGAAATTCAGCCAGTGGTATGGAATTCGAATTAGGTGATGTTGATGGCATAGGCGATGAATAAGTACATATTCCTGAATATTTACAGGCTTGTAGTTGGTCGCCGCTAGTATAACCGGCATCGCTAAGTGTGTTGAACGAATCTAATTGTAGTAGTTCCTGGACGGTCAATGCCGCTGTTGATAGTTCTCTTTTATCAGTTGATGCTCCAATATGAGAGTGAACCAATAATTTGTGTTTACTATCAAAGGCTGCTTGAACCGCATATTCAACTCCTGATACATTATTGGTTAACATTAATGCTCTTGAATCTTTGTCTGTTAGACTTATTTGAGTATCATTACTATTCTTCAATTCCGTATCAAGAGTTTCGTATTTCTTACGCCTGTCTTGTTGTAATTTAATCTTAGATTTAAGAAGTTCTTTTTCTTCTTCTTTATCAGTCTTATCTAAAGCTACTTCAAATTCTTCAATACGGTTATCTATATATTCAAGATGTCTGTCTATCTTCTTTTGTGTATAATTGTTTCTGAGACTATTTTGGGCAAATATCTTGAAAGAATCTATACCTATGGTTTCGCCTTCTATCAGACCCATATCCTTTAGCATAAGGACAAACTGCCTAAAGACTTTTCTAAAAGCCTCCGCATTATTTTTTTTTAAATAAGCAATTGTCCGAAAAGAGGGCATTAAGCCTCCTAATAGCCACCATAATTCCACATTTACTTTACAGGAAGTGTTCCAACTTTCTTGATGATCTTATTGAGTGCTTATAACCATATAAATACAATTTTAGTAATGTTGCAGGATTATACGGTGGTCTCCCTTCTGATTGAAGTTTGACATGTTTAAACCCAAGCTCATCTATAGGCAAGATATCCACAAATAAATCGATAAGCCTGCTCATCACCAAGAATGTTTTTCTCATAATCCAATAACTTTAGAAATTATTAATATCAACGTAACAAATCATTCATCTTTCAGATCGACAGTCGGCAAGTTAAAAACTTTTTCGATGCCAATCCAGCTTTCTGCCGCATCATCAAATAGCGTTTCATATTGATCATGGAATCCAAAAAGGTCACTAAAGAAATATGTTTTCAGTGTTGGATACATGCTTACTTTCCATTCGTTGTCAGCTCCATCAGGTACAGAAATAATAAAATCTGTGGACAAGCTACAAGTGGTTATCCCGGCCTTAGCACCTCCATTGACAGCACTCGACGCGTAACAAAACATATTAAAATGTGAAGAAGGTTCGCGTAAATTAAACTACCACCTAAGCTGTGGGCTTCCTTGGGCCGGATTGGTTCTATTGATAACTTCAATATCATTTATTGTTTCCGTATGGCTATTGGAAATGCTTATTCCTCCTGAAATCTCTGGTCCAGTGACACTGACACTTCCTCCTAACTCGAAAGAGACACTGCTGGTATAAGAGCTCTGGCGTTCCGTAGTTTGCGGGGAATGTGCATGAATAATGGCACCATTCGGGTGAACCGGAGCGAATTCCAAATTTACGTCAGTCAGGCAAAAGCCATACCCTTTCATTTTCAGAGTACTGACCTTGGTATGCCATTCTCCATAAAAAGAAGGTTCTACATAGGCTATAAAACCCAGATTTACCAAATAAAAATGTTCTTTCCGCTCTTTGCTATAAGCGGTCCATATCTTAGCTTCTACTTGAAAATTATCGGTTGTCCCTTTACCTTCATGTCCATGAACAGGAGGTGCGGTATAGCTATTTTGACCGATAACGATATAGGCAGATATCAAGTTTTTCAAATCCGACGAACCGTTTGACGGAGCTTTCGGTTCCAGGGCTCTTTGTAAACTTTGACTTGTCATGTCGCAATGAAATCCCTGCCCGTATTCATTAATCGTCTGTACAGATTCTTTGCCATCAGCTCCGGTAGCAGTACTGAGCGCATTGAGCTTGGAATAGAATCCGCTCGCCGACGGAAGCGGTCCAGAAAATACCCACAGCGGCAGTTCGTCCGAATAAGACTCATCTTCCTTCGCATAAGGATTATAGCAATCCAGCAACGTGCAGACGGTATTAAAATCCTCGTTCGTTCCTCCCTCCATCATCATCACGATGCTCCGCTTATGGAACATATCCTTGATGTCAGCCAGCAAATCGGTATCCGACTGAATCCGGTCAATGTCCTGCCGGGTAAAGAAGAACGTGTCGCCAACCTCCATCTTCTTTCCCGGAGCATAAGGAACCGCCTCCTTGTAACGGTTTATCATGTTCTCGGATATCATATGGTCTTCTTTGCTCCAGAACGAAAGGTAATAAAGCGTGTTGTTGTGTGTTACGCCTAACTGGTCGGTAGTAGGCAAAGGATCAGTTAGTTTCTCGGGATCATTTACATTGTCGGGGGCGTAGTCATCCTCGTCATCGCCGCACGATGTAGCTACCGCAAGAACCATGTAGCACAACAATAAGTAATGAAGTAAATGAATCTTTTTCATGACTTTTTAAAGGAGAATCCTATTGTTTGTATTATTCAAATTCAAGCTGTAGAACTCATTTGCCGCTTGAAATAGAGTTGTCTTTATTTGAAGTTATTTGGGTAGCATTTTCTTTTACACACGTTAAAATCACCCATAAAACCCTGTTTTACTCTTTTTGGAGATGACGCAGGCTCAACCGACAAGTGCAAAATAAGCGAAAAGATTTAAATTCAGCCCGATTCTTGCCTATAAAAATTGTCTCAATTGTCAGAATCGCACATCTTTGTGGTTTAGAACATTTTAGTTTTGTAGTTTAGGCTATTTTTTGTCGTTTGGGCTATTCCTCCATCCATAACACACCGTATTATTCCGCCTCTGTTTTCCTCCATTTAGGGGTACAGCCCGCATTTTCCTTGAACAGCCTTATAAAATGGCTTGGTGACAAAAAACCGGATTTCTCGGAGATGTCGGCAACCGTCAACCTCGGATATCGCGCAAGCAGACGTTTCGCATATTCTATACGAAGTCCGATAATCCAATCGCGGAACGACATGTCATACGTAGTTTTGATGTACCCGGACAGGTAGGTACGGTTGGTATGAAGCACATCTGAAAGCTCCTTTATGGTAAGGCCGGGCCGGATATAACCGTCCGCATCGATACAACCTTTGATTTTTTTCGCTATTTCGGCATGGAAAAAAGGAGTATCCTGCCTCTGTGCCTGTTCCCGGTTTGTGGTGTCACACAGGTCTTCCTCTTCAGAAGTCATGCCATCTTCCATCGCGTTTTCCACCTGTTCGTAAAACAGCAGATAGTTCAGATAGCAAAGGAAGAGATAAATGTAAAACGGTACCGATGACAGAATCCAGATATAGACGTATTCATCAGGCAGGAATGTCAGCAGTCCGCATCCCACCCCGAATGTGACAGCCCAGTAGGTGAAAATGGAAAGCCATTTGATATAGGCACCGATGTCGTCCGCACGGGTGTCATCGAAAATGCGGATGACCCTGTGATAGGCTCGGAGAAGCCTACGGGTCAAGAACAGCCCATAGATAACCAACCATGCGGCCAAGGCAAACATCACCGTTGTCTGTAAACCACCTTTTGGTAACAACAGCAGAACGATGCCGGAAAGGATGGAAAACAGTATCCATAGACAGATATGCGTCCGTAACCGACGTTTGGTGATATAAAAGCGGTCAAGCAGAGTGGTGAGGGCCGAACTGAACAACCAGTAGCACAAAAAATAGGTGGACAGGTTCATCAGGATGGCGGCATCGGTATTCTTGAACCTGATTCCAAAAAAGAAATGTACCGAATAGTTGGCGGCGAGTAACAGTATGGCTACCCCCATAATTCGCCGGGAACGCAGATAATTATTGAAAATGGCTTTTTCCGAGGTTGGAGCCAACAAAAAATAAAAGCCGAAGAACAACATCAACGGTAGCGCAATACAAAGTGAATAACTGTATATAGATGGTTCCATTTTATTATGCCTAACTATTTTGAATGCAAAATTAGCGAAAATACTGAATATATGGCGGATTTGCCATGACGATTTACTTTCAACACCCTATTTTGATATAATCGAGGGCTTGTTGTATGGTATCCTTGCCATTATGTCATATTGATGGAAAAAGCAGGAAAAGGAATGGTATGTTCCCAATCCTGCCATATATATCCGCACACTCGTTCACATTTTTATACCTTTCGGTTTGCACTCGTCACGGACGTTGAATCCCGGCCGCCCGATGATGATGTGGTCGGCAATAAAATTGCCAGACGGACTGCGTTCATTCACCGAGCTGCGTATCTGCGGCACATCTTCGGTGTGTTGTGGAGATACGTTTCGTACACCTTCCGCATCCGGTTTGACCTCCTGTCCGTCATTCTCCTTTTCGGCGACTTCGGGCGTAGGCGGCTCAAGCTCCAACTGTATCTTTCGGTCGAGTGCTGCAAGTTCGGACTTCAACTGTTTCAGTTCGTCCTCCTTCTTCCATACCTTCCCGGCTATCTCCTACAACTGTGAGACCTCCTTTTCCTGCACCTCGTTCTTCGCCTTGTACTGGTCAATGATGGACGGAATCCTCTCCAATGCGTTCAGGAAATTGCGTGCGGCGGCTACCGGGTCAGCCATCGCCAGCATGCAGCCTATGTCATACAAGGATACTGATACTACGGGAGAACCTGTCGAGCATGTGACAGAACCGGACAAGCAAATTGCGCATTCGGCTCTCGGTGACTACGGACCATTCAGTGTGAAATATGCCACGAAGGACTTTCTCAGCTACGGGAACAAAAAGTTCCGCATATAGATTCTGATTTTGCTTGTTACAGATGGAAGCAACGGCAATATGCCAGAGGAGGCCGGGCTATACAAAAAATAAGGGGCTGTACACATGCGTCAGCTCCTTGTTTTTAAGGGGTAAGCGACTGCTCAACTACATCTTGTGCATTCAATTTTTCAGTGGGATGCACTCCATTGTAAGTGCATCTCAATTTCCATATACCAACTTATCTCAGGGTTGTCATTGAGTGTCAGTCTCGCTTTTTCCCGTTTTTTCCTGCATTTTCCCGGAACTGTCCTGATTATTTTCTCCATACATCCGGTAGCAGTTCCTTCAGGTCTCTGTCTGATTTGGGAGCCAGATAATAGGGGAGTTTACTGATCACATCATTCAGCCACTCTCTGGGGTTGACACCACGTTCCTTACATGAGCCAAGCAAGGAACAGATTATAGCCGTATTCTCAGCCGCTTCGTGGTTTCCGCAGAACAGCATGTTCTTTCTTGATATGACCAGTGGCCTCAGGGCATTCTCACAGCGATTGTTGTCAATGAAAATTCTTCCGTCATGGAGATACGGTTTCATTCTTGGCAGCAGGGAGTAGGCATAGGCTATGGCTTTTCCCATAAGACTTCGTTTTAGAACTTTAGGGTATGTGTTTTTAAGCCAGAGTTCAAAGCTGTCAAGCATCGGCTTGGATAGACGTTGGCGTAATTCAGCACGTCCTTCATACGGGAGTTCCTGTTTATCCGCCATGTATTCCACATTATACATATCCTGGATAAATTTGAGTCCCTGCATGGCATATTCCAGATTTTCTTCCTTGCACAGCTCTATATGTCTGCGGATATGCGCGAGACACCCACACAGACATACGTCCTCCCCATCCTCAAAGGCGTCATAAATGGGATGGCCGTCACTTTGGAGATATCCTTTGAAGTTTTTCAAAAGCCTGACCGCAACTTTTTGTGAACGCGATCCGTTGTCGTAATGGAAGAAGGCAGACGCGGCACAGCCGCTCGGACTATCCAGATGTATTCTTTTACGGCTTTATGCCTGTCGTGGTTTATAACCGGAAGCGTGGTCTCGTCAACCTGGAAGTAATCTGCGGCCAGTACTTTCTTCCTGAGTTCCAGATAAAGTGGCCTGAGAAGCTCGCAGACCGGTCTGAACCAGCCGTCCAATGTGTTTTTGGACAGTTTCACACCCAGATGTTCCAGCTGTTTCACTTGTCGGTAGAACGGGACATGATATTCGTATTTCTGTAAAAGGACCTCAGCGAGCATGGAAGCCCCTGGCATACCTTTATATATGGGCATCAGTGGCATGGGAGCGGTTATTACAGCCTTTTCTCCGTTATCAACGGCCTCCATTTCATTTTTCAGGGCGTATGTGGGACGTACCGTGTCTTTCACATAGAGGTAGCCGGGTTTCATCTCAAGGGTCCTGGTATGTTCCTCGCCTATCTTGACGTATCTGCTTAAATCGACATTCTCCGGTTCGATGACGACTGTTACAACCGGAAGGTTATCCATGACGACCCGGTTACGGCGCGGCGTTTTATTGGCGGCTCGGGACTTGGGGACGGTAATCTGTTCAGCCGCCCTGCTCCGGGCATCTTCGATTTCCGCCTCTATCTGTTCCAGGTCGCCATAGTCAAAAGGGAGCTTCGGGTCTCCGTTATCGACAGGCTTGCATTTCTCACTCATCTTTCCGAACACCTTCCTCTTCAGCCATGCCAGGGAGGCGTTCAACTCAACTATCGTACCCCGGAGTTCTTCTATGGTCCTTGCCTGGGCTGAGATGATCTCACTCTGTTTACGGTTGATATCCAGCAGCTGCTCCATTGAGGGTTCCACAGCTTGTCCGGTTGCATCTTCTTTTGCCATTCAATATCTTTTTTTTGATGATATAAAGATAGTCAAAAACAACAAGAAAAACAAGCCTTCAAGCTGTTTGTTTACAACTGTTTTACCAATGCTTTTTCAAATTGGAAAGCCGTCTTTGCCTGCCTTTGCTGACATCTTCATTGATGCCTTCCACCATAACGACCAGGTCACTCCAGGTCATGGGGTAAGAACGGGTGGCAGGATTATAGGCGGGTATCTTGAAGGTGCCTTCTTCAAGCAGTTTCTCATAAAGGACCAGACCGCCCGGTTCGGCATGGAGCAATTTTATCTTGGTCCGGAAACGGTTGTAGAAAATGAATACCTCCCCACTTCTGATGTCGCCTCCCATCCTCTCATGCACAAGGCCGCAAAGAGTGAACATACCTTTCCTCATGTCCGTATAACCGGGGCACAGGAAATATCTCATGCTGTCATTTAGGCAGAACATTGGCATTATATATTTTAGAGATCAGATTCAGGGCAGCTTCACAGCCGGAAGACCCTTTAAACTTCAACTTCAATCCGTTGGGTAATTCCAAGGATATTTCAGAGCTGTCCTTTCCTTTCAAGGGAAAGGGGACGCTAGGCTGGGGAGATGGCAGGGGAGCCTCGTGAGATATACCGGGGGATGGCGTGTCGCCATTGATTACTATGGGGACAAAGCTGTCTTTAACCCCTAAGCGGGAGGCTTCTGCCAATAACTCCCGCTCCGTTATACCGTATTTTTGTTTCCAAAGATAGAATCTACTACGGCTATAACCTTCATTCTCACAAAAATCAGCAATGGACAAACCACTCTGCTGCTGACGGAAAAGAACGGAGATAAATTTTTCTCTGCTCATCATGTGTTTACGTCGCTGCATCATAGGATATTATTTTTTTTGCAGCAAAAGTAAGGAGGGAAAATGAACTGTAGAAGATGTACTTACTCAGGCGCTTACTTTAAGGGGATATTCGACTTTTAGCCCCCAAAAAGATCAATATTGTTATGTACAACCGTCCAACCTGCGGGTAAAGTGCGCAACTCGGATCTGGACAGCAAGCTGAAAAGAGGCACAAGTATGTAGGCAACCCTGTTATAGCACCGGAATCTGCTGTGTCGCATGAATCAACCGTAGTCCCCGTGAAAGGCATGGCTATACCGCCAAGGGCTGTGGATGAAGTCGCAATGCGGAAAGCCGTCCTTTCCCAGGCAGTTCTCAGGAAGTCTTAAGAAAGAGGGGATAAACATCTGATACGGACAACTCGCAATACGATACGCAACGATGAAAGTGGTGAACAAATCTGGCACTAACGGATGCGCCTCTTTTATATGATTATAATATTAACAAGAAATGCCCGCCATTGTTCTTAAATGCGAATTATAACTTCTTACTGTTGGAAGATTATCTATAAATCGGGCATGAGGGTAAGAGTGCTTACAAACAATTCGGCCCGCTTTATTGGGGGCTGCCAAACCTCGACCGGCACCTGTACCACCCGCGGATATAAATTCGGACCGGAGGTATGGATGGTATTCCGCACACCGGACCAACGTACCCTTGCGGACAGTCCCGAGCCCGGCAAGCCATAATTCCGTCGGGTCAATTGAACAACCGCCTCTCGGAATATGTTCATATCATGGGCCGGTCCCGTATGCAGCTATTTTCCGGGGTACATGACATTGAGGACATACCGCCTGATGCCGACATCCGAGGTTATGTTTAAATTTGTATATTAATTTATATTTTTATATATTTGCAACAGTTGTTGTCTAATTTACATCAGAATGACACGTGTTCGGAATATGGGAAGAATACTGTCCGCATTCCTCATGCTGGGAATTTCCTCCATGTGCGGAGCCCAGATATATAAATACTTGGGAATAGAGGACGGATTGAGTAACCGGAGGATTTACCGTATCCAAAAAGACGGGAGGGGATACATGTGGTTCCTCACCCAGGAGGGGATGGACCGTTATGACGGCAAGCGGATCAGGCATTACACTGTTCTTGACGGCAATCTGAAGGTGGCCCCGCAAGTCAATCTGAACTGGCTCTACACCGACACGGAGAACACGCTGTGGGTTGTGGGAAGGAAAGGCCGTATTTTCCATTACGACACCCTCCATGACCGTTTCCGGATGGTATACAGGATACCCGGTCTTCAGGATGACTTCGCCACGGGCATGCTCTGTTACGCCTATATGGACCGTGGAGACCGCATATGGCTCTGTCAGGGTGACCATATCATCCGCTATGACACCCGCACAGGCATTGCGCAGCGGCTGGTCTCCCGTTTAAGAGGTGATATAACCGCTATCAGCGAGACGGACGGTACAAACCTTTTCATCGGTACCGTGAACGGACTTTTTCCGGTACGGGAAAGGGACGGTGTCCTTGAGGCGCTTGCGGACACGGACAGCATCCGGACGCCGGTCAGCGAACTCTACTACCACCCCGGTTCGAAGAAACTGTTCGTGGGAACCTTCAGGAAGGGCATACTTGTATACGGAGTGTCCGCAGGCAGTACGCTGCGGAATGTGGCCGTCAACCGGATCACCCCTCTCAATGACCGGGAGCTGCTGATAGCCACGGGCGGAAGGGGGGTATACAGGATGGATATGGACTCGCTAGTGCCCAAACCCTATATAACCGCCGACTACGCCAGCCACAACGGCATGAACGGAGACAATATCAATGACATTTATGTGGATGGCGGGGACCGTATCTGGCTTGCCAACTACCCCGCCGGAGTCACAATCCGGAATAACCGCTACCAGAGCTATGAATGGTTCCGGCACTCACCGGGCAACAGCCGGTCGCTGGTTAACGATCAGGTGCATGATGTCATCGAAGACAGCGAAGGCGACTTGTGGTTCGCCACCAGCAACGGGATCAGCCTGCTGCAGCCTGCGGTAGGACGGTGGCGCTCCTTTCTCAGCCGGTCCGATGGGATACAGGATGGCGGGAACCATATCTTCCTGACGCTCTGCGAGGTCTCGCCGGGTGTCATCTGCGCCGGCGGGTACGCTTCGGGCCTGTACAGGATCGAAAAGAAAACCGGGAGGGTGGAATACTTTCCCCCCTCCTTTGCAGCAGAGGGGCGTCCAGACCAGTATATCAATGACATCGGAAAAGATTCCGGAGGATGTATATGGACAGGGGGCTGCCACAATCTCAAACGTTTCGATCCCCATGACGGCACAGTACGCCTGTACCCGGTCCCGGGCCCCATCACCGCCATACTGGAGAAGGCTCCGGAATGGATGTGGATCGGTACCGGCATGGGGTTGTACCTGCTTGACGGGCACGGGGGGACCTGCAGACATATCGCCTTTCCAGTCGAGGCGGTTCATGTCTATGCACTGTACCAGGCACCGGACGGGCTCCTGTATATCGGCACCGGCGGGGCGGGACTTCTCGTCTATGACAGCGTGGAGGACAGGTTCGTCCGCCAATACCAGACCGAGAACTGCGCCCTGATATCCAATAACATCCATACCATTGTCCCCCGTGCGGACGGCACCCTGCTACTGGGGACCGAAAACAGCGTGGCCCTGTTCCGGCGTGAGAGCGGCACTTTCAGAAACTGGACGGCAGAACAAGGGCTGGCAAGCGTATGCCTCAATGCCGGGGTATCCACTTTCCGGCACGGGGAAAGCTTCGTGTTCGGGAGTAACACCGGAGCCGTCATGTTCCCCTCCGACATGAGGATACCCGCCCCGCATTTTTCTCGGATGCTCCTGCGGGATTTCATGATCTCCTACCGCCCCGTCTATCCCGGGGACAAGGGATCCCCCTTGAGGGAGGATATTGACAATACCGTCAGGCTGGAACTTGCATATGACCAGAATACCTTCTCCCTGGAAGCTGTCTCCATCAACTACGACTATCCCTCGAACATCCTATATTCATGGAAATTGGAGGGGCTCTACGAGGGCTGGAGCCATCCGGTCCAGAGCGGGCGGATACAGTTCACGAGCCTGCCCCCAGGCAACTACACCCTGCGTATCCGTGCCGTCTCCAATGAGGAGAAATACAAGGTGTATGAGGAAAGAAGCCTCGGTCTGAGTGTCGCCCGGCCGCTGTGGGCGGGTACATGGGCCATTGCCGGATATGCGTCATTGTGTGTGTTGGCTGGGGTGGTGTCTTTTCGCGTTGCCATGTTGCGCAGGCAGAAAAGGATATCAGACGAAAAGACGTGCTTCTTCATACATACTGCCCATGATGTCCGTACTCCGCTTACGCTGATCAAGGCTCCGCTGGAAGAGGTGGTGGAGAAAGACATGGTGAAGGCGGAGGGGATGGACAATGTACGGATGGCCCTGAAAAGCGTGGACGGACTTCTGGGATTGGTCA
Organism: Parabacteroides caecihominis; assembly: GCF_023656785.1. Lineage (NCBI taxonomy): Bacteria > Pseudomonadati > Bacteroidota > Bacteroidia > Bacteroidales > Tannerellaceae > Parabacteroides > Parabacteroides caecihominis. The sequence continues at coordinate 93,809 of NZ_JAMOKS010000016.1, forward strand.
CCAGCCTGATAGATTTCGAGAGTACGGACAACTACACCTTGAGACTTCATGTCTCGGAATATGAGCTCAACAGTTATCTGGAGACGACCTGTGAGGCATTCCGCACATATGCCTCCATCAGGGACATCGATATCACCCGTGAGAGCGGCTTCCCTTACCTGAATGTCCGGTTTGACAAGGACAAAATGGACTCTATATTGAAGAATATACTGTCCAACGCACTGAAGTACACTCCACGGGGCGGGAGTATCCAGGTCCGTGCCTTCGCGGACCGGCATGTATGGGGTGTGGAAGTGGAAGACACGGGGATTGGCATTCCACCTGAGGAACGGAAGAAACTGTTCAGGAACCATTTCAGGGGCAGTAATGCCGTCAATCTGCAAGTGGCGGGAAACGGTGTCGGACTGATGATGGTACATAGGCTGGTAAGGCTGCACGGAGGCAGGGTCCGCGTTACCAGTACCGAGGGGAAGGGGACCATGGTATGTGTTATTTTTCCCCTGAGGAGCAGACGCCTTGACAAGGCATGCCCCGTTGCTTCGCCCAGGAAACAGGATACCGGGAAAACCCGCATGGGACCGGATTGCGGCCCCATGCGTGAGATCCTTCCAACAATGACCGGCGGGGACCGGCAGCGTATTCTTATTGTGGAGGACAATGACGATTTGCGGACCTACCTTGAGGGGCTGCTGAAAGAGGAATACCTGGTCCAAACCTGTTCCAACGGACGGGACGCGCTGCTTGTGGCGAGAGAATACAATCCGGACCTGATACTTTCGGACGTTATGATGCCTGAAATGGGAGGGGACGAACTTTGCGCGTCCGTCAAATCCGATATTGAGACATCCCATATCCCGGTCATGCTGCTGACCGCCTTGGGAGATGAGAAGGACATGCTGGAGGGGCTGGAAAACGGAGCTGACGCCTATATCACCAAACCGTTTAGCATAAACGTGCTCAGGACGAATATCAGGAACATACTGGCAAACCGGGCACTGCTCAAACGGGCATACGCCGGTCTTGAGGACGGAGTCGGACAGGTTCCGCCGGACTGCCACAATACCCGGGACTGGAAATTCATGGCCTCCGTAAGGGAATGCGTCATGAAGAATATCGACAACCCCGGTTTCTGTGTGGACATGCTCTGTGGCATGCAGAACATGAGCCGCACCGGATTTTTCAACAAGTTGAAGGCGCTCACCGGCCATGCCCCGGCTGACTATATCCGCTCCATGCGGCTGCAATATGCGGCACAACTGCTTAGGGAAAAAGACTGTTCGATAACGGAAATCTCGGATGACTCGGGGTTCTCCGATGTCAGATATTTCAGGGAGGTGTTCAGGAAGTACTATGGAATGAGCCCGAGTGAGTACAGGAATTCGATGAGAGGATAACATCACGGGCAGACAGACTCCAGGATATGGCAGGTCTTATTGTCGGAGATGGTGTATGTTTCGCTCCGCACCGACAAGCCGGGCACGGTTAACTCGTTCACCGTAATGATGAAGGCGAACAGCCGCCCTGCCCCAGTATTGAGGCTCGTGCCTGATAGGGATAGTAGAAATAATAGTGTTCGTCCAACAGCCCGCCTGTGAGCGGTGTCGGACTTTCAGTTTTCCATACGAGACCGCCCGTGTCGGCATCCCTCTCGGCTGTCAGTTTCACGTTGGAATAGACTGTTTGAGTGCCCCGCACCACGTATAGGCCGCAGGCCCCGCCTTCGGAAAACTTGGTTTGGCAGCCATTCTCCACAGTACGGGTGGTTTTGCGAACAGCCGACGTATATCCACCATCGGTAACGGAGAAAGTAAGTTGCTGCGCCTTGTCTTGGTTGCCCGGGAGCTCTTCTTGCGTACAGGCGGCAAGCGATAGGAGCACCGCCGCCGGAATCGAATGTAGAATGCTTTGCTACAGTTTCTTTCTTTTTAATGTGATTAAAAAGCGCACACGGCCAGAAACCTAACTTTATAAGTACTTATCATTACTTTCCAGAGTGGCATCTGGAAAGTGTATGGCATATGCATTGTTAGGGCTATAATATGCCTCCGTAGACGACCAGTAAGAGGTGGTATAAATTGGTGTCGGACCGCCGGCAGCGACGAGGGATGGGTTGACTATATAATTCCAAATTTCGGCATTCGGAAAATCTTTCATCATAATCTTATCATCAGTAAGTCGGGCTGGGGTTAGTCTGCCTGTGGGGTCAGTGTCTTTCGGTATACAGAAGACGACACCGGCGACCGTCTTGCCCGCTACGGATTGCGGCTTCGGGTCTGCGATGACCTGAGCTTTCCCATTGGGATAGCGTTTGCGCAGTCCGCCGTCCGAAGTGCTCCTGCCCGAATAGATGTAGTCCCCAGCCTTCACTTCATCGGCAGTGTAGTGTATTGTTTTGGCTACCGCCACATTCTCCTCGCCGCCATCAATCCAGGTGTTGCCCGGCACCGTCTGCACCACGTCTATTTCATTCGTTTTTCCTCCGTGACACCTTCGCCCGCCATGAGCGTGAACTCTACTTTTGCCATGCGGTGGTTGAAACGGAGGCTGACGGCTTGGTCATAACCTCCCACTACGGTGACGTATAGAAGGCCGAAGCCGGCATACCCACCACTTTGGTCGATATCGGCATTCGGAGTCCGTGCCGTGACACATGTCTCGGTAGTGCTCTTCCGGTAAATGGTGTTTTCAGCATCCTTTGGGACAGTATTGCCCGAGGCGTCCATTACGTACCTTTGGAGGCTGAGCATGCCATCCAGCATCACTCCTATCTCCTTGCCGCCGGCACGGGGGTGCGGTTGCGCCACCTCCGCTGTCAGTCGCAATGGGTACTTGCCATCGGGTAAACGTGTAGTAGATTCTCCCGTTTCCATCTTGCCGCAAGAGACGAGTAGCCCGCCCGCGAGCATCAACATCGGCTACCAGCCGCTGATGCGCATCCATCGTCCGGAATATCCTGTTCCTTTCACATCGTTATTTTTCTTTGTTTTATGTGGTTAGAAAGCGCACACGGCACGCACATTGAGTGCGCCGTCCTTTTCGCTGAGCTGTGCGAAGGCATTGTAGAAATACACGCTAAAAGCGCCATTCTTATTACTGGGGCTCTCCGAAGAAGACCAGAAACGTTTATGGTTATTGCGCGGTGACAATGCGTCACCGCCAACGGCGGAGATGGAGACTTCGACTATATCCCTCGTCTCTGTGTTGTCCCGTGTGTACGCAATATTATCGACATCCTTATAACATAGCATGTGCAGTTCCTTTACCGACGGCAAGAACCATCCGGTGCTGTTTGCCGGGGCTGGATTATTTGCGATAAATGTTTTCAGGACCTCAGCAGGATTGACCAAGGCATCGGTTTTGCCGTTTGTCTTGCAATATCCGTTATACGCCCACAGCACTTTCGTGTTCTGGTAACCGAGTATCCTGTTTATGTTGCCGGTCGCATCGAAACCAGTGGCAATGTTTACGTACTCATCCTTATCGACAGGATTGAAATCTGTTCCTCTTTGAAAATCCGCCACCCAGTCGTTAACGTTTTGCCACGAGACGTTGCCCGGAGCATCTTTAATCGACACGGCAAGGCCATGGGTGCAATTGGGATGTTCTTTCACCATAATCTTGTCGAAATCCAGAGACGCCGGCGTGATCCGTCCTTCAGGATTGGTCTCTGCCGGTGTCCAGAAGACGATGGCCGCCACGCTTGCCTTCTGCTCCTCGGTCAGGGTAGTACCCTTAGGCAGCAGGTTGCCGTCGGCGAGCAGGTAATCTCCCCGTTGCATCGTGTAGTCCTTTACAGTTGTCACCGCGCCGTCCACCTTGTATCTCTTGTAACTGCCGGTAGAAAGGCCGGACGGGGTTATGGTGAACTCCTTGCTTCCCTCGTCATAATGTCCTTCGATAGTCGGTGCGGGAGTCGCGTGATTCACCAAGTAGCGGTATGTACCATCGTTCACGCGCAGCGGCTGGGCAATGCCAGAGAATGTAGTGGCGGGTGACACGGCGTAATCAGGAATCCTCTCGTCGGTAAACTTGTATTTAACGGTATTCGGCATCTCGATGACGGCCAATGCCATACGATGGTTCATGGTGAAAGAGAGGTGGAGGGTGTTGTCTTCCCCTGTCGTTGCGGAGCCTTCGGCAGTCATCAAGTCGGAGGCGGTATATGCCGCATGAGTACTTTGGTCGTCCTGAGGCTGCCAAGCGGAAACCAACGGGGCGAAGAATTCCGTGTCGGTCAAGGCTGAGCCTGTGGGAGTGGCAGTCTTTCCGCTCATATCCGTTTAGTAGGGATAGTAGAGGTAGTAGTGCTCATCCGACAATCCCCCCACAAGTGTCGTGTTGTCCTTGGACTTCCACACGAGGTCGCCCGTGGCGGCATCCCTCTCTGCGGTCAGTTTCACGTTGGAATAGAGGGTTTGAGTGCCGCGCGTCACGTATCGCCGTCAGGCATGTTTTTCCTGCCGCTATGAACAACGGCGGGGGTATATGGTTATCCGGATGTTGCCGATGGAAAAAATCGGCTGGAAGAAGAAATAAATTTCTCGCAACGTTTCACAACAGCTTTGACCTGATGCTTTTCAACACACGCCACACCGTCATGCCTGAGAGCTTTATTCTCTTCCTAAGCAGATAGTTGGCAATCCGTTGCGCTCCCCATCTTCTTGTCTCACGCACAGATTAAGGATAATGGTTTCAATTTCAGGTGTTATCTTCATATTGGCAAGTCTTGATGAACGTTTAGACTTATCGGACAATTCCGACTTGCCTTGTTCTTTCTCGCAATTTATCCAACGGTATAACGTGGAACGGGTAATCCCGCACCGAAGGGCAGTTTTTGTCACAGAACCCGTTTCGACGTATAGCTCAAGCCATTTTTGGCGCATCCGTATATCTTCTTTCATGCTACGAAGATACGGATTAAGATTTGCCAACGAAAAGAAAAAGTGTAGCGTATCTATTGATACTTTGCAATTAAATACTACTCCGCTTTTCAGCCATCTCCTTAATACCAGCCTGTCAATCTACACATTGTTGAGAAGCCATTCATGATTAATATGATCAAAACAACCCTTAATGTCACCTTCCAGTATCCATTGTGGTAAACAGTCTCTACTCAACCATCTATGAAGTGCGTCTATTGCATCCGCAGTACTTCTAAACTTTCTGAACCCATATGAGTTCGCATCCGCTTCACTTTCAGTTATAAGTTCTAAAGCCATAAGATATATCCTGCACGGCTCTGTCCTTCATGGTTGGTATTCCCAAAGATCTTGTCTTGCCATTTGCTTTGGCTATGTTGACCTTCCTCAGCGGGAAGGCCTTATATCCTCTCCTTCTCAATAAACATATAGCTTCTATTTTCTTGGCATCAGTGTCCCACTTCATATGGTCAACCCCTGCCGTACGTTTACCTTTATTGGAAGTTACTTTCCTTATCGCCAATGCCTTGGCTTCGTAGGAAGTGGCAAGTAGGTACCGTAAGGCCTTTACCTTGTTGTACCTCTTTTCTTTGTGGGCCTTTGCTATTCGGACCTGCAGTTTTCTCACCTTACGCTCATATTTGGAAGAATCGATATCTTTTCATGTCGTGTTTCGTACGGTTAAAGATGCACACTCGGCTTTTGCCTTGCTCATTTGCAGTTTCTTCATTTTATTAAAGTTCTACAATCGTTTCATAAAGAATTACCCTGCGGAAGTCTGCCTGATTTCGCATGGGGTGATGTTTAAACCTCTATCCTCCGCATTACACAGAATCATTCACTTTCTCCGCAATCCTTTACCCGCACCACATTCGGCTTTTCTTGCAATTGGCTTACCTGCCTGACATAGACAGGAGAAATACGGGTTTACCAAGTTCCGTACAAGTAACTGACGCCCGACTTAGAGCCCGCCCCTCCACCGCCAGTATGATGTCCGTGTAGCCTTACATTCCCAAAAGACTATCCTGACTACCCACCTTTTGGCTATAGCTTATAAATATCCGTAAGCTATTTCTTTATTACGATGGTGTAGCGATTCACATATGTTACTCATATCAGTCAGCCTAACAGCCTATACATTGGATATTTCTGTAAAGGACTGCATTGTCAAGAGGGCTTCGCACTAAACCATGACTGGTAAAGCACGCCTCTTTAGACTACTATTGACAGAACAATAGGTTCAGGCACAGTGCTGAACAATTACTTGTACGACTTCTTGTCGCACGGAATACCTAAAGATACAAAAAGGCCAACTAATTCGCAATAATTTGGCTATGAATTAGTTGGCTAATTTTATATTATTTAATAAATACCCCTATTCAGTTCGATTAATGGAGCTGAACTATAAATTTGGACGTTTGCCTTCTTATACAAGATTGACATTCATTGTTTCCGCTATTGTTTTGTTTTCAATCAGCATTCAACTGTATCAACATGAACAGTCGTTTGAAAACTTGAAACTCATTTTCCAAAAACATAAATAATCAACAGATTATTAAAGGTAATCAGTTGGACTATACATTATCTCAGAAAATATATCTATTTGACCTTCATTATATCTTTCAACAGTCCCAACGGCTCATCTGTAGTGATAAAGTCGACTTTATCCCAAAAGTATTGCATGTCCTCTTTTTTATTAACCGTCCATACATTCACTTTTAGCCCCAAGGCATGGCAACTTTCAATCCAATCGGTATAACGGTAAAATTCAGAGAAGTGATAATCCGGTCCGGCACTACCCAATTCTTTCAGTTGTTGTGGAGATAAGTCCCCTTTCAGATAATATACAGGAGTGCTTGTGGGAGCCTGACGGATCAGTTCCTTTAATGCGTGAGACGAAAAGGTGATATATATCATCCGGGGTTCGAGTCCCATCTTCTTTATCATCGAAACGATCTCTTCAACAGCTTTTATCTCCCGTTCGGGTTTACTATGAGCTTTCAACTCCAGCACCAGCTTCAAAGATGTTTTCCGCTTAGCTGTTTCCAGAAGCTCTTTTAAGGAGGGTACGCATTCTCCATTCGCTAACCATAACCCGGTTAATTCCTTCAGAGTGGACTCTTCAACCTTATGCCCTTGAATAATCCCATCATGGCTAACCACCAAACCATTATCTTTTGTCAGCCAGACATCAAACTCCGAACCATAACATCCTATAGAATCCGCTTTCAACAAAGATGTAATGCTATTCTGTGCTGATCCTTGGGTTTTCCAGAAACCACGATGGGCAATCACCCGTGTTTGTGCCGAAGTATTGGCAATCATAAACATAATTGCCAATAAACACATTACCTTTTTCATTTTGTCCTTTCCTCTAATTGTTAGTTATATAAGAGCTGATTCTCTAGTATCCCGGATTCTGCACTAGATTGGGATTTACTTCTATCTGATCTTGTGGAATAGCAAGCCAATAGTTCTTGGGAGCGGTAAAATTACGAACGCCGGTTTCTTTCATGTCCGTAAGTTTATAAAAACTATCAGCGGTTTTTCCGGATAATGTCCAGGATTTCTGATAACGCATCATTTCAGTATGGGCAATTTTCCAACGGCGCATATCATGGAAACGTCTGCCTTCCATAGCCAATTCAATGGAGCGTTCATCATGTAATATTTCGCGCAACTTCTCTCCTGAAGGAATACCACCGGCTTTTGCCCATGAATCTGCAAAGGTAGGTAATCCGCAACGTTCACGTACTTTATTCAAATAGGACAGACTGGCAGTACTCAGTGTGCCGCTATATTCGAAATCCGCTTCTGCATAACTCAGATAGAGTTCGGCCAGACGCATATAAGGAAAGCACCAACGGTTGTAGGTTATTTGATCGGTAGTCCTATTATAGGTATCATATTTAGACACCCATTTCTGACAATAATAACCGTTGTCCGTTTGATACTCATCCTTGGCATTGCCATTATTCTGCTGCATTTCACCACGTCTGCATTTGAGCACTATTGTCTTTCCCTGCACGTCATAATTTCCACGATCAAAGCCAATAGAGGCATAAAAGCGCGGATCACGATTCCTGTGAAAACGTACCGTACTATCACCTGGTGCAATGGAATACGGATCAAGCTTCTTAGTCTCGGGATCATCTGCCCAAGGTAGACCGTTCTTGGTATAATACCTACTCACACAATCCCACGTCGGGAATAAGGACCCTCTAAAACCTTTGGTCGAATAACTTGTAAATTCAACACGAGGAGCCATATTCTTGATACAGTAGGAAATAGTTCCCTGTTCAGCAAAGCCAAACAGGACTTCATTCCAGTTAAATCCGCTACCACTGATCCCATCACCGACAAAGGCTTCATGATAGTTTTTCTTCCCTTGCTCCAAGTCATTGGTCGAATTTCCATAAAGTTTGTAACCGTTCTCTTCGCAAAGGTCTATGGCCTCTTTGGCAGCATCCATCGCTCTCTTCCACTTTTCCCGGTCATAAGTCTGGTTAATCAGAAAAGTGCCGTCGGGGTTTTTAAAGTCGGAATAAAACTCACTATTCCCATTGACTAACGGCGAGGCGGCATAAAGCAACAGCCGAGCCTTGAAAGCCAAGGCAGCAGAAGAGGTAGCCCTGTTTCTCTTACTTGAATCCCATACGCCAGGAAGTAATCTAGCTGCTTCCGAATATTTATTGGCAATGAAATCGACACATGTATCATAAGGAGAACGGGAGGTCATCATCTCGGCCGGAGAACTTTCCATTGGTATTTCCTTGTCAATAATAACTATCGGTCCATAGTACTCCAGCATGATCTGATGATAATACCCGATCAAAAACAGCGCTTCACCTTTCCACCAGCTCAGGTTTTCGGGGGTAATGTCCGATACCCTATCCAGATTATTAAGCACATTATAGCAATTGCGGATACTTTCCCATACTGCTTTCTTCACAGCACCCTGCGGATAAGATTTTGCTGTATTGCTCCATAATGAGTAATAAGTCGTTGTTGGGGATTCTTCCCCATAAACCAGACTGCGGAAATGAAACCAGCGCGTTGTTCCTCCTTTGCTCGTTATGATTTCGTTTCCTCCGGTAAAATCAGGAAATTGTTGGGGATGGAAATAGTTAGGGATATTCGCGTAGCAAGACAGTACCATTCCTTCAGCCTGATATTGTGTCCGGTAGATATCATCCACGGTAGCAGTACCTTGCGGAACCACATCAAGAAAATCACATGATGCCATCATTAAACAGCCGATTGCCGACAGGCATAACTTTGTATATATATTTTTCATAACTTATTCTGTTCTTAATTAATAATGAAACTGAATCCCGATCTTGGCCGTGCGCTGTAGCGGATATTTCAAACCATTCCCACTTCCCATTTCAGGATCCCAGGTACTGAACGGAGAGAATGTCAGCAAATTAGTACCTGCTGCATACACACGCAGCCACGGGAAGAAGGAATAGCCCAGTTCGGCATTCTTCAGGCGCAGGAAAGCTGCGTTACGTAGGTAATAAGTGCTGGTTTGCGCATTGTTCGTGATAAATTCGGGTGATAATCGGGGATAGGCGGCACCGGCTACATTATTGCTTTCCGACCAGTGGTCATCAACGATATACTGTGCAATGTTATATCCTTTATGGCCCGCTTCGCTGAACGGATGAATATCGCTCATCATTAAACTGACTTTGGCCACTCCCTGGAAAAACAGAGACAAATCCCACTTTTTATACTTCAACGTTCCTCCAAAACCATAGATAATCTCCGGAATTTCAGGATTGCCGATAATCGTCCTGTCATAACCATTCACCACGTTATCACCATTCAGATCTTTATATTTAATATCTCCCACCGTATAATTTCCGAACGACTGTTTGGGAGATCTGTCTATTTCCTCCTGAGAAGTAAACAATCCGTCAGACACATATCCCATAATACTGTTTATCGGGTGTCCGATTCTTGAAGAATAGGGTTCTACATTCACCGGTTCGTCTATCTCTGTAATCTCATTATGTGCATAGGTCAGACTACCGTTCAGGCGGAGCACCCAATCTTTGCCAATTACTTTGCTGTATGCTACACTCATATCCACACCCTTATTCTTTACCGAGCCAATGTTGGCATAAGGCAGCATACTTGTCACTCCCATTGTTGAAGGGACGGACGAACGTTGCATAAAAATTCCACTACGGTCTTCCTTGAAATAATCAATGGTTATATCCATAGATTCAAGAAGGGTCATATCGACACCTAAATTCAGCTTTTTCGATTTCTCCCATGTAGCGTTCGCATTACCATAAATATTTACAAGCGGCCCATTCACGCGGGTACCGCTACCAGTCCACCAATCCAAATTATTATTCATACTGACTTCTGTTACATAGGGAAAGCGAGTGGCAAGCGCATCATTTCCGGTCAATCCATAAGTAGCTCGGATTTTCAGAGTGGAAACTGTTTTTTTTAACGGTTGGAAAAACTTTTCATTAGAAATAGTCCATCCTAGGGCAATCGCAGGGAAGAATCCGAAACGATGCCCGCTTCTGAAATTCTCCGAGCCATTATAACCAAAGGTAGCCTCAAGCAGGTAACGCTGACCAAAACTGTAGGTCAGACGTCCGGCCATCCCTTGCTCACGGTAAGGAAGAAGATCTTTTTCAGCTCCGCCGTCCTTCACTTTCTTGGTTTCTTTCATGTGGTAAACAAGGGTAGCTCCCACATCATGTCCACCAAACTGGCGTGAGTAGTCCAGCGCTCCCTGTAAAGACCAGACACTCTCTGTCGGATCACGCCCGGAATTGCTCTTCAGATAAGGTTCTCCCGGCTCACCGATAGTCGAAGTCTTATAAAGGTAGTTTCCCTGATCATCCATCGTATAGTCATCAGATACTTTATAGTAGAAAGGTACAATCCAATGATCCAGCCAGTTAAAACTGTAATTATAGAAAGATGCCAGTCCGGTGAGTTTTAACCCTGGTGTGACAAACTTCAAGTCCTGTTCGAGATTGAAAGCGGTCGTCATATAGACATAATTTCGTTCCGTATAACCTTCACTCAATTTGGCGTAAGGATTCGGCTCTGATTTTCCCACATCCCACGGATCATTGCTACCGTAGCGGATGTATGTATCCCCTGGTTCAGCAGGAAGTGTAGCAGGAAAACGTACGGGATTCCCATGCATGGAATAGGCGAACAAATTCCGGGTACTTGTTTTGGGGGCATGGTGGTAGAACAACTGCGTATTCATATTTAGCCCCACTTTCGTCGTAGAGGTAACACGGGCTGTCACATTACTCTGAAACAGGTATTTCTTGTTGCGCATACCCACATCAAGCTTATCTTCCTTGGGTTGCCGGATGATACCATTTTCATAGAAGATTCCAGCATTCAGGAAGTAATCCACATTTTTGCTTCCGCCCTTGATGGAGATATTCAAATTCTGATTAACGGCGAAGTCTTTGAACAACATACTGTACCAGTCATTGTTTGGGAACAGGTAGGGATTTGCATTGGCACGTGTTTTATCTATCTTATCCCGGCTATAGAAAGGCTCATACTCTTGGTTATTGGCAATAGCCTGATTATAAACGGCTTCATTATACATATCCATGTAAGTCGGGCCATCTGCCATTTTCTGCACATAGGTAGGCATGGAGAAAGTATTATCAAAGCGGATATCTACAGACATTTTCTCGGAAAGCTGTCCTTGCTTGGTAGTAACGATGATAACTCCGTTAGCCCCCCGTGAGCCGTATAGGGACGTTGCCGTAGCATCTTTCAGCACAGAAAACGACGCGATAGATTCTGGAGGAATATTGTTCATCATCGTAGCGTTGATTTCCACACCGTCAAGTATGATCAGCGGTGAGGTATTCGAACCAAAAGTTGATATACCACGTATATAGAATTTCGCCTCATCAGAGCCTGGTTCACCCTGTGTTTGTACGGCGATGATACCTGGAACGTTCCCGGCAAATGAAGTACTAAGATTACTGGATGTCATCTTCAGGTCTTCCGGCTTCACTGCCTGCACAGCTCCCACGAGGGATTCTTTCTTTTGTTTGCCAAAACCGACCACGACCACTTCATCCAGCATCATACTCCTGTCCGGAGTCAAATTAACGGAAATGAACTTCTTATCTTTTACCACTACCGTTTTCTTCTGGTACCCAACATATGAAATGGTCAATGATGCGTTCTTTGCCAACTGTATAGTGAATATACCGTCCACATCTGTTATAACCCCGTTCTGCGTTCCACTTTCCAATACGGTAGCTCCAATAACAGGCTCTCCGTTTTCGTCTCCCACATATCCTTTCATTTCTGCTTTTACTTCTTTTTGCTGGCTCTCGTCGATCTTTCTATTATCTGCCGCCGTTACAACGGAAACGGGAAATAATGTGAAGGCTAACCATAACAGGATGCAACAGCTTTCGCTGGTAAGGCATCCTTGTTTTACTTTACAGTTCATATATCAATAGATTTTTTGATTAGTAGTGTAGATTTTTCTCTGAAATACAGGGAGGTGTGTCGTAATGCACGATGTACCCTCTTTTTTATTCATTACTATACAACTCTGTTCATTTTCTTTTCTATTATTCATTGTGTGTGCAATTTATTTTATAATTATTTCTTTGACTTTATATAAATTACAGTACAAATTCTCAAACTAAGAATCGTTTATATATACGATAGGAAAACAACTCTCTCTTCCGCCCGAAGGCTGGCTGGCAAAAAAAAGTAAATACCTTGTCATACATCAAATTTAGTTGTTAATATATTTGCAAAATTACCCGGAACAACTCGGATAAAATATCAGAAAATGACCTGATATTATAAAATTTAAAGCAAAATACATATTACTAGTGCGATATGAAATCTTTAGGCAGTACTCCGAACTGTTTTTTAAAACAGCTTGAAAAATAGGAGGGGGTACTGAACCCTACCATGTAAGAGACTTCCACCACTCCATAGGTTCCTTCTTTCAGTATGGAAGCTGCCTGCTTCAAACGGAAAAGGCGGAGATATTCGTTCGGACTCATATTTAGGATTCCTTTCAATTTCCGGTAAAAGTTGGAACGTCCCATATTCATTGCATCCGCTATATCATCAATTTGCAGGTCCGTATTATCAAGATGGCGTAATACATACTCATTTAACTTGCTAATAAACATCTCATCGGCCTTTGTCTGCGCCATTGCATCTGCTTTGATAAAAGGAAATTCAATAAAGTGACGGCGTAATCTTTCCCGATTACTCAACAGATTTGCTACATTGGCACGAAGATACTCCATAGAAAACGGCTTTTCAATATACGCATCCGCCCCTTCTTCAAGTCCTTCGATTCTTGATTCCAGATTAGTTTTAGCTGTCAATAATATTACAGGAATATGACTATAGTCCAGATTTTGTTTCAGATGCTTGCATAATTCAACCCCGTCCATCAGAGGCATCATAATGTCACTTATTATCAGATCCACAGATTTCTGTTCAAGAACGTCCAACGCCTCGACCCCATTTTCCGCAATCAGTACATGATACAATGAAGACAATTGCCTGAACACAAAAGCAAGCATATCCTTATTATCTTCTACAACCAATATGGAAGCAACCTCTCTTTTATCTTTATCAGAAACTTCACGATCTTCATCATCATACCCAGGTTTCTTATGTTGTTCTTCCGAATCATCCGGAAGTGTCTGGTGTAATATTGGAATGGAAAGAATGAAACGGTTACAATCTAGCTCCCGGTCCATCACCAGCATACCTTGATGCAACTCTGCCAAGTAACGAGCCATAGCTAATCCGATGCCTGTGCCCGAGACAATATCTTTCCCGTCCCGGTATTGGACAAAGGCTTTAAAAATATTTTCACGCATTTCGATAGGGACTATATTCCCATCATTACTCATAGAGATAGTGAACACCTCATTCTTCTCATCAACAGACAAATGGAGATAAACGTATGTCCGGGCATATTTCAATGCATTAGCAAACAGATTACTGAGAATTTTGGTCAAAGCCTCTTTGTCAACAGAAGCCAACAATTCTTCCTCTGGAACTTCTACTTCAAATTTAATTCCCCTTTGCTTTGCCAAAGTGGTGAAATACTTATAAACAGAGTGGACGATAGTACCGATATTATATTCTTTCGGATTCAATTTAAAACCTTTATTTTCCGCTTTACGGAAATCAAGTAATTGGTTTATCAGGTTCAGTAACCTCTCCACGTTCTGATCCATAATTTCCAATTCCATCCTTACATTTTCGGAGAGTTCCCTATCAGCAAGTACATTCTCCAATGGGCACTTTATCAGTGTTAAAGGAGTACGGATTTCGTGTGCCACATTTGTAAAGAAATCTATCTTAGTGGTGTAGAGTTCCTGCTCCTTTTCCTGTTCGAACTTCTCCATCTCTTTACGCTGCTTTTCAATAGTACGCTTCCTTAAATAAAAGAAGAGGGCGAAAAATGTACCGAGTATCAATAGGATATAAATCAGGTATGCCCATACGGATAAATAAAACGGGGGCAATATCCTGATCCCCAATGTGCGTACATCTGGATTCCATACACCATCACTATTCGCACCTTTCACGCGTAACATGTATGTCCCATAAGGTAAATTGGAATACGTAATAGGGCCCTTACCCGCTGTATGCCATTCGGAATCATACCCTTCCAGTCTATATAGCAGTGTATTCATGCTCGGTGACTGATAACTTGTCGCAGCTATCCTGAAGGAGAACGAATTCTGATTTGACTGAAGTTCGATATGGTTTGACAAAGTGATACTTTGTTTCAATGGAGAGCCTTTTTCTCCGACTACCACCTTTTTATTAAAGAGCATAAAATCGGTAATCAAAACAGAGGGTAAAAAATCATTATCAATAAAGGAGGAGGGGGCAAAGGAGATGAAACCGTTAATACAGCCAAAATAAATCCGTCCATTCTTATCCTTATAGCTGGACTGGTAATTAAACTGGTTACTCAGCAACCCATTAGCAACTGTATACACTTTAAAACTGGAATTCTTCGGGTTAAAATGCACCAGCCCTTTATTGGTTGAAACCCAGAACAATCCCTTTTCATCTTCTTCAATCCGATAAATGACGTTGCTTGGCAGACCGATACCGTCATAACGGACAAAGGTGTTGGCGGAAGGCACAAAGCGGCAGAAGCCACCTCCTTGTGTGGTAAACCATAGCTGATTTTGACTGTCTTCAAAAATACTCAGCACCTTATTGGATGGAAGGGTGGACGAGTCTGCTTCCTCATGTACGAAATGTTCCCAACCACCTGTACGGACATTCTTTTTATAGACGCCATCGGCATAAGTTGCCAGCCATAAATTCCCCTGCTTATCCTCCTTTATATAATAAACAAACGTCCACCCAAGTTCGGGGACGCGTTTAAAACGTTCCGTATCTGGGTTGTACCGAAACAATCCTATTGTTGTTCCAAGATACAGATCGCCCGCAGTTATCCGGCAGATAGAAAAGATATCACTTGCAATATTATCATAGTGCTTTACAGCGTATGTCCTCAAATCAATACGCTTCAATCCTTTTGCAAAATTCCCAACCCACAGATAATCTCCGTCCAAATACAATCCGTGAACATTATGATAAATATCCGGATGAATGAACGGTTCGATTTTTCCAGTACTAGGATAATAATGGAAAAGCCCCTTATCTTCTGTACCTATCCAGAGTGTGCCGTCATGGGCGGCACAAAACTCCCGCACCCTTTTTCCCATTTTGTTTGATTCTTTCTGGGGATAGACTTTATCAAAGTAGGTATATTGCCGGGGGTAATAATTCACACCCCCAAAATAAGTCCCTATCCACATTCCGCCTTCACGGTCTTTGAGAATCGAATAGATGGCATTGTCAGAGATTGAATAGGGATCACCGTTGACGTTCTGCAAGTGGATGATTTTTGCCGTGTGCAGATTATAGATATAAAGTCCCGATTCGGTTCCTATCCATAATTCGTCATCTGAATAAAATGCAAGTTCCCTGATATAAATATCACCTCCCAATTCATCCTTGGAAAGAAGGGTACGGATAGTCTTATTAGTTAGGTTCACTTCTTTCAGTCCGAATACAGTTCCCACATACATGCAATTATAGGGTCCGGGGAGCAATTTATAGATGTATTCATCTCTGAAAGACACTTTTGAATCTTCTGGAAAAATCGGAGTTAAAGTTTTAAGCTTGTCTTTTGAATAATACAGATTTCCATCACGTATGTCCAACCAGCAGACATCGTCCGAATCAAAATAGAGTTGGCCGGAAGTTTTAAGGTTCAGAGTACCGGACCCGTCCGACTGATAATTAACCAACTGGCTATCCTGGGGATTGTAATAGAAGATTCCCCGCGTCTGAGTTACAACCCAGATACCTCCTTTCTGGTCCCCAGTTATCAGATTGACCGTACAGTCTATATCTATGTTTGGATTACTTATCAGAGTAAAATGCCTGACCTTTTCCATTTGTGGGCAATAGACATATAGGCCTACGTCTGTCCCAATCCATATTTGCCCAAGATTGTCTTCATACAAAGAAGTGATGAAATTATTGCCCAAGGTTCCGGATTCTTTCATGAAAGTCCGAAAAGAGATACCATCATACCGGTCAAGACCATCCTTCGTCCCAAACCACATAAATCCTTGTTTATCCTGAAGGATGGCATGGACCGTATTCTGGGATAATCCATTATTGATATCAAGTGAACGGAATGCATATTGTCCTTCATTCAGAACGGCAAGGGAATAAAGAGGCATCAAAGAAAGAAGTATTAATATAACTAAAATACGTAGTCTCTGCATTGTCTTAATTGTTAGTTTCATTAATTAACATACAACAGGATATAAGAATATCCTGAAAAGTGGATATCAGAGCTATTTCAACAGTATATTCTCAGTACGTCCCGGTGTCAGCAATTCCCAAAGGGATGCTACCGTCCAACCGGGAGCAAACATGTCATTATAATATCCTTTTCCATTCCTTCCATAATCCCAGTTGGTGTGCTGGATCACTTCCGGATAATAACCAACTTTTATCACTCCACACATATGTCCTTTATAAGGAAGTAACTGGCACATGGAAGTAGAAATGACTTCAGCAAAATCAGAGAAACGAGGTTCATTATACTCTTTGGAAAGCCAACGGAGCACATCGGCAAATTCAAAAATAAATACATCAATATGATTATTCTCCACCGAGACATTTCCCCAGCCGCGAGTTTTCAGACCGATATCACCCAACATCTGCCCGGGAGCAAACGGAACGTCCCAGACGTAATACCAGGACAAGGCAAAATAAGCCGCTTTTCGTGTCAGAGAGGCATAGTGGTTATGTTCCGTACCATTTGTTATCAATGATAAATAGTAAGTTGCCGTAGCGGTATAGAGGGAAGCTTCCTTATCCTCACAGTTTGCATCCAGCGTAGAGGAGAAATAGTCAGCCTTTGATATAAGCTCTTTTTCCAGATATTCCGCAGTACGCCGGGCAGCGGACAGATAGCGTTTGTCCTTAAAATATTTATATCCCATAACCAGAGGTAATGTAGCGGATGGAGTACTTCCTCCACTTCCGTCAACAACTGTAAAGTCATCATGGAATTTACGTGGAAAACTTCCATCTGGATTTTGCAGTTGCAAGAACATATCGAGCATTTTCTTTAAGCGTTGTTCCCAATCAGGATGGTGACGTTTATACTTCTGTTCATAATTCAGATAATGAAACATGGCATAAATTCCTTCCGACTGACGACGTATGCTATGCACTGGGCGTTCTTCTTTCACATCACTATCATTTTCCAGATTTACCCATTCACGCAAATAACCGGTTTCCGTAAAGCCATTTTCTAAGTAACTATCAAATATCTTTTTACTGCTAGCTGCAAGGTCATCACGTCCATTCTCATTGCCAAACTCCCATGCATTGAAAGCGTTTAGAAGTACGCGACCGACAAAACCTATCTCTGCTACATTCATGTTGGCACAGGCTGCCACTTTCATTTCAGGGCTGGAGTAATAGGCAAGAGCTTTGTCCCCAACAAAACTTTCCACAAAATAATTGCTCAGCACTCCTTTTATCTCTTCTGGAGAAAAAGGTATTTTCACAGGTTGGGGACGGTATGTATCATAACAATATTCCCAAGTATGGCAAATAAAATCTGAGTAGTCTGTAGCCTGCCCCTCGATAAATTCCCAGGTCAGGAGTACTGTTTCTCCTTTTTTTAGATATTGGAAAGATGTAACCTCCGGAGCCAGCGTCAACTTACGAATATAGGTTTTAGGAGCTTCTCGGTAAGGAAATCCAAAAGATAGTGTTGATGTTCCGTCATGGCTCTCAAAGCCGGTGAACCCTAGGGACGTTTTGCCCGAGAGGATGATTTCGCCTGTTTGGTGGGTAGCAAGGGCATCCCATTGAAAATCGTCCTTGCGTGCCACAGTCATATAACGTCCATCTTTCTGATTGAAGATACCGGTAAGGGGTGAGCTCAGACGATCCTCACGTACCAGCCAACTCTCTGATATATGAAATGAAGGAGCACCTTTAGGAGAACGTAAATTGCGACTATACCAGAATCCTGGTAGATAAAACATACAGTCATTATGTCGGAAGCCTGTTTTCAACTGTTGTTGATAATTAAAGTACACGTCTTCCAATGCCGTAATACTTACTACCATTACACATTTAACATTGTCACGTTCTATTCTCTCTGTAATGATTAATGGTATTTTTTCTTCAGACTCTAACAGATAGATTCCCTTATCATCAACGGCTCCTTGAAAAGCAAGGGAATAGTTTCGTGATTGATTACCGGGAACCTTCAAGGAGACTTGTGCAGATATTCTTTTATATATATCATTAACAGTCCTAGCATCAATAGTAATAGTACAGATCATCAGGCAACAAAGCATACATCTTAATTTTGTCATATAAATCAGATAATTTAGTTTATTAATATTCTTTTAATTTGCGTTCCAAAATTAGGATATTACGTATACAAAGAATGTGATTTTTTGAGCAATTATTATAAGATTTCAGTAGAATTCATAAGAAACAGCCCATTAAGTATTTATTTTTTAATCCTCTATTAAGATCCCATTACAATATACACTTATATTTTTATTGGGATATTTAATACTACAAATGTAAATGTGTCAGAATGCGGGCACAACCTCAGGTCCCTAGCCTTTGTATTGACGAGACTTCTTTAAGCTGCGGAGAATTATATACTGTTGTCACTAATCGTGCGGGACGTGGTGGCAGAGGTACACTTGTGACCATGATACGTGGCACGAAGTCTGAAGACGTCATAAAGGTGCTTGAAATGATTCATGTCTCCAAGCGCAAGACAGCCAAAGAGGTCACTTTAGATCTTTTGCCGACCATGATGCGGATCGTCTGAACGGCTTTTCCCAATGCCACTATGACAGGTTATCGGTTTCATGTACCTTAATTCCGCAATACTATTGTAAATTAAATCTTTTAAGTAGAGGTTGTGTCAAAACGCTGACACACCTCTTTTAAATGCTATTTAATGCGAAATTACAAAAATACGCATTTAGATGGAGGCAAACTGTTTGCGCCATTGGCTAGGTGACATGCCCGTTTTTTGTTTGAATATACGATAAATCCATGTGTGGGATGAGAAACCGCACTCTGTGGAAATAGCGTCAATGCTATATTCGGGGTTGGCTTTCATCATGCGAACAGCCTCATTAAAACGAATGTCGCTAAGCCAGGTTCTAAAATTGGTGTATTCTGACTGATTGAAGTATTCTGTCAGTTCGTTTTTCTTGTATCCCAACTTGGTAGCTAGCGAATAGATGTTAACTTCATAGTCCTTATAAAATCCCTCTTCACACCATTTCTTGAGGGCTAATTCTATTTCCATCTTTCTATTAGCTGTCAAGATATTTGTGCCATGAGTGTTCTTGCCGTCTTTCATGTCTTCTGCTTCCGTGACTTTTGCTTCTGCGTCATTTTCCTCAGGAATGACTTCTTTGGGTGTGATGTAATAGCCCATAGCAATGAAAGTGTGGACGAAAAAGATGACAGAGAGTAATATCAAGGGACCTATTATATATAATAAGGTATTGAAGAGGATTGCTACAGGAAGGAGTCCAGCAGCAAAGTATAGCAAAATGATGCTGGCTTGCGAATAGCGCACGTATGGAATCAAGTCGATTCCGAAATTCTCCATGAGCTTCTGCTTTCGGGCTTTTGTTTCTTTGCGAATGATAAGAATAAAATATGCCATGCTAGCCACAAAAAGACCGAGCATCACATAGAGCATATTGCCAATGTGTAAACTTTGACTTTTGAACATGCCAATGACGAAAACTATGGCGATGAGTATGTATGCCATCATACCACGTAAACAATACCGTCGCACTTTGTTGCCTGTGCTCTCTATGTTGATTATGGAGAGAGTGATGGCAAATGCCACTGGAGTATAGAACAATATGTTGAATGCTGCGCCCACATCGGTACCTTGTGCACGGAGTCCATGAATCATCTGTAAGAGGTAGTGGACGGAGAAGAATAGCATGGATGCAACGAGAATCCATCTTGATATTTCGTAGCGCCACACCTTCCATCTCACCTGCAAACTTGCCATGGCTAATTGCAATGCTAGCATGGCTGTAATGACGCAACATACAAGTTGTAATATGAATAACGATTTCATAGTATTGTTATTACCTTAATTCCGCAACACTATAAATTTTAACTTTTATAATATCCTGAACAACAAAAAGTTCTTGGACAAGCCAAGCGGCAAAGCCGAGCGGCTCAGGATTTTGTCATGTCAAAGGATTCACTTAACTTAGTGTTGCAAAAATAGTCAAACAAAACCTCATCAAGCATGGTAAAAGTACAAATAAAATCCGAGAAACTCACATCTTTTGGTGGTATATTTCCAATTATGGAGAAATTCGACAGGATGTTGTCTTGTACAATAGACTCTACTTTAGGTTTGCGTAGCAAAGTGTATGGCTATCAATATAGCGAGATAATACGTTCTCTGATGTGCGTATATTTCTGTGGAGGGTCATGTGTCGAAGACGTGACCTCACACCTTATGGAAGCACTTTGCTTGCATCCACCCCTCCGTACATGCAGCGCAGACACAATACTTAGGGCCATTCGTGAATTGACCACACCGAATCTGACCTACAGGTCTGATTCGGGCAAAAGCTACGACTTCAACGTGGCTTCCGACCTTAACAATCTGCTTGTCAATGCATTGCTGGCAACTGGACAGTTGCTGCCAGACAATGAATATGACTTTGATTTTGACCACCAGTTCATTGAGACGGAGAAATTTGACGCAAAAATAACCTACAAGAAGTTTACCGGTTACAGTCCAGGAATAGCAACGGTCGGCGATGTCATCGTCGGGATAGAGAACCGCGACGGCAATACCAATGTCCGTTTCCATCAGGAAGACACTCTAAAACGTATTTTTGAGCGTTTGGAGAATGCCAGAATACATATAAACCGTGCGAGGATGGATTGTGGCTCATGCTCTGAGGCTATGGTGGAAATGGTGGAGAAGCACAGTCGGCATTTTTAT
This sequence comes from Parabacteroides caecihominis, assembly GCF_023656785.1. Lineage (NCBI taxonomy): Bacteria > Pseudomonadati > Bacteroidota > Bacteroidia > Bacteroidales > Tannerellaceae > Parabacteroides > Parabacteroides caecihominis. The sequence goes on from NZ_JAMOKS010000016.1 coordinate 115,328, forward strand.
ATCCGCGCAAACAGGTGTGTATCGTTGTATGACGATATCTTTGCCTTGCGCGGATGGAAGACCGAATACATAAACGGTCACGAGTTTGAGATATGCTCCATCATTGCAGAGAAATGGGTCGGCAAAGCGTACCGCCTTGTCATACAGCGGCAAAGAAGCATCAACAAGGAACTCGACCTGTGGGAAGGGGAATATACATACAGATGCATACTGACAAATGACTATACTTCGACAGACCGTGACATCGTGGAGTATTACAACAAGCGTGGCGGTGCTGAGCGTGTATTGGACGACATGAACAACGGCTTTGGCTGGAAACGGCTGCCAAAATCGTTCATGGCGGAAAACACGGTGTTCCTGCTTCTGACCGCTTTAATACGAAACTTTTACAGACACCTCATATCTGACGCAAACATGAAGAGCTTTGGACTTAAACGCACAAGCAGAATCAAAACTTTTGTATTCAAGTATGTTTCTGTCCCTGCAAAATGGATTAAGACTGCAAGACAGCACATACTGAACATATACACAAGCAATGATGCATACATGATGGCCTTCAAATTTGATTTTGGGTAGCCTCAAATCTTCGTGGCCTTTTGCGTATTGCCTCAAGTCGCATCATGGGGTAAGGGGATTTTGTCTCTTGCGACTGCACCATTAGGGTTCTTTACGAAAACGAGTCGTTTTAGAGAGGTATCTGCAACCCCAGATATCAAAAATATTACAGGTTGCGGATTTTAGGATGTACAAAAGCTCTTTTATGAGGCAATTGATGAACTCAGGATTACTTATCGCTGAAGGGCACGGGATTTGGAGAGCGGAGAGCGATGAAATTCAGTGGCGCAGAGAGTAAAATAATAAAAAAGTTGGATTTTTATTGACGCGAATCAATTCTTTTAGTATTTTTGCCTTGTCTTTTACCAAAAAAAATTAATAACAGTAAGCGTTAGGCATTATCCATGTTCAGGAAATCCCCAATTTCAAGACAACAATTGGATAATACATCAGGTGTCCCTATGCACTATTATATCTTGTTAGCATATATAGGCGTGGGGCTTTGTGTATTATATGTTGTTGAGTATGGGGATACTTCTGAACGGTAATACCAAAGTTCCCACGCTTAACTTTATATAAACACAACTTCAGGGAACAGAGTTGTCATATAATCGCATTATGAAAGCAATTTGTTTCAAAACCGGACAGGTCCTGCCTTCCGTTTTCATTCCTCTGTCTGTTACTGTCTTTAGTGGAATTCTCTGCCTTTTTGTTTCCATTCCTGCCCCTTTTCGGGACTTGCGGCTATTATTACACAAATTACATGCCAAACAGTTTCTCTGAATCCATTTATGGCATTCAATAATCCCCCTGGACATACAGAAGAGGAACTTTGGCAACAAATACTCTCCCTGTCAAGGGAATTGCAGGAATGCAGGGCCTGCCTGCACTATCATAATACGCTGGATTACATATACGACAAGATCAACATGATAGAGAAAGAACTGGATATCTTGTTGAGAATGTTGTAGGGATCTTGTGACAAAAAGGCATGATAATTATACATTTTTATGACTATTTGTCTCGCAAGCATTAAAATTCATTTTACAACTCCATAAGAGTCCGATTTACAGATGCTATCACATAAATTCATGATTATTGCAGGATATGAATTACGATTTATTTTGTCTAATTTCAAATATCAGAACAGCCATGGATAAACGAATTGAATATGCGATGAACACATTGATCAATACAGAAATCTGGTCAACTAACCTGTACCTGTCATTGCAGGTCTATTTTGAGGGGCAGCAACTTCCGATATTGGCCTCATGGCTAAGTGCACAGGCACAGGACAATATGGGCAAGGTCTATCAGATGATGAACCGCATCTATCATGAAGGAGGTGCTGTAACCATCCATGAAATCAGGCGCGACATCCGGCAATGGCCGACACCGCTGGCTGCCTTGAACACCCTGCTTGAACATGAACAATATATATCCCGTCAGATATCCGAACTTCACGTACTATGCCAGAATACGGATTCATCCATCCATTCTTTCATCAAGGGGCTGTACACAAAACGGATATATGTAAGTACGGCGTTTATGGAATTGTTGCGTATCCTGGCCATGGAATATGAACGCAGGCTGCCCTGCTTCATATGATGTGTCAAATCGTGTAACCTGACCGGAGTTTATTGTTCACAGAGAAAATAATGGTCTAAAAATAAAACAAGTATCATCCTATGGATATATTCGCATACTCAATGTTGTGTTTCACTTCGTTGTTCACATTGATGGACCCCCTCGGAGTGATGCCGGTTTTCCTGCAGATGACCGAGGGCATGAGTGCCGGAGAACGCCGGAGCATCGCCTTAAAATCCTGCGCCCTCACGTTCGTCATACTGGTACTTTTCACCTTGTGCGGCAGGTTCCTGTTCCATTTTTTCGGGATCTCGACCAATGGTTTCCGGATTGCGGGAGGTATCATCATCTTTAAAATCGGATATGACATGCTGCAGGCACACTTCACCCATGTGAAACTGAACGAGAACGAGAAAAAAGAATATTCCAGGAACATCACCGTCACGCCTCTTGCCGTTCCGATGCTGTGCGGTCCGGGTGTAATTTCAAGCGGCATAACACTGATGGAAGATGCCCCTGAGCATATTTTCAAAATTGCACTGGTTTGCGTGATCGCCCTAGTCTGTCTCCTCTCTTTCATTATCCTTTGCGTGTCAACGCGGCTTTTGAAAATTCTTGGAGAAACCGGAAATAATGTGATGATGAGACTGATGGGGCTTATTCTGATGGTCATCGCCGTGGAATGTTTCATAAACGGGATGCAACCTGTCCTGACAGATATTTTGAGACAAGCACACGCTTGCCCCTGAATATGAAAAATAAAAAATAGTACCAACATTAAAAATTAGATTCATTATGACCGAGAATTTACAAAAGGCCCTGAACGGGCAGATTACTGCGGAATTATGGTCCGCCAACCTGTATCTTTCAATGTCCTTCTATCTGGAAAAGGAAGGTTTTTCCGGCATGGCCCGCTGGATGCGCAAGCAATCGGCGGAAGAGACAGGACACGCATGTGCCATCGCCGAATATATGGCCAAACGTGAGGCGGAGGCAAAAGTGGACAAGGTCGATGTGGTTCCACAGGGTTGGGGCAGTCCCACCGAAGTCTTTGAACATGCCTTGGAACACGAGAGACATGTTTCCAGATTGATTGACGAACTGGTACATCTGGCTTCCGAGGAGAAAGACAATGCCACCCGTGATTTTCTTTGGGGATTTGTCAGGGAGCAGGTGGAGGAAGAGGCGAATTTCCTGAACATCGTAAACCTGATGAAGAAAGCCGGAGAGAGCGGCATCCTTTTCATGGATGCAAAACTGGGGGAACGCCAGTCCTGATTTGGAATAAAAAAACGACTGACATGAGCACGATTATTGATTTGTTGGGAACGCAGGCAGGATACTACCTGGACCATGTATGCAAGACAATAGACAAGAAACTCATCCATATCCCCGAGCCGAATATGATAGACAAGGCATGGGTGGATTCCGACAGGAATATACGCACCTTGGAGAGCCTGCAAGCCCTGTACGGGCACGGGCGTCTGGCCAATACCGGGTATGTCTCCATCCTGCCGGTGGATCAGGGGATAGAACATTCTGCCGGAGCATCCTTTGCACCCAATCCTCTTTACTTCGATCCCGGGAACATTGTGAAACTCGCTATCGAGGGAGGATGCAACGCCGTGGCATCCACATTCGGAGTTCTGGGAGCTGTGGCACGTAAGTACGCCCATAAGATTCCTTTCATCGTGAAGTTGAACCATAACGAGCTGCTGACTTATCCGAACAGTTATGACCAGGTCATGTTCGGTACAGTGAAGGAGGCATGGAACATGGGTGCCGTTGCCGTGGGGGCAACTATCTATTTCGGTTCGGAACAAAGCCGCCGCCAGATTGTGGAGGTCTCACAGGCGTTTGAATATGCCCATGAGTTGGGGATGGCCACGGTATTGTGGTGTTATCTGAGAAACAGCAGTTTTAAGAAAGACGGGATTGACTATCATGCGGCAGCAGATCTGACAGGGCAGGCCAACCATATCGGGGTCACCATCAAGGCTGATATCGTGAAGCAGAAGCTGCCGTCCAACAATGGAGGTTTTAAAGCCATCGGATTCGGTAAGACCGACGGGCGTATGTATACGGAACTGGTCTCCGACCATCCGATAGACCTCTGCCGCTACCAGGTGGCCAACGGGTATATGGGAAGGGTTGGCCTGATCAATTCGGGGGGCGAGTCCCATGGGACATCTGACCTGCATGATGCCGTCGTAACCGCAGTGGTGAACAAACGTGCCGGAGGTATGGGACTTATCTGTGGGAGAAAAGCCTTCCAGAAGACGATGAAAGACGGGGTCTCGCTTCTGAACACCATTCAGGATGTCTATCTGGATCCTTCGATAACCGTTGCATAAAAACTATATGGCATGAAAAGGATCGTATTGTTGAGACATGGCGAGAGCCTATGGAACAAGGAAAACCGCTTTACCGGTTGGACCGATGTAGACCTGAGTGATAAGGGGATCGCAGAAGCCTGTAAAGCCGGTGATATGCTGAAAGAAGCGGGATTCTCTTTTGAGGCGGCTTACACATCCTATCTGAAACGGGCTGTGAAAACGTTGAATTGTGTTCTGGACCGTCTCAATGAAGACTGGATCCCGGTGGAGAAAAGCTGGAGGTTGAACGAGAAACACTACGGCATACTTCAGGGACTTAACAAAAGGGAGACAGCAGACAAATATGGCGAGGAACAAGTCCATATCTGGCGGAGAAGTTACGGCGTGTCGCCCGAGCCGGTGAAGGAAGACGATCCCCGCTATCCGGGGAACGACACCCGTTACGCCGGTGTTCCCGAAATGGAACTGCCACGGACTGAATCCCTGAAGGATGCCGTCATGCGTGTCATGCCCTATTGGGAATGTGTCATCCTACCCACATTGATGCATAGGGACAACCTGCTTGTCGTTGCCCATGGAAACAGTCTGCGCGGGATAGTCAAGCATCTCAAGAATATTTCCGATACGGACATATCCCTCTTGAACCTGCCCACGGCAGTACCTTATGTATTCGAATTTGATGAACGGCCGGTGCTTGTCAGGGACTATTTCCTCGGAGACCAGGAGGAGATACGGAGACGGACGGAGGCTGTAGCCGAACAAGGTATGATCAGACGATAAGAGTCAGTCAATCAGACTGATTTGTATTGTCTTTTTGAATATTTTATTTATTAACAATTTAAAAAAGGAGGTAAAAATGGTACCTGTAAAAACAAATTCAAACTGGTTGCCGAGTATTTTTAACGATTTCTTCGAGAATGAGTGGCTGGCAAAAACGGGAGTTACGGCTCCTGCCATCAATGTCATTGAGAATGACAAGGACTACAAGGTTGAAATGGCGGCTCCCGGAATGACGAAGGATGATTTCAAGGTGAATGTTGACGAAAACAACAACCTGACAATCTGCATGGAAAAGAAAGAAGAGAAGAAGGAGGAGAAGAAAGACAAGAAGTATCTCCGCCGCGAATTCTCTTATTCCAAGTTCCAGCAGACCATCCTGCTACCTGAAAACGTGGAGAAGGATAAGATTTCCGCAAAAGTCGAACACGGGATCCTGTCCATTGAAATCCCGAAAGTGAAGGAGGAAGAAAAACAAAAAACTTCCAAGGCTATCGAGGTTAAATAATTCCATATCTGGAATGGTGTAAGGCCGGACAGGCTTTTCCTGTCCGGAGAGCCGTCCGGCCTTTAACAGGCACTTCCGGAACAGGGAACCGGCACAACCGATGAAGGAATTCAATTTTGAAAAAGAGCTGCTTAGCGTACAGGACGAACTGTTCCGTTTCGCGTACAAACTGACAGCGGACAGGGAGAAGGCGGAAGATCTGCTGCAGGATACCCTGCTCAAGGCAATGCTTCACAAAGAAAGTTACAACAAGAACACAAATTTCAAAGGGTGGCTGTTTATCATCATGCGTAACACGTTTATCAACGGTTACCGGGCGGAGGTCGGTCATACCCGTCTGTACATATCCTCCGATCCTGCATATTATTCGCGGATCATGGACGAGTCCCGTACAGAGGAGGTGGACAGGAACTATGACCTGGAAAAGATACGTAATGCCATCAAAAGTATACCGGAGTCGCATTTCATACCTTTTGAGATGTACCTGTCAGGGTTCAAATACCGTGAGATAGCGGAAAGAACCGGTGTGAGTTTGGGAACCATAAAGAGCCGTATTTTTCACTGCCGGAAAAAACTGAAAGCTATATTGGCAGAATGAAACAAAACAAGAACTGAGATAGATGAAAAAAGATGAATATATAGGAATCCTTACTTCCGGAGGGGACGCTTCCGGAATGAATGCGGCAATCCGTGCCGTGACCCGTACCGCCATTTTCAACGGCTTCAAAGTCAAAGGAATTTACAGAGGGTACGAAGGCCTGATAGCGGGCGAGTCCAGGGAACTTACGACCGAGGATGTGAGCAGCATCATCCAGCGTGGGGGAACCATCCTGAAAACGGCACGTTCCGAAGCGTTCACCACCCCGGAAGGACGCAGAGAGGCATACGATACCATGAGGAAAGAAAAAATCGGGGCGCTGGTAGTCATCGGGGGCGACGGCTCACTGACTGGAGCCCGCATATTTGCCGAGGAATACCCTGTCACGTGCATAGGACTGCCCGGTACCATCGACAATGACCTGTACGGAACCGATTTTACAATCGGATATGATACGGCCCTGAACACCATTGTGGAGTGTGTGGACAAAATCCGGGATACAGCCACCTCGCACGACCGAATTTTCTTTGTCGAGGTGATGGGACGCGACGCCGGTTTCCTCGCCCAGAACAGCGCAATAGCCTCGGGAGCCGAGGCCGCCATTATTCCGGAAGACCGGACGGATGCGGATCAGCTGGAGACTTTTATCGGACGCGGATTCCGGAAGACCAAGAACAGCAGCATCGTCATCGTGACGGAAAGCCCGGGCAATAAGAATGGCGGAGCCATGCACTATGCCGACCGGGTAAAAAGGGAATACCCCGGATATGATGTCAGGGTCTCTATCCTGGGACATCTACAACGGGGAGGAGCGCCAAGTGCCAACGACCGCATATTGGCCAGCCGGCTGGGTGAGGCCGCCATACAGGCCCTGATGGAGGACCAGCACAATATCATGGTAGGCATACATAACAATGAGATTGTCTATGTTCCTTTTGACCAGGCTATCAAGAACGACAAGCCCATTGACAAAAACCTGATCCGTGTCCTTAACGAGTTGTCCATATAAAATGTTACTCCTATGTCGGAAGTTGCCCCTTTAATATCAGACCTTGCCACTATCTTGATTATAGCCGGTATCATAACCGTCATTTTCAAATGGCTGGGACAGCCGGTCATAGTGGGATATATTGTGGCCGGTATTATGGCAGGTCCTTCCATTTCCCTATTCCCGACTGTTTCCGACCAGGCCAATATCAAGATATGGGCGGATATCGGTGTTATTTTCCTCCTGTTCGCCATAGGACTGGATTTCTCGTTCAGAAAGCTGATAAGTGTGGGAGCCTCGGCCATATTCTCCACTGTTATCATCGTCTGCGGCATGATGTTCCTGGGATATACGGCAGGCAATGCGATGGGCTTCTCACACACGAGCTGTATCTTTCTGGGCGGAATGCTGTCCATGTCCTCCACCGCCATCGTATTCAAAGCATTCAGTGACATGGGGCTTCTCGATCAGAAATTTACCGGTATTGTCCTGGGGATACTAATCATTGAGGACGTGGTGGCGGTAATCATGATGGTGGTCCTCTCCACATTGGCTGTAGGCAAGCATTTTGAAGGCTTCGAAATGCTGGAGAGCATATTGAAACTTGCGGCCTTTCTTATTTTCTGGTCAGCATTGGGAATCTATCTGATTCCTACCCTTCTGAAAAGATTGAACCGCTTTATTAGCAATGAAATACTGTTGACAACCTCCCTGGGACTATGCCTGGGAATGGTGATGATAGCGACAAAGGCGGGATTCTCCGCCGCGCTGGGTGCGTTCGTCATGGGATCCCTGCTGGCAGAAACAGATAAAGCGGAAGAAATCGCACATATCGTGCAACCGGTAAAGGACCTGTTCGCCTCCGTTTTCTTCGTATCAGTGGGAATGATGATCGACCCTGCCATGATATGGGAATATGCCGTTCCTGTTTTTATCCTGACGGCACTGGTCCTATGCGGGCAGGTCCTGTTCGGGAGTTTCGGCGTGTTGCTTTCCGGACAACCGCTAAAGATTGCGATACAAGCCGGCTTTTCCCTGGCACAAGTGGGTGAGTTTGCGTTCATCATCGCTTCGTTAGGAATCAGTCTGAATGTAATGGACAAATACCTTTATCCGGTCATAGTGGCAGTATCGGTCATCACCACTTTCCTTACTCCTTATATGATAAGACTGTCGGATCCCGTCTACTGTTTTGCAGACAGGCACTTGCCACAATTCCTGAAAGATTACCTGACGCATTATTCTTCTGGAACAATGACCACAAGACATCAAGGCTCCTGGCACAAGCTCATCAGGTCCATGTTGGTATCCGTCACCCTTTATCTGGTGGTATGCCTGTTTTTCATAGCGCTGTTCTTCTCCTATGCGTATCCTCTGGTAATGGGACGTATTCCGGGGATGAAAGGAAGCCTGCTGAGCTTCGTTCTTGTCCTCCTTATCATATCCCCGTTTTTGTGCGCCATCATCATGAAGAAAAACAATTCCGTCGAATTCCGCAAACTTTGGGCGGACAACAGGTTCAACAGGGGGCTGCTGGTATCAATGATAGTGATCAAGGTGTTGATCTGTATCATTATCGTAATGGGTATCATCATCCGTCTTTTCAATGTCGCTTTGGGGTCAGGACTGATATTATCTTTCCTGATCATTGTCGTTATCTATTTTTCCAAGCGGATACGGAAACGATCGCTAAGTATGGAAAAACAGTTCCTCGAGAATTTCCAGGGTACAGCCGGGACATTTCCACAGGAAGAACCGGAAACAGGAGAAACCTCCACAGAAAAAAATCATGAACTATCAAATAAGTAAAATGTTATGGAATATTCAAGTTATCATGTAAACGTCCCACAATGGAGGGAGATTACAGTCGGTTCACACCTTCCGGCAGAATTGCGGAGATTTGCGGAGATGGCACATAATCTTTGGTGGACCTGGAACGAGGATGCGAAGAGTTTATATAGTGGTTTGAACCCGGAACTATGGGAAGAGGCGGAACAGAATCCGGTACTGTTTCTGGAACGGATGGATTATGAAGAGCTGGAGGCACTGACACATGACGGAAACTTCATGCGTAAGATGGAAAACGTATATTCCACTTTTAAGGCGTATCTTGATGTGGAGCCGGACCACAGCCGTCCGTCAGTTGCCTATTTCAGCATGGAATATGGTCTGGACAGGGTTCTTAAAATCTATTCCGGCGGTCTGGGCATATTGGCAGGTGACTATCTGAAGGAAGCTTCGGACAGTAACGTAGACCTCTGCGCTGTAGGGCTTTTATATCGTTATGGCTATTTTGACCAGGCTCTGGCGATGGACGGGCAGCAACAGGTTCATTATGACCCACAGAATTTCGGGCAGCTTCCGATAGAGAAAGTGATGCAGCCTGACGGGCGACAACTGGTAATCCATGTTCCCTATGCCGACAGTTTCACGGTCCATGCCAATGTATGGAAGGCCAATGTGGGACGTGTTTCCCTCTACCTGCTGGATACGGACAATGAACTGAACAGCGAGTTCGACCGTCCGATTACCCATCACCTGTATGGCGGTGACTGGGAAAACCGGCTCAAGCAGGAAATACTGCTCGGCATCGGAGGAATGATGACATTAAAAGTATTGGGCATCGAGAAAGATGTATATCACTGCAACGAGGGGCATGCCGCACTGATCAATATCCAGCGGTTATGCGACTATATATCCGAAGGCCTGGACTTCGGACAAGCCATGGAACTGGTTAGGGCTTCCTCGCTTTACACTGTGCATACACCTGTGCCTGCCGGCCATGACTATTTCGATGAGGGGCTTTTCAATAAATATATGAAAGGATATCCTGATAAGCTGGGCATTACGTGGGACGAGTTGATGAACCTCGGACGGCAAACTCCGGGCAACAAGGGAGAACGTTTCTGCATGTCGGTATTCGCCTGCAAAACCAGCCAGGCGGTAAACGGTGTCAGCAAGCTGCACAAGTCCGTTTCACAGCAGATGTTCGCGCCTCTCTGGAAAGGCTATTTCCCGGAAGAGAACCATGTGGGCTATGTGACGAATGGCGTACACTTTCCCACTTGGTGTACGGCGGAGTGGAAAAAGCTGTTTAAGGACAATTTCGATGAGAATTTCATGAACGACCAGTCCAATCAGGAAATATGGAAAGGCGTTTATAATATACCCGATGAAGAGATATGGAACATGCGGAAAAGGTTGAAAACCAAACTGATATCCTACATCAAGTGGAAATGCGGCCGGGACTGGCTCAAAAGCCAGGTTGACCCGGCATTGGGTGTCTCCATTTTCGAGAAGTTTAATCCGAATGCTCTTCTTGTCGGCTTCGGAAGGCGCTTTGCAACTTACAAAAGAGCTCATCTTTTGTTTACCGATTTGGATCGTCTGGCGCGGATTGTGAACAATCAGGAACATCCCATACAGTTTGTCTTTGCAGGAAAAGCCCATCCAAACGACACTGCCGGGCAAGGGCTCATCAAGCAGATTGTGGAGATATCCCGCCGTCCTGAATTCTTGGGTAAAATCATCTTCCTTGAGAATTATGACATGGACCTGGCACGGCATCTTATTTCTGGGGTTGACATCTGGATGAATACTCCCACCCGTCTTGCGGAGGCTTCCGGAACTTCCGGTGAGAAGGCTCTGATGAACGGCGTACTCAACTTCTCCGTGCTGGACGGTTGGTGGTACGAAGGCTACCGCAAGGAGGCGGGATGGGCCATCACCGACAAGGCCACCTATCAGGATGAACAGTACCAGAACCAACTGGATGCGGAAACAATTTATTTCCTGCTGGAACATAATATCCTGCCGTTATATTATGAACGGAAAGAAAAAGACTATCCGGAAACCTGGGTCAAGTACATCAAGAACTCGGTTGCGCAAATAGCTCCCCGCTTCACGATGAAAAGACAGCTGGATGACTACTATGACGGATTTTACAACAAGTTGTCGGAACACTTTCATGTTTTGGCGGCGGACAATTATGCAAAGGCGAAAACGCTTGCCGGCTGGAAGGCAGCTGTCGACAGCAGATGGAATGCCGTGGAAATCGTTTCCGTGAATGCGGGAAAAGGATTGGACGCCACGGTGGAGGCTGGTAAGGAATACGAGATGACGGTCGTCATTGACGAGAAAGGGCTGGACAACGCGATCGGATTGGAATCGGTCATTATACGGCATGAGGAGAATGAGGATCGCATCCATGAGGTCATTCCTTTTTCTTTGACATCCAAAGACGGAAACCTATACACTTTCAAGGCAATAACCAGAATGTTCAGCGCTGGAAGCTTCAAACAGGCATTCAGAATGTATCCCAACCATCCCCTGTTACCTCACCGGCAAGATTTTTGTTATGTACGATGGTTCTGAACGGACATGAATAAGCAAGAGTTACTGACAAATGGACGGTGTAAGAAGAAGGCGGACCGAGAAACCGTCTGGCCGGTTGTCATCATGAACTTCACCGGTGTGTATGCCCATGAGGTATTTGCACGGAACAATCAGTTCATTTGGCTAGACTGCCGTCACCTTTCTGGAACGAGAGGTTACTGTGACAAGGAGGGGATACGAAAATTGAAGCGGGTGATTGCCGGTTATCCAGCGGAAGGTATCCATTTCATTGATTCGGGCAATTATCATTACCTGACCAAATTATGGACAGACAAACTTCGAGTTCCGTTCTCTCTGATTGTATTCGACCATCACCCCGACATGCAGCCTCCCTTGTTCAAGGGCATGCTTTCTTGTGGGAGCTGGGTAAAAGACATGTTAGACTGGAATATGCTTTGCAAGAAAGTGGTGATAGTCGGTGCATCGGACAAACTGATACGCACCGTACCGGAAGAATACGGACAACGAGTCAGTTTTTATAGCGAAGCGACGTTAGCTCACGAGAAGGGCTGGCGCAATTTCTCCTCTGCGTATATTGAAGGACCGGTTTACTTGTCCATAGACAAGGATGTCCTGAACCCGGCATCCGCAGTAACAGACTGGGATCAAGGGTCTTTCAGCCTGCAGGAACTGGAGGAATTACTGGCAATTGTCCTTCGAAAGGAACGTGTAGTCGGCATTGATATCTGCGGGGAATGCTCCGCAACGCTTACTTTGTTTGAGGAGAGGCGGGAAGCCACCGTGGACAGCCGGGCGAACAAGGAGCTGCTCAAACTCATACAGTCATTCTCCTGTTTTTTATAAAGCTGTTGGATATTGTTAATTATATTATCACATAAACCATATTTTATTATTATGATGAAAACAATTGTTCGTAAAATCGGTCTGGTTGCACACGATGCAATGAAAAAGGACATGATAGAATGGGTTCTTTGGAACTCGGAACGTCTGATAGGGCATAAGTTCTATTGTACGGGAACCACCGGTACACTCATTAAAAAAGCGCTCGAAGAGAAACATCCTGAAACAGAATGGGATATCACGAATCTGAAATCCGGTCCTTTAGGTGGTGACCAGCAAATGGGCTCACGTATTGTGGAAGGAGAGATTGATTATTTGTTCTTTTTCACGGATCCGATGACATTGCAGCCACATGACACGGATGTAAAGGCACTGACCCGGCTGGCGGGAGTTGAAAATATAGTTTTCTGTTGTAACCGTTCGACAGCGGACCATATTATTTCCAGTCCTTTGTTTCTTGACCCGACCTACAAACGGATTCATCCAGACTATACCAATTATACACAACGCTTTGAAAACAAAGAAATTGTATCGGAAGCAGTAGAACGGGTGAAGAAACGGATGAGCCGAAATGAAAACAATATGATCGAATGAGAATGTAATGTCCAATAAAGGGGATGTGATATGTTTCAGTCATAAAAAGCAGGTTCCTATCCTTTCTGTGAGTATAAAAAAAGATTAAAAGATCAACTGTGTGATAGCAAACTTGCGAGGTATCCTCAAATGGTTTGAAACAGTAATAAACTTTTATCATAAGTTTCTATTATTCCCTTTTATATGAGCGAACACGCCTTTTTGTAGGATTCCAATATAAGAATGAAGACTTCCATGTGGTTGAAACTTAAAATCCTTTTAGGATATGTCATACTGCTTCTCCTACTCGTCCTGACCATTCATATCTTCCGCAAGGAACAGACGAGGCGGAACAGCCTGCGACAGGATGAGCATGAACTGGCCTGTATCCGGCATCTGGCCGGAGAAACATACGCGGGCTTGCTGGGACTGGCCACTTACGGTGAAACAGCCAGCGTCTGGGATGAAAGCGACCTTGGACTCTACCACACAAAAAAAGACAGTGTCTGTAACATGTTGCAGACACTGAAAAGGTATGTGAAGTCTCCCGAACAACAGTCGCGCATAGATTCGTTATGCCTGCTGCTGGAAAGAAAGGAACTGTTGTTAGACACGGTCATGGACACGTTCGGGCGTCTGCGCAAGACCGGCGAGATCGTGAACAGCAAGATTCCGGCAATCGTGTCCCATATCCAGCAGGCGGATGTCCTTCCTGCCGAGAAAAAGAAGGAGGAGGAAACTCCGAAGAAGGGTTTCTGGTCATTCATCAGGCCCGGGAGGAAAAAATCGGCCTATCTGCAGCAGAAGGAACAGCTGGAACGCCAGCGACAGTCCATTGGTAAACATCAGGGTACCACATCTGTCACGAGCATGCTGCACTCCCTTGACAGGGAGGTGACCGACATGCAGAAAGCCGAACGGGAAAGGCTGCTGGAACAGATGGACCTCCTGTACAGTAACAACACGGACCTGAACCACAGGCTACACCGGATTGTCAGGGACTTTGAGACGGATGCTGGAATACGGCTTGATGAGCGTTACAGGCAATTCATTTCCACACGCGACCGCTCGTTCCATACGGTCTCTCTGCTGGCTGTCCTCATCTCGTTGCTGACCGTCCTCCTGTATCTTATCATCCACCGGGATCTGAACAGGATAAACCAGTATCAGCGTCAGCTGGAAGCCTCCAATCGTGAGAACACGGAGCTCCTACAATCCAGAAAACGCATGATGCTCACCATCGCTCATGACCTTCGTGCGCCACTGGCTACTATCAAAGGATGCGCCGAACTGCTCCCCGGGGAAGAAAAGAAGAGCCGCAAGGACGAGTATGCGGAAAATATACTCCATTCTTCCGATTACATGATCGGGCTGGTCAATACGCTGATCGGATTCTACCTGCTGGATACCGGCAGGAACAAACCCATCCTTTCGATTTTCCGGCTGGAGACCCTTTTCAGCGAAACAGCCCGGAACTACGGTTCGCTGGCCAAAAAGAAAAAGCTGCGGCTGACAACCGCCTTTTCCGGTCTGGATGTGGTAGTAAGCGGTGACCGTTCCCAGCTCCAGCAAATCCTGAACAATCTGCTTTCCAACGCCATTAAATTCACCCGGCAAGGTGAAATCCGCCTGCAAGCGGAATACCGGAATAAAGAATTGCATTTCTCGGTACAGGACACCGGTACCGGGATGACGGAGGAAGAAACAACCCGGATATTCACAGCTTTTGAACGGTTGGACAATGCCCGTAATGTTCCCGGTTTCGGATTGGGGCTGGCCATTGCAAGCAGGCTGGTCTCCGGGATGCAGGGAAGCCTTACCGTAAAAAGCAAACCGGGTGAAGGCAGCACGTTTACCGCATTCCTGCCACTCCTTGAGGCGGATGAATCCACCCAGATGGATGAGACACGCATCGCTACTGATTATCATCTGGATGGAATCAACGTACTGGTCATTGATGACGACCGGATGCAACTGAACATTACCAAAGAGATGTTTAACCGTAACGGAGTGCGGTGCGACTGCTGCCAGACCAGCCGTGAACTGGTTACCCGGCTACGGTCACAAAGATATGACCTGCTGCTGACGGATATACAGATGCCTGAAACGGACGGCTACGGAATACTTGAACTGCTCCGGGCATCCAATATGGAGAACGCAAAGACAATCCCCGTCATAGCGGTAACGGCACGGGTGGATGATGACAACGAGTATCTGTCGGGCGGCTTTTCGGGCTGCATCCATAAACCATTCTCTATGGAAGAACTGATAAATACAGTGGCACAAGTGATAGGAGAAAAAGACAGAAAGGAGTATGCTCCCGATTTCTCACTCATCCTTTCAGGAGAGGACAACAGGGAGGAAATGCTCGCCCTGTTTATCGAAGAGAGCCGGAAAGACCTTGCCGCATTAACCGCTGCCTTAGACCGACAAGACAAGGAGGCCGCCGCCTCCATCCTGCATAAGAACCTGCCCCTATGGGAAACCGTCCGTCTGGATTTCCCCTTGTCTCATTTACGGGAACTGGTGACAGAACCTGCGACAGAGTGGACCAATAGACAATCCATGGAAATGCGGGACATCATCCGGGCAGTGGAAAAACTGATAGTATACGCTGAAAAATACGGGAGGAAAGCCTATGAAAACAATCCTGATTATTGAAGATGATATTGTGTTCAGCCGTAGCATCAGCAACTGGCTGGTGAAAAAAGGGATGAAAACCGAATGCGTGGCAACCCTTGCGAATGCCCGTAAAGCCATCGGGCAAAAGGAGTTCGACCTAATACTGGCAGACCTGCGCCTGCCGGACGGAAATAGCACCTCGCTCCTGAAATGGATGAATGAGAAGTACTACTCTATCCCTTTTCTGATCATGACCAACTACGGACAGGTGGAGAATGCGGTGACAACCATGCAACTGGGAGCCATCAACTACCTGTGTAAGCCTGTGCAGCCAGACAATCTCCTGGCTCTGATAACGGAGATACTGGATAAAAACGATAACGAACAGGAGTTCTACCGAGGTGAAAGCCCCAAAGCCCATGAGATGTACCGTCTGATAGAGATGATTGCCTGTGCCGACATCTCCGTTCTGCTCCGTGGGGCTTCCGGCACCGGGAAGGAGCACATTGCAGCCGAGATACATGCCCGGAGCCATCGGAAGAACAAGCCGTATCTGGCTATCGACTGCGGGGCCATTTCCGATGAGCTTGCCGCCTCCGAGTTTTTCGGTCATCAGAAGGGAGCCTTTACCGGTGCGGAAAGCGACAAGGTCGGATTGTTCCGTGCCGTTAACGGAGGGACATTGTTTCTGGACGAGATAGGCAACCTTTCCTATAAGACACAGATGCTCCTGCTCAGGGCCTTGCAAGAGAAACGCTGCAAGCCGGTAGGTTCCACGAAAGAATACTCTTTTGATATCCGGCTGGTTGCCGCCACCAATGAGAATCTGGAAAAAGCCATCGGAGAAGGACGCTTCCGGGAAGACCTGTTCCACCGGCTCAATGAGTTCACTCTGCGGATTCCTACACTGGCAGAATGCCGGGAAGACATCCTTCCTCTGGCTTATTTTTTCTTGAAACTCACTTGCGCCAAGGCCCATAAATCGTTTCGTGGCTTTGACCGGCTGGCAGAGGCGGCACTGCTGGAATATCCCTGGCCGGGGAATATCCGTGAACTGAAGAATGTAATAGGTCGAGCCGTACTCATCTGCCAAGAGCAATGGATTTCCGTTTCAGACCTGAACCTTGAAATCTCCCTTCCTAAAGAAGAAGAAACGCAGTGGACGGAAGAAGAAAAAGAAAAGGCGTTGCTTCTCCAGACCCTTGAAAAGACGGGTGACAACCGTTCCAAGGCGGCCCGGTTGCTCAATGTCAGCCGGACTACCCTGTATGAGAAACTAAGGAAATACCATATCATCGACTGACCGGAGGATAACCCGAAGCAAATGAGGTTTACAAAAGTGTAAGCCGTCCTAACATTCTTGTCAAGGACGGCTTACACTTTTTATTTACACCCGTTTCTATATGAAATTTGTTTATTGTTGATTGTCAGTATTTTAAAAAGGTATAGAGCTTTAAACGATAGCAGAGGCATTTCATTTGGCTTACTCCGGTATAAACAAATCAAATGTATGCCGTATGAAACCATTTACAGAATGCCGTATATTCAATTATTTATCTCTGGCTTCAAGCCCAAAACAGACAGTTTCCGATGAAGAATTCTCTTCCTCCTATACCGAATATGAACAATACCTTTACGACCTCGCCATCGAATCGGTTTCCGTATCGGAAAGGCTGCGCCATCTGCTTCACAGCAAGGTAGAACTGATTTCCCTAAAGAAGTTATTCACCCGAACAGGACATTTCCACACGGCAGTAGCCGAATTCTATCTGGACAAATGCCTCCTGCTGGTGGAGGCGGAAATAGAGCTGGTCAATTTTGGTGTACAGTACCCCGGAACCATCACGACACCTTCCTCGTTTCTTTCATCGCTCCATTGGAAAGGTTCGCTGGTCAACCTGATGGAACTGATCTCCTCGCTGGATTACAGCGGGCTGATTACGGACGAAAGCGGCAAACGCCTCTCTTTCGCCGGTATCGTTTCCGCTTTTGAGAAACTCTTCAATGTTGCCATTCCCAAACCATATGACCTGCGTGCCGACCTTGCCCGGCGCAAAAAGAACTATTCCGTCCTGCTGCCCAAACTAAAGGAAACCTTTGAAAAGAACATCGCGGCTTGCGGAAACGGGAAGTGAACAGGGGTATTTTTACCCCCTGTCACAAATAGTCATCTCTTGTCATTTGTAGTCACTTTCCGATTTTAGGTTCGTATCAAAATTATCACTTATTTTGCTGCCGGATAAATAAAACCTGAAAAGATATGGCTAAAATCAATAGTACACGCAAACCCGGACGGGCTGACACTTCGAGCAAATGAAGAGGCGGACGGAATCCCAAAGAGGAATCAGAACTTCATTCTTATTATTACGGATTCCGTCTGGACGAACTCCAGAACATCGAGTTTGAGAGGCTCTTTGAGAATTCGGGAGCTAATAATAAATCCCAGTTCATCCTTGCCGCCCTTTTCGACAAACCGATGAAAGTCGTGAAAATAGATAAGGCGGCAACGGACTACTACATCAAGCTGACCAACCTGCAGAGCGAATACCGCCGGATCGGAGTAAACTATAACCAGGCAGTCAAAGCTCTGCATACCGGACTATCCGAAAAGAAGGCTCTTGCCATGCTCTATAAATTGGAGCAACTGACTATTGAACTAATATCTCTCAACCGGGAGATTATCCGTCTCACCCAAGAATTTGAACAATGGTTGCAAAAATAACATCAGGAGCCTCCGTTTACGGGGCATTATACTACAATCAAGAAAAAGTGGACAAGCAGCAGGCACGGCCACTGGCATGAAACCGGATCATGGAACCGGCAGACGGCCATCCGACCATCCAGCACTGCATCCGTTCCTTCGAACCGTATCTGGCGGCTAACCGCCGGACTGAGAAGCCCGTTATCCACATTTCATTAAATCCACACCCGGACGATGTGCTGACCGATGAACAGTTGACCGCTATCGGCCAGGAATACATGGAAAAAATGGGATATGGCAACCAACCCTATATCATCTACCGGCATGAGGATATCGGCAGGCCCCACATCCATATCGTCTCCCTGCGTATTGACGAGCAGGGAAAGAAAATTAAAGATTACAAAGAATGGCAACGCTCGACCGCTGTTTGCCGGGAGCTGGAGAGGAAATACCATCTGTTACCCGCCGAGAAGATGGAGCGACGGGAATCCCTGCCGCTGACTGCCGTCGATTACCGGAAGGGGGATATCAAGCATCAGATAGCCAATGTGGTCAAGCCCGTCATGCAGGGATACAAGTTCCAATCCGTCAAGGAGTTTAAAGCCCTGCTTGGCCTTTTCCATGTAACGGTGGAAGAGGCCCACAAGACGATAAAGGGAAAGACCTATCATGGACTGGTCTATGCGGCTACCGATGAAAAAGGAGAACGGACCGGCGTAGCCATCAAATCCAGCAAGATCGGTAAAAGCGTAGGCTACGAGGCACTCCAAAAGAAATTTGTGAAAAGCAAACAATGAATTGCCCGACATCCCGTACCCGTACAGACGAAGGAAGCTATCGCTACCGCCCTGCAAGGACAGCCCACCCGTCAGGGATTCCTGCAGGAACTTTCTGGAAAAGGCATTGCCGCCATACTCTGGCAGAACGATTCCGGTGTGATCTATGGCGTGACCTACATCGACCATAACTCAAAGACCGTATTCAAGGGCTCGCTTCTGGGCAAAGAATATTCGGCATCGGTTATAAACCGGAAGTACGGCACGATCCCACCGGAAAAGACTGAAGAAGCCCCTGTTATCCATCCGTCCGAACCGGAAATGAAAGAGACGGAGCTGGTGGAAGGACTGCTTGATATATTCTCTTTGGAATCCTATCCGTATCCGGCAGACGACCTGACGCAAAGCCCTTACGGGAAAAAGAAAAAGAGAAAACGCAGAGGTCCGCATCTGGGCTAATAAAATGTATCACCATTAATTATCATACCGCTTATGTCACAAGACGAAACCAGAGGGCTCAATAAGAACCTTGACTTCATGAGGGCCATCAGCATCCTATTTTTAGTGATGAATGTCTATTATTTCTGCTATCCCTATTTTCTTTCCATGAACCTGAACATCGGTGTCGTGGACAAGATACTGCTCAATTTCCAGCGGGATACCGGGCTGTTTTCCCATTCGCTGGTGAGCAAGTCCTTCAGTCTGCTCTTCCTTTTCTTCTCCTGCATGGGAGCGAAAGGACGGAAGGACGTGGAGATGTCATGAAGGAGTATCGGCTGTTACCTTATAGCCGGGATGCTGCTCTTTTTTGGTAGCGAGCTCTTACTGACGGCACGCTTCCCCGTCGCGCTTCTAACCTTATTATATGTAGCTACCGTAGCTGCCGGATATATCAGCCTGCTTACCGCCGGAACCTGGATCAGCCGCCTGTTGAAGAACCAACTCATGGATGACGTCTTTAACGACGAGAACGAGAGCTTCATGCAGGAGCGCAGGTTGATTGCCAATGAATACTCGGTAAACCTGCCCACCCGTTTCCGTTACCAACGAAAGACCTATTCAGGCTGGATAAACGTGATTAATCCCTTCCGCGCCTCATTGATATTAGGCACGCCGGGATCAGGAAAGAGTTATGCCATCATCAATAACTATATCCGCCAGCAGATAGAGAAAGGATTCGCCGCCTATATCTATGATTTTAAGTATCCGGATTTAAGCATAATTGCTTATAACCAGCTGCTTAAAAACAAGGATAAGTATGCCAAGCCGGTCGGATTTTATGTGATTAATTTCGATGATCCCAGATACAGCCACCGGTGCAATCCCCTCAATCCTTCGTTTCTATCCGATATCGCGGATGCATACGAATCAGCGTATGTAATCATGTTAAATTTGAACAAGAGTTGGATTCAAAAGCAGGGAGATTTCTTTGTAGAAAGCCCGATTGTGCTATTTGCGGCGGTGATCTGGTATCTTAAAATCTATGAAAACGGGAAATTCTGCACCTTCCCACATGCCATAGAGCTATTGAATAAACCGTATTCCGACCTGTTCACCATACTGACCTCTTACCGGGAGCTGGAGAATTACCTGTCACCTTTTATGGATGCATGGAAAGGTGGTGCGATGGAGCAGCTCCAAGGGCAGATAGCTTCCGCCAAAATTCCGCTATCAAGGCTGATCTCACCTGCCTTATATTGGATTATGACCGGAGATGACTTCACGCTGGATATCAATAATCCGGAGGAACCCAAAGTTTTGTGCGTCGGCAATAACCCTGACAGACAGAATATTTACTCATGTGCGTTAGGATTGTATAATGCCCGTATCGTTAAAATGGTCAACCGAAAAGGCAGGCTCAAATGCTCTATTCTAGTGGATGAGGTTCCCACACTTTACTTTAAAGGACTTGACACCCTGATCGCTACCGCCCGTAGCAACAAAGTGGCAGTATGTCTGGGAGCACAGGATTTCAGCCAGTTAATACGTGACTACGGTGATAAGGAGGCGCGGGTGATCCAGAACACAATTGGAAATATCTTTTCCGGGCAAGTGGTCGGAGAAACAGCGAAAAACCTTTCTGAAAGGTTTGGGAAAGTGCTCCAACAGCGCAAATCCATTAATATGACCCGTGAAGACACCTCAACCAATATCAGTACCCAGCTCGACTCGCTGATACCTGCCTCCAAAATCTCCAACCTCTCGCAAGGAGAGTTTGTCGGCAGTGTCTGCGACAACTTCGGGGAGAAGATAGAACAGAAGATATTCCATTGCGAGATCGTGGTGGACAATGAACGGGTAGCCGCCGAAACAAAAGCCTACAAGCCTATCCCCGTCATAACCGACTTTACCGGTGCGGATGGTAAGGACCACATGCAAGAGGAAATCGAAAGGAACTACTATCAAATCAAGGAAGACGTGACGCAAATCATCGAAAAAGAGCTGCTTCGCATCCAAAATGATCCCAACTTGAAACACCTGCTGGAAACGGCAGACGATGAATAATCCCTATTTAATTTATTAATCATTTAAATGTTGTAAACATGGAAAAAAAGAAAAGTTCTCCGGCCAACCTGCCGGGAAAACCCTGCTTCCCCTGGGTGGGAGGTAAAAGAAGACTGCTTCCCGTACTTATCGAATCCCTTCCGAAAGACTTCGGACAGATGGATACCTATGTAGAACCGTTTGTCGGTGGCGGCGCCCTCTTCTTCTGAATAAGACAAGCCTATCCGGAAATCCGTTGCGTCATCAACGACTCCAACGAGGCTCTGATCAATGTCTACCGCGTCATCAAGGAATCCCCGGAGCAGCTTATTAAAGTGCTTGCCCGGATACAGGACGAATACATCGCGCTGGAGGAACATACCCGAAGAAGGGTCTACTTCATGGAGAAACGTACCTACTACAATGAAGGAAACCCGAATAACATCACCCGTGCCGCCCTGTTTATCTTCTTCATGCGTACCTGTTATAACGGCATCTACTCCGTGAACCATAGCGGAAAGCTGTCCGTCACTTTTGGTGCCGGGGGACGGGTAAAACTGTTGGAAGAGGAACTGATCCGCTTTAACCACAAGCTGCTGCAAGATGTTGTGATTCTGGACGGTGACTACCGGCAGACCGCAGAATACACCGGAGCCAACTCCCTATTTTATTTTGACCCGCCTTATAAGCCGGTCAATGAGGGTAACTCCTGCACCTCCTACATGCCACAGGACTTCGGAGATGAAGAGCAGATCAACCTGGCAAATTTCTGCAAGGGAATAGGTGAAACCGGTGCCAAATGAATGCTTTCCAACTCCGATCCCCGGCAAAAGAACCCTGAGAACACCTTCTTCGACGACCTCTATGCCGGTTTCCATATCCAGCGAATCAGCATCTTCCGTTCCATCTGTTCCATAGCCGAGAAAAGAGAAGCGGTCAATGAATTGCTGATCAGAAATTATTAAGAATAAATATCCGGTGGTAGCCGGGTAGCAATAAAAAGAGAGCTAAATTCCCTCCAGCAGGGATTTGACTCTCTTTTTTATTGCCTGCCTTTCATGCATCAGACAAGGACCAGTATTTTATAATTTTCAACCGGACTGTTTCTTTGCAGGCTTTTCAATCAGCTTCGGGGCTGTTTCGTGCTGATGATCCGTCTTGTTCTCCTGCGCCATCTTCCTGCCCAACAGGTAATCGTTCAAATCGTTATACTCCCGGTAGCAGTCGGACTTGTCCCTGACCGGGCATCCGGCTTGCGCCATCTGCTGAAAAGCCTGCCTTCCGGCGGAATCGTTATCCAGTAGGCAGAGGGCACTCTTATACTCTTTCAAGACAGGGATAGCCTTGCCTACATTGCTGACCGAATTTAAAACGATATAGTCCGGACCGTTTCCTTTAGGCTGTCCGTTACCGGGATGCGTAGCCTTGAGCGTGAGGTATGAGAGATAATCCATAAAGCCTTCAACCACTATGCAACGGTCGCTGCCATTTTTGATATGGGTAATCTCTTTGGGCGATATGCTGCCTTTTAGGTATTTGTTACGGATCTCGTACCCGCCGCTCCGGTTGGCAAAGCCTACGGCAAAATACCATTTTCCCTTGTTCTGAAAATGCACTTCCTTGCATGCTTCCCTTGCGATTTCAGGCAAGATGCCTCTTTCTTTGAGATATCCCAGCAAGACCGGGTTCGTCAGCGGATCAATGCGTACCTGCCGGTAGCCGGTAGCCTGCGGTTCCGCCTGCCGGGGAGAGGCTGCTACCGGACGGAAAGCAGCCGGAAAATGTCCCTCTATCGTTTTAAGCGCATAAGAGATATCCTTCGTCTTTTGAAGCTCCATCGCCAGGGTGATGATGTCCCCTCCCTGTCCGATGCCGAAATCGTATCATAGGTTGCGGGATGCGCTCACCTTGAAAGAAGGTGTCTTCTCCTCACGGAAAGGGGAACAATACCAGATACTGTCCCCTTGTTGTTTTACCGGGTTGAACCCCATACGCCGGAGATAATCCTCCAACTGAATGCTCTTGGCTTCTTCAATGTTCATTGTGTAACGGATTAAATTAATGACTCTTTTTAGAACGGGAATCCTTTAGTATCACCCACTGCAACGGATTCTGCGGCTTCCCGTTTTTTCTCAGTTCAAAATGCAGATGGTTGCCGGTCGCTATGCCGGTATGACCGACATTGCCGATATGCCGACCTATGCGTACATCGCTCCCTTTCCTCACATGCAATTTGCTCAAGTGTGCATACAACGTGGAAAAGCCGCCCGCGTGCCGGATTTCGATGTACCAGCCGTAACTGCTGCTATACCTGGCTTCAACGACTTTCCCGCTTCCTGAAGCATAGACCGGCGTGCCATAGGGTGCGGCAAGATCCACTCCGGCATGGAGTATCCTTTTCTTTTTCACCGGATGCATCCTTATACCGAAACCGGAAGAAACGGCATACCTCCTCCGACTTTCATTCAATGGATACAGAATAGGATAATCGGCCAGTACGGTAACCGGCAACCGGCTGTCTCATATGAAAGACTTTCACTGCCGGGCAGAGTGGATACGGTAGATGACAGCACTGAGTCCGGCTTTATATCCCTTTGACGGGGACTGTGCAAAAGCCGGACATGACAATAAGTGACAGAACATGACAATTAATGACAACTTCCTCATAATCAAACTATTTAATGACAAAGATAGTAATTTTACCCTCGTAAATGATTCATTAATCTTTAAAATTAACGTATATGAACGATGTGAATTTAGCTCCTGAAAACAAGGAAGCAACCCCGGAACACGGGTATTTGATGGCGTATGACAAGAAAGAGCAGAAAGCCAAAGGTGTAAAAGGAATCGCAGCGAACGGAGAGCTGGAAACGCTCGAAGTTAACGAGGCGAACAGGGACCAGTTTATCAAAGTGGACCAACGTGGAAACTTCTTCACCAACTTCGGGAAGAATTTTCTCTACCAGTACAATAATCCCGGTCGTTACTCCCTCTACAACATGCCGAAGGAAACGCTCGTAGAGCAGGCCAAAGAAAAGATCGAAGCGGCGCAGGAACCACAGAACGAAGCAGTCAGAAGGGAACTGGCTTCGACCAGGGTGTATAATAACCATCGCTTCAACGAGCGGGAAGTGAATTGGGAACAGGCCGCCAAATACGGCATTACCCCGGACGGACTGAAGAACGCAAAGGACAGCCTCGAAAGAATGTTGCAGGGAAAGACTTCCGCTATCGCTTTCCGTGTGGCAAAAAATTCCGAGCTGGGGCGTGAAAACGGGGATGCCAAACTCTCCCTGTTCCGCGACGAGAACGGAGCTGTCAAGTTCGACATCCACTACATCCGTCAGGCTCCCAAGATCGGGGAAGACTACAGGGGACATGTCCTGACGGAAGAAGACCTCAAGGCCCTGAACCAGACCGGCAATCTCGGCAAGGCGGTGGATGTAGTCATTGACTACCGTACCAAAGAAACCAAATCCTGCTACCTTTCCAAAGACCCGGTGACCAATGAATTGTTCCATATGCCCGTAGAGCAGGCACGCATTCCGCGTAAGGTGAAAGATTATACGCTTTCTCCGAAAGAATACGATGCTGCCGTGCGCGGTGAGGAAGTACCGATCCGTTTCAAGTCTGATAATGGAAAATTTTATGCCACCTCCATCCAGATGAGTGCCGCCGAGCGAGGGGTGGAATTCCTCTGGGAAAGAAGCACCAAGAAGTTGGAAGAGGCACAGAAACAAGGTCAGGAACAAGACGGAAGCCAGCAGCAGCCCCATGCACCGGTACAAGTAGCCGGAAAACCCCGGAAAAAAGAGGAAGCCTCACAGCAAGCGGAAAAGAAACCGCGTACCCGTAAACCGTCCATCACACCTAAAATGTAAGAAAAATGGCAACCTATATTTCTGATGATCCCAAACTATTGGACGAGCTTTTCAGGAAAGACGGTGAAGGCCAGCTCCTTGTCGGTTATGAAACCGGCAAGGAGAAACCCCATGCAGAATCCTCCTATATGCTTTATCCTGCCAATCCCGACAGGCAAGACCCTGTCTATACGTTTATGGCCTTGTTCAGCCAACAATCGATAAAAGCCAAATACTCCGCCTTCGTACCGAATACCCGTCTGGAAATCTATTCATTCCCGAAGATGACGGATGTACCGGCTATCTCCGGAGATATTTCCAAAAAGGAATATATCAATCAGGTATTACTACCCTATATCCGGGAAAAGGGACTGGCTCCTCTAATAAGTACCAATCTGAGAAATGTCCTGTTTGCGCAGTCACGCAGCGATATCCTCATGATATCGGGAGAACTTCCGAAACTGACCACACAGCAGTTGGACGAGCTGGTCCATTTTCATCAGAAGCAGGATGAGCTGGCTGCCAGGTATGATTATAATCCGGTTTACAAATTACCGCTGCATGCTGTGGAAACGTCCAAAGGAATCTTGTTTTTCAGTGATACCAAAATGGGACGGGAGGGATTGAAGAGCTTTTACCAACAGTTATCCGGCAATTATTTCTGGGTTCATGGCGAACTCGGTCCTGTCAGGCAATACAACGTCAACTGCCTGTCCGACGATATCTGTCCTTTGGTGGATGCCTGCTACCGGAAGAATCCCCAAAGCGGAAAAGGGGAATATGATTTTGATAATGCTGTATTCTCAAAAGAGGCTTTCCGTGACAGGAAACAGTGGAAACTGGCGTTTGAAACGGACATGGAGCCGAGCGCTTCTGAATTTCTCCGCCTGAATGAATTTGCCGGATGTCCTGCGAGCCGTAACAATGCGGATATCAGCAAACTGTTGTATCTGATGGAGAACGGATTCAAGCGGGATATAATAAATGATCCCGATTTCGGATACCGGAATGTCTTTCAGGAGTATGTCACCCGGATAGACGACTGTATCAACGGACAGTCCTCGGGGCCAGATTTGTCAGATGTGCTGGATGACATGCGTTGGAAAGCGAAGAATATCCTTCTGACGGATTTCGATGTCCGTGGACACCGTACATTGGAAAGGACACTGAATGACAGGAGCGTCCCGTTTCTCATCAATGGAACCGATGCCGGCGAAGCCATGAGGCAAGCCTTGCTGGAAGGAAAGTGGATCTACTGTCCCCAAATATCCAAGTCAATGCCAGATTTACATTTCCTCCATGCCGAAAAGACATGCAACCGGGTAATGGCATATACCAAATCTCCCGTAAACAAGACCGTGTATCAGGAGAAAAACGGCAAAATCATTCCATATGTACCGGCTTTGAAAAAGGTATCGAAAACGAAAAGGAACAATTCCCTCAAAATGTAATGATATGAAGCAACCTGAACAATCCTATACAGCCATAGAGACAGCCCATGGCTTTGTGTTCTTTACTGATACGACGGAAGGACAGAAAAACAGGCAGGACTTTCTGCAATTTATGGCAGACCATTACTTCGATCCCCATTTCAATCTTGGTCCGGTAAATGTTTACCGGGCAGAAGGAGTCCTAAAGGATGGATCCTATGTCAATCCGGGTGAAGGCCTGTACCCGGAATATGCTTACCTGCAGATGGATAAGACACCGGAAATGGAGCTGGTCTACCGGAATGAGATGAAGCCGACCTGGGAGGATTTCGGTAGTTTCTGCCACAATATGCATTGTACCAGCAGCCATCGCAACCGTAATATCGCTGATATTTTGGAGGAAATAGAAAGCAAGGACCGTAAATTACTGGAGCTTTCCAAACAAGGTACAGCATCGGATATCCGGCAGCAGATAGAAGAAACCGGCCAGGATAAAGCCTTGCTGGACAAACTCCTCAAGCAGTATTACGATGTGCGTGGACACCGGACTGTTGGGAACATCCTCCGCGACCCGATGGAATGTGTCACCGTAGACGGTGTCCGGCTCTTTACCCCTCACCGGCAAGTATTGGCGGCAGGGCACGGACTCTTCCTGCCGGGAGAGGCAAAAAGCAACCCGTCCCATGCCTATGCATGGATAAACGGGGATTTCACCCGGATCGTATTTTCTAAGGATCCTCCTGCGAACAAACAGGTGTTCAAAGTGAAAACAGTCATCGAAAAGGCTTTGAATAAAAAGCAGGACGTGAAAAAGAAAAGAAATACCCACCCTAAATTGTAGAAATATGGACAAGAGAAACCAAATGGAAAATCCTTTTTTCGATCCCGACAAGCCGGGAAGTATTTTTGTCGGTATGGACCGTTACCATCAGTACTCTCCCCACCAGCCCCGAAATGCCCTCACATTCATTCAGAAAGGAGATGCGGACAGCCTGTTCCGCAAATTCCTGATTGACAATATCAAGGAAGCGGAGTGCTGCCCCTATATTCCGGATACGGAACTGCTCCGGTTTGACCTGGCGAACATGAGGCAGGTTCCACCGGTAGATACCCATACCCCTTTCGAGGAATATATCAGCAAGGAACTGCTGCCGTATTTTCAAGAACACTGCATTCCCCCTGCCAAACGCATTTCCCTGCGTGATGCGGTCTATACCTATAAATACAAGAATGAACCGGACGGCGGCATATTGAAGAAGTATCTCATGCAGGAACCCGCATACTTGGAGTTTCGATTACAGCAACAGGAAAAAAGGACATTGTACCGGTGCCAGCCGCGGTACACATTCCCCTTAAAAGTGGTGGAGAATGACTTCGGATACCTTATCTTTTCCGGTAACGAGATCGGCAGGAACGGATTCAGGGAGTGCATCCGGTACATCACGGACCATTACTTCGACCCGCACTACGATACCGGCCATCTGGCCGTCTACGACAGTACGTTCATGGACAAGAACCTGGTTCCTCTCATAGATGCCGCTTACAAGCCGTGCAAACCGATGGAACTGGATTATTCCTTCGATTTTTATCCGGCATCCTATATCGGTCTTGACGAACTGCCCAAAGAATTCATCGACAGTTTAAAACCGGTATGCTACCATTCGATGGAAGCGACAGCCGGGGATTTTATAAAATTCGCCACCGACTGGCATTTCAATAAGGATACGCAGGTTTCCATCAGCCGGGAGAACCATGACATTTACCGGCTGCTGACCGTCATGCGTAACGGTTATATGAATATTCATGAACAACCGTTTACCTATTTCAATGTAAGCATTCGATAAACTCCCCCTTTCATTCTAAAAATGTGATATTACTTTTGTAATCAAAGTAAAAAAGCTCAATTGTTATGTCACATCAATGGACCATGGAAGATTTTGAATCTATTTATTCCCGTTTCAAGTCGAGCGGACTGTCAGTTATGGATTTTTGTTCGAATGAATGTATTCGTCCCAAACGTTTCTACGAGTGGCGTTCCAAGCTGTTGCGCAAAGGCGGCTTTATCCCGGTAAAGGTAAACAGTAAGGGCCAGGTCAGTCTTCCCCATAAGGAGAAATCCCTGCTGTCTGCCCCTCCGGTCAGCCCGTCGCCAATTCCCCAGCCGCTATGTGAGATCTCCTATCCCAATGGCGTCACAGTCCGCTTGAACAGCCCTTTGTCACCGGAGGTATTGCAAACCCTGATATTTTTGAATTCAAACCGTTAGCCTATGTTTTCTTTGAATGAATCCAACAGATATTATCTTTACCCGTATCCGACAGACATGCGTAAGAGTTTTTATACGCTTAGCGGCATCGTGACCAACCAGATGGGAAAGAATGTACGGGACGGTGACGCTTTCATTTTTATCAATGCGAATTGTACCTGTATGAAAATCCTCCATATGGAATATGGTGGTCTGGTGATATACCATATGAGGCTGGAACATGGGCACTTCCATCTGCCGGTCATAAATACGGAGGAAGGTCGGATTAAAGCGATTGAAACCTTCTGGAATGACCTTGTGATGATGGTTCAAGGAATGGACGGCAGCAAGGTCAGGCGTTATAAAAGGAGTGGTTTCCATGGGTTGTAGTTGTAACAAATTATAACATATACAATGCCGTATTCCGGCTGTTTTTTAGTATCTTAGCATCATATTTAAACGATTATGCCAACCGATAAGGAATTACTGATAAAGGATCTCATGCACAAATGCGACTGTCTGTATAGAGAAAACAGCCGGTTGAAGGAGATGGTGTCCACGCAGCCCCTTAAAGCTGCGGACAAAGAGGTGTATGAGGCTTTATTGTCTGACAAGGATGCCATAATCGCCCAAAAGGAAGCAAAAATCAACAGTCTGGAGCAACGTGTATCCTATCTTGAACGGCAGTTGTACGGTAAGAAGGCGGAAAAGTTCATAAAGCCTGACGCCCAGGACCGCTGGCTGGATTTTGAAGGCTTTGACATGCTTCCCCAGGAGGCTGAAGCCGCAGAAGAAGCAGAAAAGGAGTTGAAGGCTACCAGAGAAGCGATCATCGCCCGTAAAAAAGCGGGGAAGCAGCATCCTGCGAGAAAATCCCTTCCGGAGAATCTTGAGCGTGAGGTGGTCCATATATATCCCGAAGGGTATAATCCGGAAGAGTGGACGCTCCTTCCCGGAGAGGAAGTGACCGAGATCCTTATGCACGAGCCCGAGAAGTTCTATATCCGCAGGATAGTGCGCCATACAGCCAAACGGAAGGGTACAAACGAGTTCAAGACCGGCCCGCTTCCCGTCATGCCAATAGCAAAGAGCTATGCCTCTGCCTCATTGCTGGCAGACATGATGATAGGGAAATATGTGGATCACATACCGTTCCACAGGCAACTGGAACAGTTCAAACGTGTGGGGGTACATCTCCCCGCGTCAACGGTCAACGACTGGTTCAAGGATGTGGCGGATTTGCTAAGGCCCCTTTACTTCCGATTATGGGAGCTGGTGATGCAGACTGACTACATACAGTCGGATGAAACGACAATCCCCGTGATGAATGACGAGAGACACAAGACGGTCAAAGGTTATATCTGGCTTGTGCGCAGTGTCATGACCGGACGTCAGTTCTTTTACTATGACAAGGGTTCCCGAAGTGGAAAGGTGGTGCTGAAACTCTTCGGCAAGTTCCGGGGAGCCATACAGACGGACGGATACGAAAGGTACGAGATGCTGGACGCCAAGAAAGGTATTATCCTTCTTGGCTGTTGGGCCCATGCACGCAGACATTTTTGGGAGGCAAGAAAGAATGACATGCAGCGTGCCGACTATGCGCTCGCACAGATACAGTTGCTTTATGACGTGGAGCGTAAGGCTGACGATGAACGCCTGACTTACGAACAGAGGGCTGAACTTAGGGCACGTCTTGCATATCCCATACTTGTGCGCTTCGAGAAATGGCTGGTCAATGAATATCCCAAAGTAATGAAAGACAGTCCGATCGGAAAAGCCATAAAATATACATACGGAAGGTTCGACAAACTCTCCAGGTACCATCTGGACGGTCGTTACAGACCGGATAATAACGAGATAGAAAATAAAGTGCGGCCTGTCGCGTGCGGCAGACGTAATTACCTGTTCTGTGGCAATAATGATGCCGCTGAAGATGCGGCGGTGCTCTACTCGTTCTTCGGCTGCTGCAAGGCTGCCGGGGCTGACTTCCGCACGTGGCTGATCTACTTCCTTGAACATATACATGATTATGACGATGACTACTCGATGGATCTGGCCGAATTGTTACCTGACAATCTGTTATCCAAGGGCAAGATATTATCCGTTACGTCACCGGAATCTCCCAAGAAAGACTCCTGATACCTTCGTAAATCTCGCCTAAACACGGGAAAACTACCGTTTTATGCCAATCAAGACGGGAAAATAGGGAATAAAGTGCCGTTTTTATCTTCATTATCCCCGATAAATAGGGAAAATAAGGGAAAGAATACCCTTTTATACCAATTATGGCGGGAAAGTAGGGATAAAAATATCGCTTTATCACATTTGTCACAGGAAAATAAGGGGCAAAGGGGAAAAACTTCCTTTTATCCGCTCCATTAGTAGGGATAATATCAATTACTATAGAACCCGCACATCTTTGGGTTGAATTGATGTAACAATAAATCATAGAACGATAAAATGAATAAACGACATTATGAACATACGTTACCCAATATACGAGGGAGTTTATCGAATACTTACATTTCAATGAACTGCTGCCGTATGCCAAGGAATTTGAAAAAGTCACGCAGGTTAAATCTGCCGGCGAATTCGATACGGGAAAGTTCAAGCGGTTGTCTACGGAAATCCGGAAGGCTGCCGATGGAATTTTGAAAAGGGATTTCGATGTGAGAGGGCACCGTTCCCTTGAGAATATGTTGAATGACTCCACCGTTACCTTCACCGTCGGAAGCCGAAAACTGAATGAAGTTCAAAAGACGGCACTGGCTTCGGGATACGCACTGTATCTCCCGGAAAACAACAAGGAGGCGACAAGGCATCTCCTTTTTTGCAAGGCCGACTTTGAGCAGGGCAGAATTGAGGGTTCCTCCAAGCCCTTCGGCGTCAGGACATACGTGATAAAGGACGGACTGCTCTGTCCGCTGCCGGAAGAGAAGAATACCGTTAAAAAGACTGAGAATAAGAACAGACATAACAATAACCGTTTAAAATAAAGCGATATGATACCTAAAAGTCAGATGTACCTCGGAGCGCGGATTGTAGAGAACGATCCGGAAGAGGAAACTCCCGTTGTTCCCTATAAAGGAACAGTAACAGCCATTGAAGAAACCGGAAAAGGGGAACTGGATTACTTTGTCTATATCCGGCTGGATGATGAGTCCATGAAACAAAAAAGAATCTCCCTTTGCTGCCCGGACAAGATCATGACCTGTTTTCCATGGACTATAGACCTGGAAGAAAAACAGAAAATGGAGCAGAAAATGAAGAATAAAAAAGTTCCCGACCCGTCGAAACGGCATAGACTATCTTAATCAACCATTCATCTAAACCATAAAATAATATGAGTACATACATTGGTTTCAATTTGAACAGCAACAGGCAGATTGAACATTTCCAGACCATAGAGAATCGTTATGGCATCAATTCAGATGGCGGCAAATTTCTTTTCGGGCAGGCAGAACTGGCCTTGAAAGGCTCCTACATTCCTAAGGAAGAAGTCTATTTAATACCATATCAGGGTGCTGTACAACCGGGGAACATTGAAAGGTTCATCAAGGACATGACCCATAACGGAGGACTGTCTTGTGCAACTCATTTCCCATTGCGGGATATCGCCTTCGTTTACGAGAATACATCTCCTTATGGCATCCATAATGTGGATAGCATCCAGAGAATGCTTCAAAAGGCCAAAGACAATCCCCTGCTGAAAAAACAACTGAACGCTTACCGCGCATTCCATCAAGAAAAGGAAAAAGATATCTACAACAGGGTGATTACTGCAATAAATACGAACCAGGGAGTCCTGATGTTCAATGATACCGGCAGGGGGATACAGTGTGCGCAGAAATACCTGCAGCATATTGGCGATAATTTCTTCTCGCCGGTTTACAGGGATGCGGATAAACTGCAAATATATTATTTCAGCACTTCCAATATCAATCTGATCAAAGAGGCGTCAAAGTGTTCGAACATGTTTGAACATGGCTTAAAAAAGATATACCTTCCCCAAAAGGCTCATTTCCTGGATTCAAATATGATAGCCAACTATACCCCGGCGGTAGAATGCAGCATGGCTCCCTCTTTGGAATGTTATAACCAACTGGCCGAAAAGTTGAATCTGGGCAAGAGCCAGAAGAATTATAATATAGGCGTACTCGACCGGATCTGCAAGACCGGGCAAATCGGGAATTTGGAAAAAGACAGCCGGTTCAACCATCAAAACAGCTTTGTCTCCCTGGATGAACGGATCAGGCTGTCTTATGTGGGGAAGCAGGATGGCACACTGCTGAAAAATGCACTTGAACGGACCATCAAGGATACGGCAAAGAGAATCCTACAGACGGACTATGCGGTACGGGGCTATGAACCGCCCAAACAGGAAAAGAAAAAGAGTAGAAGTATCACCATGTAACTATTTTAAATTTCAATCGTATGCAAAAGCAAGAGATTTCAAACATTATGATTTTCTTTGTTACCCAGGACTTGGAAGGGCAACCCCGACAACTGGAGATGCACCTGATGCCGGAGAAAGAAGTATCGATGATGAATCAACGATTCACCGAATACCTCCAGCGGCAAAGGGAAATGTACAAGCCGTCCCTTGTCCAAAGCCACTTGCCGGATCTTTATCTGTGCCGCTACCAGTTTCCGGCAGGAGTAAGCTACCCGGATATCCGGCTCTTTGACAAGGATAACAGCTTGGTACAAAAATTCATCACCCGGAACGGAGGAAGCATGCAGGGCAATGTCTCATTGCGCGGACTGGAATACCTGCATTCTCACGATGAAGAAAAAAGCCTGCCCATGCTGGTAGCCAGCGGACTTGCCGACCACCTGCTTGTACAGCCGGAAGCCAAACGGTTCGCGCTGGCACAGGATACTCTCCACGACGATCCGTCGGAAACCCTGACCGCCGTGGAAACCGCCAAAGGAGTGCTTCTGTTCGAATATTCCGGCTTTGGAAAGACATGCTGCCATGCCTATATGCAACATCTGGCCGACCGTTTCTTCATTACGGACGAAGAGAAACCGGAGTTTGTCAACCTGTACAAGCTGACCCGTCCGGACGCAGAAGTGGTAAAGGCATTCCAAGCATCTCCCAATGCCTTCTCCTTATATACAAACTCTTTTCTGCCGGAGAAAGCACAATATCTGGATGCGACTATCCTGCGGAATGCCCGGCTGGACAGGAGCCACCGCATAGAACCGACATTCGATGCCTATGACAAGTTTGCTTCCTCCTATAACGTGCTCCCCAGTATTGCCAATGCCCAGATACTCCGGTTACTATCCTTACAGGAAACCGCAGGAATCTATGGGATAGACTATACAACCAGAAGGATTCCGTTCATACACAAGAATTCTTTCAACTCCCAGTTCAATGCGCTGCAGAATATTCCGGCTGAAAATAAAGGCGGACAGGAGAAGGTCAAATCACAGATCCGGGATCAGGCGGCCTATATCCTGAAACGTGATTACGGGCTTATCCCGGACAGCCTGCAAAACAAAGAGATAGACCCCATCATTTCCCTCCAGACTCCCAAAGGAGCCGTCTACCTGCCCGCCACGGATGAAGGAGCCATCTATAAACAGTGTTACCTGCAATATCTGGCTGACCGTTTCTTCACTCCGGAAGTACAGGCTCTGGGACGAATCAGAGAATTCTATATTTCCTGCCCGAACCATAGCACGGAGCATTACATGCAGAAGCATCTGGACCTTTTCCGGTCCAATCCTTTCTACGGGCAGCTGGCGAAAATGCCATTGTATCCGATAGAGCAATCCGAGCTGTTGAAGAAAGGCGGCTATCCCATAGAGCCGACATACCATGCATTCAAACAGTTTACGGAAGATTACCGGCTTTCGGTAACGCCGGAGAATGCCGAGATATTCACCCTGCTCTTTATACGGGAATACGGATTACCGGCTGATTTCAATACTAATGAAAGCTATAAGGAGTTCACCCACAAAGGAAATTTTAAACCGCTGGATCAAGAAATGTCCGAACTGCAATCCAAAAAGGGATATAGTGAAAAGGCATTCTACAATATTCAAAACAGGCAGCAGCAACTCGCGGACAAGATACTTGGCCTGAGATACAGACTGACCTGTCCTCCGTTGCAACTGACCGGACCGGCGGCTTCGGAAAAGAGAAAGACGGCTTCCCGTCAGAACAAGTCACATAATCCCCGCATCTAAAACTGATTATCATGCCTGCATGGATGGAAAAAATAAAAGATACATTCACCGCTAAAGCGGATTTAAAGAGCCTGTTTATTGTGTTACAGCCGGATAATCAAGTCTCGACTGTCATGGTCGTGTCGTATGTTCCGACGGATAAGGACTCTTTTCAGGTATTTATGGATCTGACCGCCCGGATTGCTATGGATCAGAAAACCATACCGGATAACTTATTGCTGCATTTTGAGGGAATACCTGCTAAAGATATTCCTTTCACCAGCGAACTACCGGCGAAAGACAGTGAGAAAGCCCTCAGTTTCATCGCCTCTTACGGAGGCATCACTGAAAACAACTCCGTACCTTTACGGAAAGCGGCTTATTTGAGAGCATGCCAAAGGGAACTGACGGCAGAGAATATCCGGGATCTGGACTACTCACCAGCTTATAAGTGCTTTATTGCACACGAAGATGCGATGGAGAAGATTGCGGCAGGAAAGCAAGCCAAACAGTTCTACACCATAGCTGAAACGGAACAAGGTGTCCGCGTATTCAATGACGGACTTTCCGGGACTATAAAGTTTCGGGATTACCTGCAATCGACAGCGGACAATTTCTACTCAAGCTCTTTGCAGGATGTGGAGTCATTGAATATTTACCGGATAGAAACCGTCTCCCGCCGGATGCTGGAACTCTCCAACGGGAATCAGACCACCATGCCGCAGGCCGGGATGGAAATTCTGGCGAATTACAAGCCGTCCGTCACTTTCGACATGCATCCTACGGGAGAAAATCTCAACCGGTTTGTCACAGCCGGCGCATTGGAACTCTCTATCCGTAACCGGAACATTATGACACTTCAGGACATAGCAGCCAGAGGATACGCCCATTTACCGGCAGACGAATCGTTTGCCTATAAAAAGGATTTCTTGTTTGTGGAGAAAGGTATCCGTGAGATTACCCGGCAAAAGGAATTGTACCGGGATTATCCTTTCCGGCAGAAGATGGATGAATTACAAAATGCTGCCAGGTCATTGGCGCAAACACTGTTAAACAGGGATGGAGTCCGGAAGAACTATCATCGGGTAAGCCCGCCTGTTGTTGTTTCTAAGAAAGGAGAAGCTCAAACAGCCGAAAAACCGCAAGACAAGCCCGGACTGTCCTGTGGCAATGAAAAGAAAAAGGTCAAGACAAAAACCGCTTCCGTTAAAAAGCAGGCGAAGCCCAAATTATAATGCATATGGAACTGATAAATAATACATTCATTCCCGAAAAAGAGATACCACGTAGCCGCAGGGCTGCCGGAAGGAAAGCATTCCTGCAAACTTTCAGAAACCTGTTTACCAGCCGGAATCATTTCAGGAGATTCATGGATACTTACCGTTTCAACACGATCCGCTGGAGCGCGTCCAACCTCCACGAACCCTCATGGGGAAAACGGATCGGATTATTCTTTCGTACCAAAAATCCAATCGCTATCCTCCGGGATGATTACCGGAGCAATCGCAGTAATCTGTTGAATAAATGGGAAACGTCCAGCCTGAACCGTATCCAGATGGAACTGGTCCGAATGGGTAGTATGCCTATTCAGAATAAGGACAGACATACTTTCAAAGCTCTGAACAGCATTGAAAAGAAAATCAAACAACTGCAGGAATATGAAGGATGTCCCGATATGAGCCATGAAAAGCAGCTTCTGGCAACATACAAGTACATTCTTTCTTCTCCTTTTGACCGGAAGTTCGGAGGATTGCCACCCGATGAGATTTGTGGGATGCTTCAGCAGAACGGACTGTCTGAATCAAACCTTCCTTACCAAAATTACGAAGGAATCCTCCAGGGCCGTGAAACAGTCATGTACGAACTGGCAACCGGAAAGAACGGGGAGAAATACCTCCAACCGGCAGATCAGGTGAAACTGAATGCGGGAATGTCAGGAATCTCAATGGATTTAATCAGCCGTTTTCCGGCAAAGGAAATACCCCTGCCGAATCTGACGGAAAGCATACAAGTATCGGAAAAGAAAGAGAAGCTCTCCATTCCCAAAGAACCGAAGAAAAGGGTACGGAAAGAAAAATCAAAGGTCAAGAGTGTAAAAATTAAATAGTCATTCATATTAAAAAAGAAAGTAACATGAAAACAATTTGTATTTGTGAGAAGCCCTCGGTGGCACGCAGCATTGCCCGGGTCCTGGGCGTAACGGAGAAACAGGAAGGATACTTGAGTGGGAACGGATATGCCGTCACATGAACTTACGGCCATCTGTTGGCATTGGCCCTGCCTCAAGACTACGGCATTGTCCATGTGGAAAAGGAGATGCTGCCTATTATTCCCGACCCGTTCAAACTGGTTGTCCGTCAGATTAAAACCGAAGATGGATACAAGGCTGATCCGACGGCTCTGAAACAATTGGAAGTAATCCGTAAACTGTTGGGTCAGGCTGATCAAGTGATATCCTGTACTGATGCAGGGCGGGAAGGAGAGTTAATTATGAGATATGTGCTTGAATATCTGGGATATCATAAGGAAACCAAACGCTTGTGGATATCTTCCATGACAGAAAAATCGATACGGGAAGGATTTGATAGCCTCAAATCAAGTAAGGAGTTTGACAACCTGTACCGTGCCGCTAAAGCCAGGAGAGAATCAGATTGGGTCGTCGGTATGAATGCCAGCCTGTCTTTGAGCATGGCTGCAGGCAAGAGTAACTATTCTCTGGGAAGAGTACAGACACCGGCACTTGGCATGATTTGCCGTCGATATCTGGACAACAGGGATTTTATAGCCAAACCCTATTATCTGCTACAGCTACGGACAACGAAAGCAGGGAAAGAACTCGTCTTAACCTGTACCGGGAAATATGATACACCGGAAAAACTCGATGTGGACCGTAAAAAAGTGTATGAAGAGACGACAGCCAAAGTGGTGCAAGTGGAGAAGAAAGAGGTTCCAGAAGAAGCTCCGCTACTTTATGACCTGACCGCCCTGCAACGAAGTGCCAATACCAAACTCGGACTGACCGCAGAACAGACGCTGAACATTGCTCAAAAATTATATGAAGGAGGCTACATTTCGTATCCCCGTACCGGATGTAGCTATATCACAGAAGACATCTTCGAACAAGTCCCTTCCCTCATCGGCCTGCTTAAGCAACATCCCCGTTTCACATGGCATGCGGAAAACCTCTGTAACCAGCCTTTAAACCGGCACTGTGTGGACGATAGCAAGATGACGGACCATCATGCGTTAATCATTACGGAGAACTATCCCCAGAGGCTTTCCCTTGACGAGCAGAATATCTATTCCATGATCGCGGGACGCATGTTGGAGGCTTTCTCCGGCAAATGCCTGAAAGAAACGGTATCCGTACAAGCGGACTGTAACGGCGTTCTTTTCGGGATAAAAGGAAGCCAAATCAAAGTTCCGGGGTGGAGAGGCATCTATAACGAACCCAGTGAGAAAGAAGAAGGAAGTCTTCTGCCCGAATTTCAGGAAGACGAAATATTGCCCGTGCTCGGTATTGATACATTGGTCAAGAAAACCAAACCGCAGCCCATATTCACTGAGGCAAGCCTGCTTGCTGCGATGGAAGGTTGTGGCAGAACATTGGACGATGAAAAGGAAAAAGAGGCAATGGAGGATTCCGGCTTGGGTACACCGGCTACACGTGCCGGAATCATCGAACTGCTCATTGCCAGACACTACGTGGAAAGAAACGGACGGTCACTGATTCCCACTCCCAAAGGACTGGAAGTATATGATATTGTAAAAGAGAAGATGATCGCCAACGTGAGCATGACCGGAGGGTGGGAATGCGCCTTGCATGAAATCGAAACCGGCAAAGTTTCCACGGAAACATTTACTCAGAGCATCAATTCCTATACCCAACAAATCACCTCGGAACTGCTTGCCCTGAAACTTAACCATCCGGACTTGCCACATTGTAACTGCCCCAAATGCGGAGCAGAAACGATTATCGTCTTTAACAAGGTCGCCAAATGCAGCGATCCCAATTGTGGGTTCCTGTTATTTAGAACGTTCAACGGCAGGGAACTGACGGATAATCAGATGCTCCTGCTGCTATCGGGGAAACGTACCGGATATCTGAAGTTTACCAGCAAGAAAGGAAAGAAGTATGAGGCATCACTCGAGTTGGATGACAATTACAGGATTGAGATGACTTTCAAGGATAATAAACCTAAAAAATAAAGAAGCGACTTATGAAAAAAGAAATGGAAGAGATACCGGATGAACTGAATCCGGACTTAATGCTGAATACGATTGCTTCCGAACTGCTGATCAAGATAGCCAAAGGGGAGATTGATATCCAGAAGCTGGTCAGGAAACAACTCTCGGACAGGGGAATCGATGACCAACGGAACTGGATAGGACCGGACAAGGCAAGAAAATATTGGGAGAAATATAAGATGCCTGTCTAAACCAAGTCAGTCAGGATAAGAAGATAATTGCAGGTTATTCAATCCGTTTGTAGGCCAGCCTGCAAATACCGGATCTGAAACATTTGTTCCCGGTCATTTCCCATGAGGAAGGACCGGGAATTTCTGTAAACAGACGTATGCCGTCCCCTTGGATATACGGTGCGACAAAAAGGATGATTTCATCCACCAACCAGTATCTGAACATGCTGCTTATAACGGAAATTGTATCCGGAGCCGCTTCTATGAAATAAATACCTTCATTTTTCTTTTTCCATTGTGTCAATGAGATGAAAGATACATCCGGCCCGAGAGTCTGTGTAGCACGTTCCCGTATTTTGGTGAGGCCATATTTGTTCGGATTATCCCACAAAGGGGAAGAAACAGTCCTGTCGAAGAGGTATCCGTCAAGAGTAGTGATTGCAAGTAATTGGAGTTTTGCCATAAGTATAATATTTAACCTATAAATATTATTCGGCAGAAGTATTTGAGAAAGCGTGGCCTTACCCAACTCCAAGACGGAGGTTCTGGTAAACCTATGAATAGTAGCTGTGTAAGCCACGCTATGACAAAGCATAGCATAAGCAATACACAAAAAGCCTCTATTCATTGAAATTTACCAGATTTCCGTCTTGAGACATTCTGCGAATGTTATGTCTATATCTAATTGGAAGGCTATTGCCTGCCATTTAAATCTATATTTCGTTCCAAAGATACTCATATTTCTGATTTCTCCGAAGAAATCCATATCATAAAGAAATGTGGCAGGGCAAAAAAGGAAAAAAGATGAAAGAGTTACCATTTGTATAAGGGATGTCGGATTTCACGACTCCCCCGTTAAATAAAAAGTATAAGAAAAGCTACGCTGACAAAAAATGACTATTAATGACTATTAACGACACTGGAAACTAAACGATTGATTTATAGTAATATTCCCTTTATCTTGCACCCAATTTCATTATTCACAATTTAATTTATAAATCATGGAACTGACAATTATCGAAACAAGTGCTTATCAGGACTTGAAGAAACAACTAAGTATGCTGTCCGTGCAAATGATGGACTTTCAAAAGAAAATAGCCCCCGTAACACCGGACAAGTGACTGGATGCGCAGGATGTGTGCCTGGCTCTCAATATTTCCAAAAGGGCACTGCAGACTTACCGGGATAACGGGCTGATTCCTTATTCTAATATCGGTGGAAAATTCTTTTATAAAGAAGTGGACATCCAGCAAATTCTGGAGGAAGGACTAATCAAAAAAAGAAAATAAAGAGTATGGCAGACATTATCACTAAAGATTCGGAAGAGTTCAAGGAACTTACCGGATGGATCAAACGGACAGGAAAAAATCTGGAGGCTGCTGCGGCACGGATACGTCCGACGATTGCAGACGAACATTATCTGAGTGGAGATGAGGTATGCCGGATGCTTCATGTTTCCAAGCGTACATTACAAACACTACGGGATGAAAAGGCAATACCTTATACCTCAATTACCTCTGTCGGGGGTAAACTGCTCTATCCGGAAAGCGGGCTATACGAGGTACTAAAAAAGAACTATAAAGATTTCAGGCGTTACTTGAAATAAGCAACCTGCCTGAATACGAAAAACACCCTTCAACATTTGCTGAAGGGTGTTTTTTCATACTTATTCTAATTGGCCAAGCGATACACGGAACCAATCTTGTCGCACATCCTATCCGTATCTTCCCCAACCTTCGGATTGATCAGTTCAGCATAGACTTGTGTGGAAAGAATCGATTTGTGTCCTAATACTTTTTGCAAAGTTTCTAACGGCATGCCTTTCAATATAGCCAAAACTGCAAAGGTATGTCTCCCGATATGAGGGGTGATATTTACATTACAATCACACTTTTTCCCTAAAACCTTAAAACTACTTTTCATGGTTTCATAATCACCGACGGGGAAAACGCAATCAGGAGAATCTTTCTTTTTGTTATCACCCTTATACTTTTCTACAAGTTCAATTGCTATAGGTAATAATTTCACGACGTATGCTACGCCTGTTTTTATACGGTTTCCCATGAGCCATGTGCCACCATCAGAATCTGTATGGATATTCTTATAAGTAATTGCTTTCAGATCTGCGAAGGCGAGGCCTGTGAAGCACATGAAAAGTAGCATGTCACGCATAGCCTGCTGACGTTTATACCTCAATTCTACATGTATAAGCCTCTGCAGTTCTTCTTCAGAGAGAAATGAACGTCTTTTATATCCCGGCTTACATCCAAAACCCGTGAAGGGATGAACTTTTATTAAACCTTTCTCTTGAGCGATATGCATTAGCCATTTCATGGTATTAACACGTCCGAATGCTGTAGAACTGGCCGAGCCGCATGTGCCCAACATCCAATTATAATAGTCTTCAATAAAATCTTTGTCAAGTTCATCAAGTGCAATGTCCTCAACATTCTTTTTGTCTTTCAAAAAAAGCAATGCGCTCTTATAATCGGCTACTAAACCAAGATAGGTGCTTTTTGCCTTTTCCTTGCCTACTTTCTCCTTGTATGACTCAAGCTGTTCCCTGAAAAGCTCCATAAGGGTGTGGGAATCTTCTTTAAAACCGACATAGCGGCTATAGACTTTCTTGGCTGTGACAAAACTGTCATGATCGCATATGTATTGGTAATGCTTGGCAATTTGGGCTTTGGCATTATCAAGTTCCTGGTTTAACATTCTAGCTTCTTCGGATTTCCCTTTAGCCCTATTAGCTTTGGCGTCCCATAAAGAAATAGACACCTCCTTCTTACAGCTAAAGCAAGCTGTGGTCTTGTTGATGGTAATACGTCCCATTACAGGTACTTTACCATTCTTAATCGATTGATTTTTAGTGTAAAACAACACTCTGAATGTACTTCTCATAACTCAACTTTTTTAGTTACAAATTTAATTACTGTTGAGGTATTTGAAGTTATGAAGAATAATGCAATATATTGAAAACTAATGCCTTATATCCGATTAGTAGGCAAATTGGAAGAGGTAACAGATAAGTAACATAACTCACTCCCAAATATGCTCTATTTAGCTTTATTCACCACATCCGATTAAAACATTAGTTTTATAACTATTTGAATTTTAATAGGTTTGCACTATATTTGCGCATCTTGAAAAAACACTTTGTTTC